>JALQUR010000422.1 GCA_023260695.1 Planctomycetaceae bacterium
CGACGCTGAAGTACTGGCTCTTTTGTTGCCAACCGGCACCCGTGAGCGCCCTGTCGTCGCCTTCGCAACCGACATCTTGAGTTTTGGCTCCATGTCCGCTGCGTCCGCTGCTTCGATCCGCTCATGCGTCTGGAAATCCTCAAAGCTGAGCGTTTCTCGACTGACCCGCAGCGGAGTCACCTCGATGTCTCCGAATCGACGCGTCTGGCCCAGCTTCAGTGCATGCCCCTCGGGAAGTTCCGTATCCTCAGGTATCGCCTTGAATTCATTCGGAGCCAGGGGACGAATATCCGGCAGACTCTCCAGTGCATGGTTCGGGTTCAGATGAACTTTCCCGCTGAGAAACAGATACAACAGCAGCAATGTCACAAATACAGCATAGCCCAGCAGCCAGTTGCTCTGCCGCGGGCGTTCTGTCACCGCAGCACTGCCCGCCTCCTGAGCCGCTTTGCTGCCCTCTGACGAATCCTGCTGAGCACGCCGCGGCCTCGCGGAGCGATCGCCGCGCGGTCGCGCCGCAGAAACATCCGGAGAATTCTGCAATTCACCAGTCGCTGCAGCGCCGCCATTTTCAGCGACGAAGGCAGGCGGAGTGTCAGTCATATCGACATCACAGTCCGCTACCGGCTTGTACGGATCTGTGTCACCAGTTCTGCCAAACTGGATCGTTCCCGAATCGGGTACTTCACTGTCCTGCAGAAAGCTGAAGTCAGCTTCCTCTGGATCATGCTCCTTGTCGCCCTGCATCAATCAACTCCTGCCGTGTTCGCTGACAACTGCCTGACCCGCAGAGAAACTTGCAGGAACGGATCAGTCAACACAACAATTCCTGCTGCCCGCAGACGAATTCCCCGACGAAATCACAACGCAGGGGACTCCTTCGCCGTTCGGCCGGCAGATCAGAACTGTTCACGTGTGCCTTTAGTGTAGGCAATCAGACAGACGGTGTCAGGCAAAAGTCAGCACTCGGCACAGCAGAACGCTGATCAGGCCGGTTTTTCAGGCCAGCACAACAGGAAGAGGAGGCTGCCGCCTCCTCTCGCTGAATTCCGACTCCGACGGCTGCTGCGACAGCAGGCTCAGTGCACACTGGTTCCGGCAGCACATGATGGCGACTCTGCAGTAACGCAAGGGTCGCAGCAGGGATTCACTGGCTTGCAGACCAGTCGCGGTACGCAGCGCGTCATGGTGACACACACCTCGCGAGGCACACAGCGTGTACGAGTTACATGTCGCGTCTCACACACTTCCTTGCAGACTGTGTATGGAACCTTGCGGGTGCACGTCTTCTGCTCCATCCGACAGACCGTGTAAGGCACCTTGCGAGTACACGTCTTTTTCTCCATGCGGCAGACCGTATAGGGCATCTTTTTCGTAATGCACTCGTCTTTCCATGTACAGCGTGTGAACGGGACCTTGCGAGTGCAGGTCTTCTTTTCCATACGACATACAGTGTATGGGACCCGTTTCGTACAGGTCTGCTGCTCATTTCGGCAAACAGTGTACGGAACTTTCTTCGTGCACGTGACCGGCACACGACGACAGACCGTATAAGGAACACGTTTGCTGCACACCTGAGGCACCATTCGAGTACAGGTCACCTGCTTTTCAATCATCTTTGGTACCCAGCGACGACAGGTTGTCGTTCGGCCGGGACACTGCACGCGAACCCTTTTCGTCTTGCAGGGGTCACAGGGATCCACAACACACTGTTCGACAATCGGACCGGGAATGTGGCGTGTCTCGGTCACCCATTCCCCCCCGCACTCCTGGACAGTTCGGCATTCAGTGACCGGACGAAATGTCGTGTAGCAGACTTCTCGATAGCAGGTCTCATACTCCGTCTTCCAGCTCGTGGTGCAGACGTCGCGGTAGCAGGTCTGATACACCGGACGATTCACGGTGTAAGTGCAGTCCCGGTAGCAGGTTTCATAGACCGGCCGGCACACTTCGTAGCATTCATCGCGGTAGCAAGTTTCGTAGACGGGGCGTCGAACAGTGCTCTGCACCTCCCGGAAGCAGGTTTCGTAGACGGGGCGACAGACTTCGTAGTTCTGATCCCGATAGCAGGTCTGATACACAGGGCGGCAGACCTGATAGGTTTCATCCCTGTAGCAGGTCTCATAGACCTTGCGGCGACAGGTCACAGGGACCGTCTCGGTGCAATAGTCATACACAGTTCGCTTACAGTTGTACTTCTCTGTTTCCCAGACAACCTGCTGCTGCATCGCCGGAGCAGCGGGCGCATTACAACTGGCCGCAAGAAAATCACCACCGGCGGACACTGGACTTGCTGAGAAGCCGCTATGTGCGAGCAAACCAGCCGTGGCGCTGCCTGCAGAAATCAACAATGTCAGAGCAAATGTAACGCTCAGAACAAGCCTGGACATTGCAGTACCTCAAATGATGCTGCTTGAAGAAGCGACGACCGATGCTGCGCAATAGTCTGTTTCTTCAACTTCGACGTCGGCGGATGCCGCTCTTCATTCTGCCGGTAAGGGTGACTGGGAAGCTGCACAATCTGCGGTCAGGTCCGTTGAACAAACCCTGCAACCACTGCAACAGTTATCTTGCAATCAACCTGTAACACCTGTACCAGCCGATCCTCTGTTTTCAGCTTCACTGTCCGATCCAGACTCCAGCTGGACTTCAGGAGGTCTACAGGATCCCCTGACAACCTCAGGCTCGGATAGTGAAGGCTGAAGATACAGAAAGGTCTCTCCGCAATGCTCGACCGAAAACACGTTCCAGAATCGCTTTTGTGAGTGCTCACCCAACGCCCATTCGGTGAGTCGGCAATTTTTGACAGTTGGTTGTCGAGTCGGCGAATTCTGCTAAACTTCCGCCCCGCCAGACTTCCGGGGGGCAAATTCGCGAACGGCAGAATTGGCTTGATGGCCGAAGTACTGGCAAATATCGCCGAATTTTCATCGGTGGCCAGTCACGGCAATTGCCGGCATCTGTTCACAGTTGATCTCAGGAGAACCCAAAGACGTCCGCATTGGACGTTGGAGGAACCGCTGATCAGGATGATCTACAGGAGTTTCTGCGGGATGTTCTGCGGTAAGTACAGTCGCTTCACCAGCGACTGGTGCCGAAAATGATGGTGATCAGACGGTGACAGCTTTTGAGCTGTTCCCGATATCCGGGCCACACAGTTGAATCCACACAGTTGAATCCACACAGGGTGGATTCAGCACAGGGTGGATTCAGCAATCTGACCACCATGTCCAACATCTGCAAGACGCTGCTTTTTTGCTGAAGGTCCTGCAGTGTTCCGGACGAAAAATGCATCTGACAATCAGGCGGCGTAGCTCAGTCGGTTAGAGCAGCGGAATCATAATCCGCGTGTCGGGGGTTCGAATCCCTCCGCCGCTATTTGAAGACCCGGAAAGCCTCGGCTTTTCGGGTCTTTTTCG
>JALQUR010000641.1 GCA_023260695.1 Planctomycetaceae bacterium
TTTCTTATTGCATTATCATAAGTCTGAATTAGATTAATTCCTTTTAAATCAGGAACATTGTTTCCGAGCTTCAATCCTGTGGATATGCGTGGAATGCAGCGAGTGATGTCGCTCCTGTCTCATACCAATGAATACATTGTATGTGATCTGGATCGTTGTCTGAGTCATCTGACATTTACCATCGCCAAGTCGCTCGATCATCTGTACTGCGTGATGCGTCCCGACTTTATTTCGCTGCGAAGAACGCGACGGTTGCTGGAATTTCTTGATTCTTCCGGGATCGCACGTGATCGGGTCCACATTATTGTGAACCGCACCGGTAACTCGGGAGAGATCGCCGCCGCACAGATTGCGGACGTCCTGAAGGTTTCTGAGGTGCAGCAGTTCCCGGAAGACCCAAAGCCGGTGCTGCGTTCGATCAATAATGGAGAACCGCTGGTGATTCGCCAGCCGTCATCAAAACTGAGCCGCAAACTGGCAGCGCTGGCCGCAGGAATTCGCCAGTCCGCCCAGACTCCTGTCAATGCGATTTCAGGCAGTTGAGATCAGAGCTGCGAAATTTGCCTGGTGTTTTGCGTCCGCGTAGCTGGTCTGAATGGCAGAAACTGCCGCTGCGGCAGCCGTCAGAGCACACATTGCCGAACGATCCGCGCGGGGCCTCAGACCCGTACTGCAGAGATTGAGCGAGAATCGTCAGACGGCCGGGTCTGTTTAACCGAATCGCTCTGGTAGTGCCGATTGTACCTGCAGTTTCATTCGTGCTGACTCTACGGATCCGGGTGTGTTTCCGTTCGTACGTTCGTCAGCGTCAGAGCCGACCGGTCAGGCCGATTTATGAGTACTCAATCCTCAGCAACAGCATGCGAGCTCCGATCCGGGTTGTCTCGGAAGCTGGTGCGAAGCTGTTGTCTGACGCTGGCTGTCTGGGTTTCTGCAGTCTGCTGCATGACCGCGAATGCCCAGGACGAGCCAAAGCCGTCGCGTCTGGAGGAACTTTCTCTGCGCAAACCGCGGGAGTCAGGGATTATCGCAGCGATGTCGGAGCCGACTTCTGATGACGTGATTGAGGTCACCGTCGGTCAGAGTCGGACGCTGATTCTGGACAGTGAATTCGACTGGGGCGGAGACTCCGACGAAATCAGTCCTTCAGTCTCCATTTCTGATCCGGGCATTGCGGAGATTGTGGTGCTAGGTGCTCGTGGCCTGCGACTGATCGGTCTGCGTCTGGGCGACACTGATCTGACCATGACGACCGGGACCGGTGAGATCATTTCACTGCATATTCGAGTAGTACTTGATCTGCCATTGATTCAGGCTCGGCTGCTGCAGTTCTTCCCGGACGCTGAGATTCGAATCGGTCAGCTTGGTAACAAGCTGATTCTGGAGGGTCAGGCCCGCGATGCTGCTCAGGTCCAGCGAATTACGAGGCTGCTGAGCAATGCCGTCACCTCGACGATGACCGGAGGTGGTGCCGCTGGTGGAGGATCTGCTGGCTACGATGAACGCGACGCGACCGCGGGTGGTCCACAGAACCAGACCGGAGCTGTGGTACCGGTTGCCGGTGCCGCCAATGTGGAGATCATCAATCTGATGCAGATCCCTGGCCCGCAGCAGGTCATGCTCAAGGTACAGATCGCCGAACTGAATCGCACTGCGTATCGCGAAATCGGTACGGACTTCCTGTTTGCTGCCAGTGATTCGATTGTTGGCACCCGGATCGCCGGGGGCACAAGTCTGGCCGCCAGCGCATCAGGAAATGGAGTGACGGGGAATGTCACATCCGGAGCTTCTGGTGCGGGTGGAGCAACGGCCTTCGGCATCCTTGAGGGTGATGGCTTTCAGGCATTCATTTCTGCACTGCGACGAAACAGCGTACTGAAAGTTCTGGCAGAACCAAATCTGGTGGCGATGCACGGTCATCGTGCTGACTTTCTTGCCGGAGGCGAGTTTCCGGTTCCGGTACCGCAGTCTGGTGCGGGTGGTGGACCGCCAACGATCACCATTGAATACAAGAAGTTTGGTGTGCAGCTGGCATTTGTGCCGTACATCCTCGATGGCGACATCATTCGCATGGAAGTTGATCCGGAAGTCAGCTCGATCGATTTTGCTCTGGGGACAGAGATTTCGGGAGTGCAGGTGCCTGGCCTGAATACGCGTCGTTCGCATACGACCGTTGAGATGAAGCAGGGGCAGACTCTCGCCATTGCAGGCCTGATTCAGCTGGAACTGGCAGGGAAGTCTGATCGCATTCCCGGGATGGGTGATCTGCCATACATCGGCCCGTTCTTCAGCAATTCCACAAGCCAGCGTGTGGAAAAGGAACTTGTTGTTCTGGTGACACCCTATCTGGTCGACACCATTGATGAACAGACAGCAGCGATGCTTCCGGGAGCGGAAGTGAGTGAGCCGGATGATCTGGAGTTCTATCTGCGGGGGCAGATCGAAGTGTCTCCGCAGGGAATTCCACACCGTTCCACAGTGCAGCGGGGTGAGGGCGCTGCTGCACTGCAGCGGCTGGTCATTGAAGAGCGGTATCTGCAGGGACCGATCGGGTTTTCAAAATAAGGTCTGGGGGGTGAACAGTGTTGGAGCAGTTTTTCATTCGAAATGCAGGCCTCGGACTGGTCCTTGTTGCAGCGGTGCAGCTTCCATTGACGCTGTCGGTTCACGCTGAAGACGGCGACACCAGAGTGCAGATCACGTCGGTGCAGAGTCGTTCAGATTCGGCTGCCGTCAGGCCGGTACGAACAACTCCCGGGTGCGGAGTCATCCGCTACAGAAGAGACGATTCCTGCAGTAACTTCTCAGAGTCGCCAGGTCTGCTGTCACGGATGCTGGCCGGGATCTGGTGCACTCCGGATGATGCAGAAGAGCCGCGTTCGATCATGGCGCTTCCACACGGATATGCCACGCGCAGGATCCTGTCGCAGCAGGTTACTGCGGGGCAGAAACATCGCTGGATTCTGCGTGGCTATGATTTCCATCCGGTCGACCACACGCTGAATGGGAGAGGCCAGCAACTGGTCCAGCAGTACGCAGCCGGGGGTGGAAACTCAGTGCTGCTGATTGAAGATTCTCTGGCTGGTGAAGTGGCGAATGCAGCGCGGCGTCAGGCGGTCATTCTGGAGCTGAGTGCAGGCAATCAGCAGGTCTCTGTTGATCAGGTGCGGATGGTAAGTCGGGGCTATCCGGCGTTATCTGGTGCAGATGCTGCAGCGATCGGAGAAAATCGGGACAAGCAGGTAACGCGGCAGGGCACATCGCTGGGTGGTGGTGGCGGACTCACTGGCGGCGGACTGGTGCAGTAAGCGGCACACTGAATACTTATTCGGCTGAGCAGAACCACGAACGAGGACCACGTCATGGATGACGTCATGCAGAACACACTCGCCAGGGTGATGGTGCCCGCCTTGCTTGCGGCAGTTGCAGGCACATTCGGCTGCCAGCAGGGAACACGTATTTCTCTGCAGGCGCAGAAGAGTACCCCTGAGGTCGTGAGTGATTCTCAGCTGACTGAGAACCAGCTTTCTGACATCCATGTGTCGATGGCTCAGGCAATGGAAAACCGGGGTGACGTGGACGGTGCGCTGGCAGCGTGGGAGCGACTGGCCGAGCGGGAACCCGCGGCAGTGCTGCCCAGCTGGCGGCTGGGTGTGCTTGCTGCACGCACAGGGAAGACTGAGCTTGCTGAGGCGAGCTTCCGTCGGGCACTGGCACTTGATTCACAGAATGCTGAGCTTCAGGCCGACTATGCTTACTTCCTGTATCTGGAGCAACGCTGGGCGGAAGCAGAAGAGTTGCTGCATGCAGCTCTGCACAAGGCTCCTGAGAATCCACGGCTGCACAATAACCTGGCGCTGTTGCTTGCTCAGACCGAGCGGCGAGCAGAAGCGGTTGCAGAATTTACACGGGCCGGCTGTCCGGAAGACGAGATTCAGTCAAACCTCGCTCTGGTTTCAGCAATGCAGGGTGACACTGCTGCGGCAAGTCGCGGTTATCAGTCTGCACTGAATCTGAATCCGATGTCTGAACTGGCTCGTGAGGGACATGCTGCAGTCACAGCGGTAATGCATACGTCTGGTTCATTGGTTCGTCCGGCTGGGTTTGAACGCATAATTGAGCCGCAGCCGCAGCTTCACACCCCGGCAATGAAAGAGATGCTGCCTGTTTACCCGGCAGAGCCAATCGCCGGTGACCTGCCGATCTTTGACGATCCGGAAACGACTGGAGTGCAGTTTCCCTGAGTGTGGCTCAGGCAGCTCAGCAGCTGATGGAGTCAGCATCAGGGGCGGTTGTGTCTCGCAGTGGTCTGCGTCGATGATTCGCTTTCGGGGCGGGACGCAGCAGCAGGCAGTTTTGTCCCTGGGCTGCAGCAACAGGCTGTGAATCTTCGCAGTGCGGTGACGAGCCCGACGCGTGCGGTGTTGTGCCTGATCAGGCGGCAACGCTGGTGGCTGAGCGAGTGTTGTCGCGGTGCTCGGGTTTCCTGTCCCGCTGAAAGCAGCAGCTGCCTGCTGCGGGTGATGATTCTGTTGTTCCGGGCGTGCTGGTGGCAGACCTGCAAAGAGCAGAGTCGCGGAGAAAAAGGAGCGGCGGCCGTCTGCGCTCGTTGTCGCTGCGGGCCTCTGTGTTTCTCCGCGACTCTGCGTGAGCTTTCATCAGGCTCGTCACTCAACAAGGTAGACCAGACCCGGCCGGGCAAATTCATAACCTGTCGGTGAGAGTGTCATGTCACCGTTGCCTGCCCATTTGGCGTTTCCAATGATGAACTGGGTGTTGAACACTCCCTGTCCGGAGAGTGTCAGTTCACTCCACTTGGCATAGACCGTGCCGGTCACCTGACCGGCGGTTGCATTGCCGGAAACATGAACAGGCATGTCATTGATTCGGCGCTGGTAGAACAGCATGCCGTCGAAGGGACTGGCGGGATCCTTCAGGCCATGCAGCGTTGCGTCTGATGTGACCGTGACACCGCCACGTTGTGCATTGTTGGTCGGGGGAGGCGTGTTGAAGTCAAGATTGTCCGGATAGCCAGTGTAGGGGTCCCAGCTTTTCAGTGTGACATAGAACATTACACCATCACCATAAACGGTTCCGCCGGTGATTCGCAGTTCTCCGCCTCGGATCACGTAGATGCCTGGTTCGAAGGTAACGTTTCCACCTGAGATGGCGATGTCGTCGTACATGCCGGGGGAAAGAATTACGCTGACATTGTCTGAGGCAATCTTGGCTCGACCATGATCGATGGGTACCACTCCGTTGGAGACGGTCGGTGTATCAAGATAGAGCAGTGGATCCGAGACCAGTGGTTTCTGGCAGTGCAGGGGGCTGACGTCGCCCGGAACCCATGGCTGAAATCCCAGTGGATCGTTGACACCACCGCAGATGTCAAATCGCTTTCCGATAAACACGCCGTTGGAATTAATGTTGCCGCCATAGCCGTTGATAGCCCCGTCGACGGGATTGCCGTACTCATCAACTCCCCAGCCCTGAGAATTGGTAATCACGCCACCATCAATCAGCAGACGACCGTTACCGACACAGTTCAGCCCCGGAGAAAACTCCTTGTCCAGTGCGATAATCATGTCTGCCGAGGAGACTCGGTCGTAGCCGGCGACAGCGCGAGCAGTGATTTCAGGGGTTGCGCTGTTCATGAGCGTGGAGAAGCTGTTGTAGGGTGCATTCATCCGCAGCGTAGCTTCACAATACCCTTCACGCCCGGCGTAGGGGCCTGTCGTGGGCGGTGTACTGATGATGACATTCACTTCCGGGATTGCGTTGTGTTCGCTCACGAACAACTCGCCTTCATGGATTGCTTTGGCGACGGCTTCCTTTCTGAGCAAAGCCTGGGCCGCTGCCATTGCTGCCGCATCGCAGGCGCCCTGAGCTTTTCTTCGCGTGTCCATGATCACGCCGGTCTCCAGCAGCAGCAGCAGTACCGAGACCATTGTCATCATGCTGACTGCTGTGACGACAAGAATAGTTCCGCGACGGTTGTCATCCGTGGAGGCAACTTTGAGTAGCTGGCGAATCTTCATGGTCATTTTTCCTGCTGGAAATGAAATCGTGACTTCAGTGAGCGATACGCATTGTGGAGACAGATCGGACCGGGATTTTCCCGCGACCTATGAACCCTGCGAGGATGGATTCATGTGTACTGGTCACGGTCGCTCGAATCCGAGATTCGGGCTCGTTGTTACCGTCAGGCCACTCGAGCAGAATCTCAAAACCCGATGTCAGAATGCCACCTGCAGCTTCCTTGATGGTGGTGGCCACATCATTGTCATCGGTAAGCTTTACCGTGATGGCTTCAGGTCCCCAGACGGGAAGTTCCGGACCGGCATCTGCACCTCGAACCATCGCCATTCGCACGGCCTGGCGAGCGACGTGCGTCACGAGATTGCTGCGAAAGGTGGAGATGCCGAAGTCGAAGGTCGCGAAGAACACAACGCTCCATGCGCCAAGAATGACTCCAAATTCCGCCAGGGCGGCAGCTCGACGATCGGGCTGAAGGACATTCCTGCGAAGGGGGGCCGGGGATTGTCTCATCGTTGGTGCTCCTCAGGACGGAAGTTCATGCAGTTGAGGGTATCGGGATCGCGAGGGTTCAACGGATCATGGGTAATGAACAACGACGTGTAACCTGCGTGGTGCGATTTACGATGCCCCAGTTGATGATTGTTTTGAACGGATAGGTGACGGAGACGTCAATACGATCCTCCGGCGGAGCTCCGACGTATTCCACGGTCATCTGAATCTGGTCTGCCTGAAAGCCTGGCAACGCCTCCAGTTCTGCTTCCACGCGGCTGCGACAGCTTTCCATGAACAGGTTGAGCGTGTAGTCATCAAACTGGTTCAGGCAGCCGTATCCTGCAGCAGATCTGGCAGCAGTGCTGATTGCCATCGAAGTTGACGAGAACCGGGCGTAGTCGCTGGTGCCCGCCAGAAGTGCCACAAGAACGGGCAGTACAACGATGAATTCCGTTGCCGAAACACCTGAGCGGTGATGCTTCTGAGCTGGCTGGTGTCGTTGAATTCTCATGGATAATTCCTCCTCAGGGAAAACCGGCCACCGGCGGAGACCCGCCGGTGGCCGATGACTCGATCAGCTTCCCCTGATCGAGAGTAACGAGAGTGCTTTGAGTAATCTGAGAAACGATCGGGTGAATGGCGTCTCAGTCGCCTGAGACACTTTGTGGGATCCCTGCCACAGCAAGTTCACCTTCAGGAAACTGTGATTCCGGTGCGGAGGATTCCGAACTCTTCGCCGGACGCATATTCATCTGGCTGACCGAGGTTCCCCTGGTCACCAGCAGTGTGAACGGGCGTCGGATCCTGCGAGCGGTCTCTGCCAGCTGCGCTCGCACTGCAATCGAATCGGATGTTTCTGTCCCGTCGATTTGAGCGTCGCCGCTGCCATCACCGGCAATGTCTGCTGTCGCTGCTGACTCAAGCAGATCACGCTCACCGCTGGTCAGCGTATTCACGGTGACCTGCGGAACATCCTCGATCAGTTCATCGTTCGGATTTCGGAGAGTGAGTCGCAGCACACCTCGATTCTGCCCCAGATCGAGTTCCTGAGCCTGACGCGGCGTAACCACCAGAGTCACGGTTCGCATCTGTTTGAGGTCCATCTTGTTTTCGGATGGAGCTTCGATGTTCTGGTCGACGGCGAGGACCGAGACATTCTGCAGCAGTGTGATTGTTCGGCCGCCGCCGGATGTGTCGTCCCGGGTTCTGCCCTGCATCGTCAGGACCACATCGACCTTGTTGCCGGGCATGACGAAGCCACTGACTCCGGAGCTGACAGTTGGTGTCTGGATTGAAACGGCACGCATACCTTTGGGAATCAGTGGCGGCAGACCACGTCCAGATCCCGGTTCAGTCAGTCTGGCGGCAATCAGGGCCTGTCCTGCGACAAGGTTTTCGCGAGAAGTTCTCCCCAGTGCATCTTCGACAGTCAGTACAGCGCCGGCCGGAACGGATTCTTCCAGATAGTCGCGAAGGACAAGATGCTGTTTTTCGAGGAGTGTGCCCCACGGCAGGTCTTCTGCGGCGGTGACAACGCTGATCATCTTCACTTTGGGATTTGTATTCTGCTGTGTCAGGAAGGCGCCGATGGCCGACATGATGCCGAAGATCACGGCGAAGGCACCGACCAACAGAGTTCGAGGCTGCATGACTGAGATTCCTTGCGGTAAGGGCCGATCGAGCAGGGTGTCCGCAGGGCTGCAGGCACCCGGCCTGTATTGATCAGAACATGATGCTGTTCAGTGACTCGGCCATTCTGAGGCCGGCTGCAGAACACGCTGACACTGCGAGGGCAGCCATGCCGTACTCCAATACCATCGTTCCTTCATCTCGCTTCAGCAGCTGGGAGAACCATCTCCGAGGCAAAGACATCGTTCCGCTCCCTGTTGTGGCTGGCAGTTCCCTGCCGTATTGGTGAACTGTGCAACCGGCGAATGGGCCGGTGGTTACGGTGAATCAACGTGTTGCCGTAACATCAGTATCAGGCTGAAAAATCGATTTAATCCGCCATGAATAAATCAAGGTCCATGAAGAAACCGATAATTGGTTAAAGCAACGCCATTGCGTCAAGTGTGTGGCTGCGCCAGAGCGGGCGCGCAGCGTTGCCGAAGCGAACTGCATGGCAAACGCAGGGCAAACGCAGGGCAAACGCAGGGCAAACTACAGGGCAAACTACAGGGCAAACGCAGGGCAAACGCAGGGCGAACTGCAGGGCGAACTGCAGGGCGAACGAAGTGATCAGCGTCACTGCTTCATGGCGGCAAATGTCTCGGAGACCTGGATTGCAGCCGGGCCGAGAATGACAAGCAGGATGGCAGGGAAGATAAACAGCAGGGTAGGAAAAAGCACCTTGGTGGCGGCTTTCTGTGCCATCGCTTCTGCCCGCTGCTGACGTTTCAGGCGGAGTGTCTCAGAGAATTTCTCCAGCGTTCTGGTCATGCTGGAACCATATTTCTCGGCGGTCATCACCACAGCCGCCATAT
>JALQUR010000730.1 GCA_023260695.1 Planctomycetaceae bacterium
ACCGATGAGGCAGACCTTGCAGGTCTTCCAGAGCATGTCCTTGCATGGGGCCTTGCGTGGCCGTGTGCTGAGAGCTGCGTTCTGTCTGCGGCTGGCCTGATTGCAGCGAAGCATCGGAAACGATCGTTGACCGTTCATGCAGAGCTCACAAAAAAAGCCCGACACCGAAGTGGTGCCGGGCCTGAGTGTCCAGTACTTGCTGCTGCGGGTTACTTCGCCAGGTCAGCACCGTTGACTTCCACTGGCTTCAATACATTTTCGCCGGCTTTGACTTCGACGACATACTTGCGATCGATGTAGCCAACACGTTCATGCCAGATTCGGAAAGTGTGCTCGCCAGGAGGCAGATTGGGGATTTCAAATTTTCCATCCTTGTCGGTGACGGCTGCATACGGGTGATCTGAAACCAGCCAGTAGGCGCCCATCCACGGATGGAAGTCGCAGGTGACCTTGAACGGCAGAGTTTCCGGTGAACGCAGGTCAACATTCTGACCGTCGCCGGCCTTTGTATTCGGTCCGATCAGGATGTTGACGGCAAGGTTCTTGAGTGGATAGGTGTGTGTGTTGTGCGCGATTGGATCGCTGGAGATTACTTCCACAGACTGTCCCGCCATGAGCACCATTGCATGAGGGCGGAACTGACAGTTTTTCTGGTCGAAGATAACAGTTTTCGTGGCGTCTTTTTCAGCGTCCGGATGCACGGTGCTGGGCTTTTTCGGCATGTAGACGAAAGCATTCACAAGGCCACCGTTCTCGCTGTTGATGACGATGTCATCCTTATAAGTATCCGCAGCAGCGCAGACTTCGCGGTCCTTCACTTCGGCACCCTGCTTGTGCAGCAGTTCGGGTTTTGGAGCATTTCCCTTGACAATGATCTGTCCGGAAATGGTGCCCCAGTCTTCGGCTGTGGCGGTTGCGGAGAGCAGTGCCGTCAGGGCTGCAGAGAGCAGAACTCGCTTCATGGTCAATTCCTTCGTATCGAAAACGGTGAGAACGCTGCGTTTCTGAAACGCCAGGGAAGGCGATCTGAGGCGGCAGAGTCCGAATTGGTGAGTCATCAGCCACTGCGGGAAAGATCAGCTTGGAGCATCTTTTTCCCTACGGCTGAATTCTGTTTTGTCTCGCGACACTGTTAGCAGAAATCCAGCCCGCGAATGGAGTGGATTCTTTAACGTTACGTCTGCCAGTATTGTAGGCGCGTAAATTTCGTCTGGGTGATTTTCTGTGCAGGTTCCGAAAAGATCCACGCCCCATTTTCAGTGTTGGGAGATTGTGCAGGTTAAGGCTGAATACCGAGAGTTGACAGAGATTCAGTACAACTGTCCACGATCCCCGGACTCAAAAGCGGAAGGGAAATGCTGGATTTCGGGCGCGGACTGATCATTCCTCCAGAGAATGGAGATGACATCGAGGCGAGCGGGACGTTCCAGCCGATTGTGTTTTTTGAGCCAGCACAGAGCGGCCCGGCTGATTCGATCGCGTTGTTTCTGCTGCACGGCCTCCCACGGTGCACCATCTGCATCAGAGCTGCGTGTCTTGACCTCCACAAAGATCGTGACGCCCTTGTGTTCAGCGATGATGTCGATCTCGCCGTATGAATTGCGATATTGTTTTTGCAGGATGCGGCAACCCTGCTGCTTCAGGAAACGCACTGCCGCACGTTCTCCCCGGTCACCAAGAAAGTGGGGGAGAAATCCGGGCATGGCGACATTTCCTCAGCTCAGGATATCGGTGAGAACTGTGCCATGAACATCGGTGAGTCGCATGTCGCGGCCACCGGATCGGAACGTCATTCGTTCGTGATCGACACCCATCAGGTGCAGCATTGTGGCGTGCAGATCGTGAATCTCTGCGCGTTTTTCGACTGCCTTGTACCCAAATTCATCGGTGGCGCCGTAAATTGTGCCGCCGCGGATTCCGGCACCTGCCATCCACATGGAGAATCCGAATGGATTGTGGTCGCGTCCATTACTCCCCTGGGCAAATGGTGTGCGCCCGAATTCTCCGCTCCAGACAACCAGGGTGCGATCAAAAAGGCCTCGCTGTTTCAGATCTGCCAGGAGTGCCGCGATGGGCCTGTCGACAGAACGCGCATTCTTTGTGTGGCCATCCTGCAGGTTGTTATGCTGGTCCCAGCGGTCCCCATTTCCACCGGGACAGGTGAGTTCGATGAAGCGTACCCCGCGTTCCACAAGCCGCCTGGCGAGCAGGCACTGGCGACCAAATGTGCGAGTGTTTCCGAATTCATCTTCGAGCCCGTACTGCTGCTGAGTTTCCTTTGATTCATCACTCAGATCCACAAGCTCCGGAACTGCCAGCTGCATTCCTGCAGCAAGTTCATAGTTGCGGATTGCAGACTCGACCTGATTGTCGCGTCCGTAGAGGCTGCGAGTTTCCAGATCCAGACTGCGGATCAGATCCAGCTTTCTTCGCTGCTGTTCTGCAGATTCTCTGGGGATGATGTCTGACACGGGAGGATTCCCGAGACCGAATACTGACCCCTGAAAACTGGCCGGAAGAAATCCGCTGCCAAAATTGTCGAGCCCGCCGGGAGGAATCAGGCCGCCGTTAAGAATGACAAAGTGTGGCAGATCTTCGCATTCAGATCCCAGTCCATAGCCAAACCACGCACCCATCGATGGACGTCCCTGCAGACCGGAGCCGGTGTGCAGAAAATAGTTGGCATTGGTATGTTCAGAGAACGCTGAGGTCATGGAGCGAATGACGGCAAGGTCGTCAACGTGTCCGGCAATTTCCGGAAACAGATCACTGACGGGAGTACCTGATTCACCGTACTGACTGAACTTCCAGAGTGACGGCAGCGTTGATCCGATGTTATTGAACTGAGTTGGTTCGATCTGATTCGGAAATGGCTTGCCCTGCCAGCGTTCCAGTTCCGGCTTGGGATCGAAGGAGTCCACCTGAGAAACGCCCCCGTCCATGTACAGAAAAATAACGCTGTGGGCTTTGGGTTCGAAGTGGGTGCCACGACGGTCCGCAGGTTCGGTGTCAGCAGAAGATGCTGTGGCTCCGAGGAGGTACTCCGCCGCAACAGCTCCAAATCCGCAGGAGGCCGCCTGAAGCAGGTCACGTCTGCCGTGAAGAAGGGGACGAAATCGACCGCAGTGCGAACGGGTCATCAGAGAATTCCTGGTGCAGTACTGGACATGCTGTCGATCATGTAACCCCTGACAGCAGATTCAATTGTCCGGTTGTGATCCGGCTGTGGCAACCGTTCTGCAGAGAAAGTGCAGGAATCCGGGACGCTGCAGAGAAGATTCAGAAGGGGGGCTGGTCGAATTCGTTCGGCTCATGTCGCTCCTGCACCAATTCTGAGCGACTGCCTGTTCCGGCAGAAAATGACGTCGGGGAGAGATCCGGTACATCGTCTTCATGGATGTGCTCTTCGGGCAGTTCCGCTCCCGGTTCCTCCTGCATTTCAAACAGGAATCTGGACGGGATGGAATCTCTGCGTTTGCCCCATTTCATGCGTGACGCTGAGCGGGTGATGGAGAGGTGATCCATTGCCCGTGTGATTCCGACGTAGGTCAGCCGCCGTTCTTCCGCAATGGCCTTTTCTGAGCCATCATCAATGCTGCGTTTGTGCGGCAGCAGTCCCTCCTCCATACCGACCAGATAAACGCGTGGAAACTCCAGCCCTTTGGCGGAATGCAGCGTCATCAGTCGCACGCTGTCACGATCTTCCTTGTCATCGGATTCGTCATCCCGATCCTGCAGTGCCATTGACTCAAGGAATCCATTCAGGCTGGGGGCCGGTGCCTTCTCCACATAGAGCGCGATGGTACTGATGAATCCTTCGAGCAGATTCTGGCGTGCTTCCCGCTGAGCTTCATCCTTGTACTGTCTGGCGATCTCTGATTCGTAGTTGACTTCACTCATCAGCTGTCGAGCCAGTTCCGGGAGATCTGCTGGTGATGCGTGCATGGCACTGCGATATCGCGAAATCAGACTGCGGAACTGCAGCATTGCTGAGACTGTCCGGTCCGGAATCTCTCGTAACCGATTGAGTTCATCAACCATGTCCCAGAAGCTGACCCCCTGCTTCACGGCATTCTGCAGCACTTTTTCCGTGGAACCAGTGCCGATTCCGCGCGTCGGGGTGTTGATGATTCGCAGCAGGCTGACTTCATCCCGGGGATTGTCAATGGTCTTCAGGTAGGCCATCAGATCGCGGATTTCGCGACGGTCGAAGAAAGACTGGCCACCAACAAGCTGATAAGGAACTTTCTGCCGACGAAGTTCCTGCTCAAAAACGCGTGGCTGTTCATTTGTCCGGAAGAGAATGGCCACGTGGCCGGCTTTGACGCCAAGTTCCGCGACAAGGTACGAGATTTCTTCAACAACTCGCCGCGCTTCGGACTCTTCATCCTGAAAGACCTGCAGGCGGACTCCTGACTGTGTCGGCTTGTGAGCGATCAGGGTTTTCTCATGTCGGTTCTTGTTGTGTCTGACCAGCCGGTTGGCGCAGTCCAGAATGGCCTTCGTGCAGCGGTAGTTATTTTCCAGCCGAACAGTGCGGGTGCCGGGGAAGTGTGAACCGAAACTGATGATGTGCTCCACCTCCGCTCCACGCCAGCCATAAATGGACTGATCGTCGTCGCCGACCACACACAGATTCCGGTGTCCTCTCACCAGAGATTCAATCAGACTGAACTGGACTCCATTGGTGTCCTGGTACTCGTCGATCTGCACATGGTCATACCGCGACTGGTGCTTTTGCAGAATCTCCGGGTAGTCGCGAAACAACTGCACAGTCAGCAGTAACAGGTCATCGAAGTCGACAGAGCCACTGGCGCGCAGCTGCTTCTGATAACGGCGATAGCCCATGGATGCGAGGAAATCAAAATCTGATTCGGAGTATTCTCCGGCGGAGTCTGCTGATACGCCCTGCATCTTCCAGCGACTGATCCGATTGATCAGATCCCCGGGCTTCATCGCTGCATCGCCGAGTCGGATATCGCGGAGAGCCGTGCGGGCTGCGGATTCCTGATCGCCGCGGTCGTAGATTGCAAACTGTCGTGGATATCCCAGGGCCTCAATATCCTCACGCAGCACACGTACGCACCATGCGTGGAAAGTGGAAACGACCGGACGTCGTTTCATACGGCCACCAATCAGCGCTGTTGCGCGTTCACGCATTTCGCGGGCGGCTTTGTTGGTGAACGTGACCGACAGAATTCGGTCCGGCTGAATTCCGTGAGCAATCAGGTTGGCCATCCTGAATGTGATCACTCGCGTCTTACCGGTACCCGCACCGGCGAGGACCAGAAGTGGCCCCGACAATGTTGTTACGGCTTCTCGCTGCGAAGGATTCAGGCCGGACAGATTCAGCATGGGCTTCACGAAACTTCAGACTGACATTTCAAGCCGACGCAGATGTGCGTCGGAGCAGGGGCGGCGGAAATCATTACAGCCACGGAATCCGACCGTGCCACCTCAACTTCGGCAGTGCGTCCCCAGTTCAGCGTTTCTTCCCTGAAGCACTGCGGGAGTAACCTCGCCGGCTGACATCTTCGGAGATTGCGACCGGAATGGCAAATTGCTGCAGCCATTCCGGAGTTCCGATACTGGCTCCCGTTCCCGCCATACGACACGCTCCGGCGGGATGCCGAGCGACAACGGATGCCGTCAGGTCACGATTCAGAAACAGACTTCCGGCAAGTATCTCTGACTGTGCTCGGGCGAGCGTTTCGGGGTTGCGGCTGAAGACCCCCGTGGCGACTGCTCCGCGGCTGTTACCGGCAATCTGAAATGCGTCGTCGATTGTCCTTGCGGTAACGATCGCCAGCAGCGGCCCGGGCGATGGCTGCTGAACCAGAACTGAATCGGGATGCACATCCGTAAATATATGCGGTGGGAAGAAGCAGCCGTCACTGAGTGCTTTCGGGACCGTGATGGTTGCCAGTGGATTCCCATCCTGTTCCGGGTCCAGACTCTTCACGATTTTTTTCAGTTGCGTGACTGTTTCTTCATCAATCACAGGGCCCAGGCGAGTGGCCGGATCGGTGGCGAGTCCCGGGTGCAGATCCGCAACCGCGGCTTCGAGTCGGCTGACGAATTCCTGCTGAATGCCTTTGAGTACCACCACATGGGAACACGCCGCAGAATGCTGTCCGGCACCACTGAAGGCGCTGTGGATGACAGCTGGTATCGCCACGTCCAGATCAGCGTCGTCATCGATAATAATCGGATTACTGGTGGTAATATCGGCGATTACTCGTCGCAGGCCGGTCTGTGAAGCGACGGTATGTGCTGCCAGTTCATTCACTGCCAGTGCCTGTTCATGTGAGCCGCTGAAGACGATGACATCAGTCTGAGGATTGCTCACCAGAGCTGAGACCAGTTCATCCTTATTCCCCGGGAGGAAGTTCACAACGCCTCCCGGCAACCCGGCATTGCGAGTGATTTCCACGAGTTTTGCCGCCGTGACCGCACCCTGTTCAGAGGGCTTCAGTACCAGAGTATTCCCTGCAGCCAGAGCGGCCGCGAGTGTTCCAGTCATTGTGGAAAGCGGGCTGATGGAGCCACAGATAGCGACACACACACCACGGGGGCGCCATGAGATCTGCAGCTCTTCACCGGCAATTTCCTGGGCCTGATTCTCGGTCAGGTTGCGCATCGTGGTGCAGTAGTACTGACACAGGTCGAGTGCATCGGAGACCTCAGCGTCGGCTTCCTGCCAGGTTCTTCCGGTCTCACAGATGATCCACGCTGCCAGTTCAAAACGACGCTCTCGGATCTCGGCGGCGACCAGTTCCAGATATTCCACGCGTGTCAATGCGTCGGTTGCAGCCCACGGCTGAAATGCTCTGCGCGCCGCGTTAACCGCTTCTCCGGCCTGTTCCAGTGATGCCGAAGCAACCTTGCCAATGATGACGGATCTGGCGGAAGGAGATCGAGACAGTAGTGTTGCACGACTGTCGCTGGATTTGCCGTCGATAATCAGCGGGAATGAGCCACCGAACTGGTCAGCGACCCAGTCGAGTGCTTCCTGCATCGATGCACGGTTTTCAGCAAGTGAAAAATCAGTCCTTGCCTCGTTCTGAAATCGTGACTCGTCGGTGTCTGTGTCCGGATTATCTGCAGTGTTGTCAGTGGAGGACTTCATGATCAATTCTTCGTCGCAAGCGGAACCCAGAAAATTCTGACTGACCTGTGCTGTCAATGTCGGGTTCTCCAGCAGCCGTCGGGCAACCAGAGATAATTCATGAACCGGTGCACCAGTGTGTGCATGAAGCTTCACTCGGTGACCTCGGCTGACAAGGATTTCGGGAAGTTGTCCGGACCAGACGGGGTCCAGATGGAATTCAAATGCCGCCAGGGGGAGTTCTGCCTGCTCGGCGGCTGCAATCGCATGCGCCACACTGCGAAGCGTTGTTCCTGCGAGAGCGATCCTGAAACAGCTGTGAGCAGCGAAGAGTGCCTCCAGAAGCTGCTCCTGAGCGTCGGCAGCCTGTTGCGGGCCCCGGAGTGCTCGATCGGGACAGCCAACGCTGTCTGACTGACGACGTTCGTGATCCGGACGTCTTGAACTGGTCAGGCGAACGGGAATGGGCGTACCTCGGGATTCCGCAAGCTCACGAAGCTCGCTGATTTCATCCGCAGCCAGCCGCAGCGAAGCATCGACCTCGAGGCCACAGTGTTCGCTGTACTGAAACTCTGCTTCGCTCAGAACCTGCCGAAATGCTGCCAGCGTCAGCCGTCGCTGCTCAATGCCGTCGGCTGACAGCCAGATTCCAGTTCCGCATTCCTCGCTGGTTCGCAGCAGTATTCGCAGCTGTTCTGCAAGTCGTCGAATGGTGCGGTCACCGTCCACGGATGAAAATGGCGAACAGATGGCATCGGAGCGAATCAGCAATTGAACGGGTGCTGACAGACCGTGGGAGTCCCGATCGATCAATTCATCTTCAGGCCATTCTGCAGCGGACTCACTGATCGATTTCATCAGATTCAGGGCAGTCTGCAGGTACAGATCTGATTCAGCCTTGCTGAGGATGGTTGCACCGGGAAGACTGAGCACACTGCCCAGCCGATGACGGCGACGCCTGCGGCAGGTGTGCAGAATCTCTGAAAACGAATCGCCGGCACTGAATCGATCAGCAAATCGACGGGCATTCATACGTACGTTGTACGCCAGAGCGCGACTGAGTACGGCGTTTCCTGTGGTCAGGTCGAGGCCAATGCGGACTGCAGCCGGAAGATGCTGGCGGATTTCCTGGTAGTACAGCTCCAGATGTTCCGCAATCGCTTCGTGTGTGCGGAGTGCCGGAAGTACGTCCAGGAATCGCAGTAACTGCAGCCGCAGAGATTCATCAGCCATGCTGTGACGAAGCAGGCGGTCCTGCCACCAGTGAGCGTGAAAGATGCCGGTGGTGTGCCGCTGCAGTGCTGTCTGAAGTTCCCGACCTGTACTGACAATCCGCGTCTCTGATCGAACAGGGGATTTCCGCGTTCGGCTGGTTTTCTTAGCTGCCTTTTTGGCCATATATCTGCTGTTCGCGTGGATGCATGAAAAGCTCGCAGCCACGAAAGTAGTTGTTGGTTGTCCTGGGAGTGATTTCCGCGATATTACCAGACTGTGGCACTGACGCCAAAGCTCTGCTCAGGTTGGGCAGGCATCTGAGATTCAGATCCGGGTGCGTCGGAACACGGGATTTTATGACTCTGTTCCTGTTTCACAAAGACCAGAGGGTGTTTTCTCATCAGCGTGTCAGGAGTTACTGCGGTCGGTGATGCCCCACCTGCGTTTGTGAGGTAAAAATCCTGCCGGAGCGGATTTCAGGGGTGAATTTCGCGGAGAGCCCCGTTGCACGAGAGCCGCCCGTTATTTGTTCATTTTCCAGCTTCGGCTCAGAACTTCAGCTCAGAAGGATTATTCTCGTGAATTCAGCATTTCCTGCAGATCCTGTTGGTGCGTCACCTGCCATTGTTTCACGTCGTCTGCTTGGAAAGGCAGCGTTCGGAGCCGCGCTGGGAACTGTGATTCCCGCAGCCTGTGCGGGAATGCAGCCGGCAACCGTCGCAGCCCGGCGCACGCGATTCGCTGTCTCCACCTATTCCTTCTGGCAGTTTCAGAGACAGGAGTACCGGGACATATTCCGCTGCCTCGACCTGGCCGCTGAATGGGGATTTGACGGGGTGGAGATCCTGCACCGTCAGATGACTGACGAAAGCAATGCCACGATGCAGCAAATCAAGCAGCGGGCATTCGTCAATGGTCTCGACCTGTGCGGCTTCTCAACTCACCAGGGCTGGGTTTCGCCCGATGCAGAGAAGCGAAAGCAGAATACAGAACACACGATTCACTGTATTGAACTGGCGTATGCGATGGGCATTCCGACGATGCGGGTGAATACCGGACGCTGGGGCACGAGCGGGAGTTTTGATGAACTGATGGCCAATCGAGGAATCGAACCGGAGCTGGAGGGGTACACGGAGGAAGACGGGTTCCAATGGGTTATTCAGGGGCTGGAAGAATGTCTGCCGGCGGCGGAGCGATGTGGAGTTACACTGGGACTTGAGAATCACTGGGGACTCGGTCGGACACCGGAAGGAGTGATGCGGATCGTGCGGGCAATTAATTCGCCGTGGCTGAAGACCACACTCGATACCGGTAACTTTCTTGAGGATCCGTACGATCGACTGGAGCTGATGGCGGACGATGCTGTACTGGTTCAGGCGAAGACATACTATGGCGGTGGCCTGTGGTATTCGCTGGATCTGGATTACCCACGCATCGCCGAATTGCTGCGACGCCATCGGTTTGGTGGTTATGTGTCCCTCGAATTCGAAGGGAAGGATGATCCCGGTACTGCAATCCCCAGAAGTCTGGCGATGCTGCAGAAGGCGTTTCACTGACACGCACTGTTATCATTTCATCCATTGCTGCGGGCGAGTTGTCGGCGCAGTCGCAGGGCATTTCCGACAACTGTCAGATCGCTCAATCCCATTGCTGCGGCAGCCCACAGGGGGCCGTGATCTCCGAGCAGACCGCAGGCTGCCAGTGGAATGGCAGTGATGTTGTAAAAGAATGCAAGGAACAGATTCTGCTGAATGACAAGCAGCGTACGCCTGGCGAGATGCACAAGCTCAGGCACCGCAGAAAGACGATCACCGGTCAGGACAACTGCTGACGCCGCACGGGCAGCATCTGTCGCTGATGTCATCGTGATTCCCAGCTGTGATTCAGCAAGAGCCGCCGTGTCATTCAGGCCGTCGCCGACCATGATCGTCATGTCTTCGGAATTCTGCAGATGCAGAAGTTTCTGGTGAGGCGTCATTTCTGCAAAGACATGCTGCTGTGGGATGCCCAGCAGCTGAGCGGTGTGCATTGCTGATTCATGGCGGTCGCCTGACAGCAGTTCAACCGTCAGCTGCAGCCGCTGCAGTTCCTGAACGGTTTCAGTGGCATCGGGACGCAGCTGATCTGAAAAGGAAAAGCTGGCAGCACGCTGTCCATCGATTTGAATCGCTGCTCCGCGTTCCGGATCACGAAAAATGCGGATCCTGTGTCCGGCTGCAGTTCCCTGCACACCAAACCCGGGCTGGGCGGAAAAGTCCGTGGCCTCGATCAATGTAAGATTCCGGTCTTCGGCTGCAGCCACGACTGCTCGCGCAACCGGGTGTTCACTGTACTGCTCCACGGCAGCGGCGAGTTGCAGAACACTCGCTGCGGTAAACCCCGATTCTGTATCAAATTCATCAATCGCAGGCCGCCCCTGCGTCAGGGTCCCCGTTTTGTCGAAGATAATTCGCTGGGCTCTGCCAATTGCTTCCAGAGCGGCAGCGCTGCGAATCAGCATGCCCCGCCGACTGGCGGCTCCGATGCCAACGGAAACAGCCATAGGAGTTGCCAGGCCAAGTGCACAGGGACAGGAGATGATGAGTACTGTGACCGCTGAAATGATCCCTGTGCGCAGGTCGCCGAGCAACGCCCATGCAGCACAGGTCAGCATGGCAATAAGCAGTACGGCGGGGACAAAAACAGCCGAGACCTGATCGGCGAGTCGCTGTATCGGTGCCGGGCTGCTCTGAGCCTGTTCCACCAGATCGGCAAGTTCATGCACCGTTGTCCGATTACCCGGAGATGTGGCACGCAGAATCAGCTGGCCGGTGGTGTTCATGGAACCGGCAATCAGTGCATCGTCGATCTGTCGAGTCTGCAGATCGGATTCACCTGTGATCAGCGATTCATCCACATCGGAAGAGCCGGAGACAACAATACCGTCTGCTGGAATTCGTGTGCCCGGACGAATGCGGAGAAGCTGACCCGCTTCCACGCTGTTCGCCGGAAGAAACGTAAAGCTGCCGTCCGGCTGCTGAACTTCACACAGCTGTGGCTGCAGTTTCAGCAACTCGGCCGACGCGGAGCCGGCCGACTGACCTGCCCGAGCTTCCAGCCAGTGCCCGGTGCTGACGATGGCCAGCAACCCGGCTGCTTCAGTGAAGTACAGCGGCCAGTCGAGCCCCAGAAAGAGCGTGACCGCTGACGTCAGATATGCGGTCAACGCTCCCAGCGAGATCAGGGTATCCATGTTGGATGTACCCCGGAGCGCAGCACGCAAGGCAGAACTCAGAAACCCCGGAGCGGCGACCACCATGATCGCAGAGACTCCGAGAAACATCATCCACGGCAGAACTTCTGCATGCCATGCTGTTGCCGTCGCGTACCAGTGCAGCAGTTCCAGCGGAATCCAGAGCCCCATCCCCAGAGCGGCTCTGCGTTTCCATAACTGTGCTGCGGTGACATGCTGCTGTGGCGGGAGTGCATCGGCTTCCCCGGTCAGCTGTGCAGAGATCTGCGCTGCAGTGAATCCGTGTTGCTGAATGATCGCTATGATGTCTGTCGCAGCAGCGGCGGTGGAATCGATGGTGGCGATATTTGTTGAGATACTCACGGCTGCAGAGTGAATTCGATCATCCGCATTGAGACGTCGCTGCAGTCCTGCAGCACACCCGGCGCAGGTCATGCCCGTGACGCGGAAACGCAGTGGTGCTGCACTCTTCGGCTCAGTCGGAACATCAGAGGCAGCAGTTTCTGGTGATTGCGAACTCATCATCACTCAACTGGAAGGAAGCCACAGGCATGCTTTGCTGTGCTCGCAGTGTATTGTGAGTCTCCGGACATTGCCTGCGAAAACGAGAATTCCTCCAAATGTGAGCCGGACTGCACGACCAGGCAACTGCTCGTGTCTCAGCCGTTGCGGCGGCTGCCGAATTCCGCTGCAGACTGATCGGCATCAGCCTGTTCCTGCATGGTCCTGCCGAGTGATACCGTGAATCGACGACCCTCGAGTTCCAGCACGACTTCGTCATCCCTGATTTCGACGACCAGAATTTCTGCATCCGCCAGTTCGAGCCAGTCGTCCGTGGCGGCGGCAAACATGTCGCCATTTCGCTGATCGACAAACAATGCCAGTCGCTCTCCGTTGCTGAGGATTGAACCGGCAAAGCGGCATCCCTGTTGCACCGGGACCGGTGGAGGCTGTGGCGGTGGAACAGGCTGGACGGGCGGTTCCACCGGCTCGGGAGTTACCACGACGTTTACGGGAGGTGTATTGTCCACCGGGGGGGGCGGCTGATTCCAGAACATGTTGTTGTTCTGCAGCAGGCTGGTGAGGACTGGTCTGCCGGGTTCAATCTCGGCAATATCCGGTGGCAGTTCAGTGTGCACCTGATCGGCCAGAGCCAGCGCTTCGATACTGATGGTCGCCTGCAGTTCGTCGTCGTCTCCCATGGAGGGATTGGTAAGCTGCAGGCTGGTCATACGGTGCAGCAGTGTGCGGGCAGAGAACCTGTCAAGAAATCGTGCAATCGCGGCCGTGGTTCCACGGGCTTCCACGGAGAAGGTCAGTCGATGTCCCAGTTCGTCATCCTCGATTGCCGGGGCGGGGATGACCGAGGGCGTCTTGACGCCGGACCTGCGAAGTTCTGCGATCAGCCATTCCTGGTAAAGGGTGGATGCAATGCCGGGGTCAGAAGGCAGACTCCGCTGTGCCATATCACCGAGTACACCGCTGGCCCGCAGCATGGACAACTCTTCCAGATCCAGATCCTTCTGGACCTGACTGATGTTGTCCAGCTCAAGCTGCAGTGACTGAAATGGACGAAGCAGCAGTGCTTCGGAGGTATCCCAGAGCAGGACAGCTGTGAGCAGTCCGCCGATGGTCATGGCCAGGATCCGTTCTCGACGAGTTCTGATCATCACTGGTCTCCTGCTGATGCAGTCGATTCTGCGCTGGAAGTTTCCACTGGCTGCAATGCAGCGTCGGGCTCACGATCAAGAATCTGAGCTTCCATGCGGAACTGCACAGTGAAATCGCTGCCTGAAGGTGCCGGCTCAATTCCCTGGGGCTGAAATCGGTAGCGATCAGAACGGGACATGATCTGATGATTCAGGTCATGGATCTGATCCACGGATTCCGCCTGTCCTTCCAGCCGAATGGCTCGTGTTCCTGAGTCAGGAATGTTTTCCAGCGTCAGGCGTGTCAGCAGCATCTGATCATCTGCGGGAAGCAGTTGCAGCAGGGACGACAATTCTTCCGCCGGGTTGACAGTTTCATCGTTCCACTGCTGGAGGCGCTGATTGCGAGCAATCAGCGGGGCGCCTCGTTCCAGGAGTGACTGCGTGGACTGCATGCGTTCGCGTGCTGTAGTCAGTTTCTGCAGCAGCTCGGCACGGTAATCGAGAAACAGAAATGCTGCGATGGCTGCCCCGATTGCTGCCACTGTGCTCAATCGAAACCATGTCTGCTGCCAGATTCCGTCGCGTCGCACAGCTCTCCCCGGCTTCAGGAAGTTCAGCTGGTTTTTGCGTCCTGTTTCGACTGCCAGTGCTGTTGCTCTGGGTGATCGTTCGTCGTCGGCACCTGATCGCAGCTGCAGGTGCTGAAGTTGCGGACAAT
>JALQUR010000012.1 GCA_023260695.1 Planctomycetaceae bacterium
CAGGGACCGGGTTCAGAAATCAGGATACAGCGATGCTTACGGAAGCAGGTTGCACGGCCAGACAGCAGCGACTCTGGCAGCGAATTCCCGAAGAGATTGAGTGGTTACTGGTCGGCGATCCGCGCCACGTGCAGTACCTCAGCGGTTTTCGGATCAATCCAGTCAGCTTCTCCGCCGCCGAACAGGCTCTGCTGCTGCTCACACGCGATGGTCAGACCGTTCTGCTGGCGGATAACTTTGTGCGGCGGACTGCCACGGAATCCCTGTTTGTTTCCGATGAGATCATCGTTCCGTGGTACACCCATCGTCAGTCGGTGAGCAGTCGGCCGGAAGCACTGAATCAGGCTCTGCATGAGGCGCGTAAATACTGGGGTGGGCGAACCGGTCTGATTGAACCCGAAGGAATCACCGAGTTGTCCGCAGCAACTGTGGCGGAAGATGCGGCATGGCAGTTTGCCGGCGATGAGGAAGCTGAGCCGCAGACGCTGGGGGATGTGATTCGCAGTCTGCGTCGCAGCAAGGATGAGGATGAACTCAATCTGCTCCGTCGCTGCATGCGTGCCTGTGAAGCGGGGCATCGCCGGGCACTGGAATTCATCGCGCCGGGCGTAAGTGAGCTGCAGGTGTATCTGGAAGTGCAGCGTGCGGCTCAGCAGGAAGCCGGGATTCCCTGTGTGGTTTACGGCGACTTTCGAGCGACTCATTCCCACCTGCATAAAGCTGGTGGGCAGCCGACAGATTATGTGCTCCGTGACGGTGATCTGTTCATTCTGGATTATTCCGTGGTGATCCACGGTTATCGCAGTGACTTCACCAACACCATTGCGGCCGGGACACCTGCACCTGCAGCGGTGGAGCAGTATGCTGCCTGCCAGCGGGCTTTGCAGGCGGCGGAACAGCTGCTTTGCGACGGACAGCCATGTGACGAGATCTGGATGGCTGCTTCCGAGCAGCTGGAAGAAGCTGGCTACGGAGAGCTGGCTCATCATGCCGGACATGGCCTGGGGCAGGAGCATCCGGAGCCACCAATTCTGGTCCGTGAAAGCACAGACCATCTGGTAGCCGGAGATGTCATCACACTGGAACCTGGCTGTTACATCGAGGGGACCGGCGGTATCCGCATTGAACACAATTATCTCATCGAAGCCGAAGGTTCTGAACGTCTGAGCAATCACGAGCTGCGGCTCAGCTGAGCTGCAGATCGGAAAGCTGAGTACAGGCCGTCAGGGCAGGAACCGGAAACAGTGGAATGCCGCCATCCGGTCCGGGTTGTGTTGTCAGTGCAACGGGCAGCAGTCGCTGACAGGTTGACTGGCTGCTGAAGACACGAATGCTCAGCCCGGTGGCCGATTCTTCCAGCAGTGGTCGCGCAGTCCATTCCAATGGATTCCGTCGAATCTTCCGCAGCGTTTCCTGCCAGTCCAGAGGGTGTGCTTCTCTGCCGTTGAGCGGGCGTTGCGGGTGAGCTGGATCGTTCGTTCGGATCAGATAGTCGGATGCATGTGTCAGCAGGTGATGCAGCTGGGCTCGGTCGGTCAGGTCGAGTGCTGCGGTACTCTCCAGCAGCGGTGTTTCGCCAAGCAGAGAACGGATCATCTGCGGGACCAGACGTGCGAAGTGACGCAGGTCGACAAGGCCTGTGCCGGGTGGGCTGAGCAGCTGAACTGCTGCTGTCTTCCAGCCGCGAATCAGGCCGGGGACACCCAGCAGTGAGTCTGCGCGCAGACAGTCGGGATCCAGGCAATCATCTTCAATACGTCGAATCACCGTGGTCACCCGAGAATGTTTTTCGGCGGAACCGATTCCCGTATTGCGATACAGCGTACCGCGATCAAAGAAAAGGTCTCGTCCGCTGACGACGGGAACCTGCAGGCAGTTTGCCAGAAACTGACTTGCGGACCAGGTTCGTCCGCTGCATCCGGAATCCAGCAGTACGGTTCCCTGGCGTCGCTGCGAGAGTTCAGCCCAGTCCGGAAACAGTTGCTGACGGACCCATGCAGCGGCTGACACTTCCGGCTGCAGCAGTTCGAGTCCATTGGGCAGGCTGCAGCAATGATCAAGGACAGTAATGTTTCCTGCTGCATCGATCCGCAGATCTGTGCTGGCAAACCATAACCACGAGATTCTGCCGGGTGTTCCATTCTGCAGCGGCTGCAGTCTTTTGCAGAGTTCTGCACCAGCGGCACCAGATGTCAGACACTGCAGACGTGGTGGGAGTGTCTGACCTGCAAGCAATCGATCAAGACAGAGCGAAATTGCCTGGAAGCGTTGCGCAAGACCTGCCGAAATCCTTCCGTGAATATCTGACTGAGGGACTGCAGGAATGATCTGGAACCGACGAACGGTATGGGGGAACTGATCGGCAATTGTCGCCGCCGCCGAAAAAACTGGCGAAGCACTGCGGCATTTTAGAGCAGCTGCAGCGGCAGACGATGCGGGAACAGGTTCTGGGATTCCTCGGAACACAGCAAAAACTCGAAGAAGGTCTGGTTATTCACGGAATCTGTATGGGCTGAGAACTAAGATCTGAAAGGCACAAGGCAAACGCCGTGCCGAGCAGCAACAAGTTTTCAATCCTGTGTCGCTGCAGGCGGACTCCCCCCCGCCCTCGCCACAGGCTTCTGCTGTGCTGTGCCGGACATGGTTGTCCGAGGCTGAATGTTGTGGAGAAACGACCGTTGGACGAACAGGCGGAATCCCGGGAAGTCACAACAGGCCGGCCTGATGCCGCGGCTGCCGGGGTTTTCCGCGCGGTTGCCGATCGTCTGGGGTTCAGCAAAGCCGTCGCTTACTCGGTTTTACTTCGTGTCTGGCAGGTGCTTACCGGACCAATCACCAGCTTTTATTTTCTGGTGCAGTTCTTCAGTCCTGCCTCGCGAGACTACTATTTCGCATTCAGCAGCATGCTGGGCGTGCAGGTGTTTCTGGAGCTGGGTCTGCATGTGGTGATCATCAATGTGACCAGCCACGAATGGTCGCAGCTCAAATGGGAAAATGGTCGACTCACCGGCGACTCAGGAGCATTGTCGCGCCTGTCGGAACTGCGTCGACGGACCGACCGCTGGTATGCAGCAGCTGCCGGCCTGTTCCTGCTGGCTGTGTCCTTCGCGGGATATCAGTTCTTTGACAACAGTGCAGCGACCGGGGAATTGAAGGAGGCTGGTCGAGCGGCGGTTGAGTGGCAGGGGCCGTGGCTGATACTGACAGTGCTGACATCTGTGCAGCTGAGCCTGCTTTCAAGGGCATCCATTCTGGAAGGCTGCAATCAGGTGCAGTCGATTGCTCGCGTGCGTTTCTGGCAGGCTGTGGCCGGCACGGGTTCGGTCTGGCTGCTGATGGTGATGGGTCTGCAGCTGTGGGCACTGGCGGCGTCTGCTGCGGTGCGCCTGCTGGGCGATCTTTATCTGGTGTATGGCAGCTTCGGCAGTTTTTTCAGGCAACTGAGCGATGTCCGGACGACGAGTTCGCTCAGCTGGAAGCAGGAGGTACTCCCGCTGCAGTGGCGAATCGCAGTACAGTCGATGTTTTCATGGCTGGCGCTGCAGCTGCCGATCCTGTATGTGTTCAGTGAGCTGCCGGCAGGTGAGGCATCGCGGCTTGGCCTGACGTGGTCACTGCTGACTGCTGGACAGGGTGCAGCGATGGCGTGGGTGGAGACACGACGGCCGGTGTTTGGAATTCTGATTGCGGCCGAGAGATATGCAGTGCTGGACCGACTCTTTCTGCGGGTGACGATGATCTCCAGTCTGCTCATGGCAGCGCTGGGGGGTGCGTTGCTGTTGCTCGTGTTCTTCATCGGTCAGCAGACGGGGACATTATTTCAGAAGTTGTCCGACAGTCTGCTGCCGCTTCCTTCTGCAGCGTTGCTGGCGATGGGATTTGCAGTTGTGCACCCGGCTTTGTGTTCAGGTCAGTACGTGCGGGCACACAAGCGGGATCCGTATCTTTTTGCGGCATCGTTTTCGAGTCTTTGCTGTGCCGTTCTGCAGGTGGCGTTCGGGCGACAGTGGGGCACTTCGGGGGTAGCTCTGGGATATTGTCTGGCGGTTTCATTCGTACAGACACCGTTGCTCCTGCGGATCTGGTGGAGGTGTCGACGTGAGTGGCACTGAGGCGAAAGACTCTGTGGACTGGATGCGGATGCAGCCGGTGCCCTGCCCTGTCTGCGGCGATGAACAGTCCTGCCCGCGGATTTGCGGTCGGGATGATCGCTGTGGAATGCCGGGCGAATTCATCATTGCCCGCTGCAGTTTCTGTCAGCATCTGTTCATGAATCCTGCTCCGATCGATGATGACCTGCAGAAATGTTATCCCGATGATTACGCTCCGCATCAGCCGGTTGTCCCGGGAACCGATGCCGGATCAGGTGTGTCATCAGAAGCGTGGCGTGAAGTGGCAGCAGTTCCCTGGTATCTGCGTTATCTTCCGCTGCGTTCAATTCCCGGGCTGCGCAGGCTTTACGGCTGGCTGACCGATGACTGGACTCAGCCGGTTCCATCAGCGCCAGCGATCAGCGGCAGTCTGCCGCGAGCGCTGGAGATCGGATGTTCGACTGGCAGATACCTGCGGAAACTTGAGGAATCCGGCTGGCAGGTGAGCGGAGTGGAATTGTGTGAACGACCGGCGGAGCTGGCGGTGGCTGCGGGGCTGGATGTTCGCTGTGGAACTCTGGAGCAGGCTGGGTTTGCGGCCGAGAGTTTTGACCTGGTCGCGGCGTGGATGGTTCTGGAGCACGTGCCGCGTCCTCTCGAAACGCTGAGAGAAGTGCAGCGTGTCCTGCGTCCAGGCGGGCAGGTACTGCTGGGAGTACCGAATGCAGGATGCTGGCAGAGGGTGGTCTTCGGAAGCAACTGGTACTGTCTGGATCTGCCGCGGCATCTGCAGCATTTTCGGGGCGACAGTCTGCGTCGGCTGGCTGCTGCGTCCGGACTGGAGGTCGTTTCAATCCGGCATCATCGGCTGCTGGCGGCTGTGGTGGGAAGCGCGGGTATTGCGGTCCGTCGCGTTTGGGGCGAAAGCCGTCTGACGCGCTGGCTGCAATTGTATCCGGAACAGCCGCGGCTGTGGTTTCAGCTGCTCACTGCGCCGGCGGCGATTCTGCTGAGTCTGCTCGGTCAGGGTGAGGGTCTGACAGTCTGTTTCAGAAAGCCCGTGACGGATGCGGGCACCGCTGCCGATGGTATCCAGAAGTCAGGATGATCTGCCGATGCGAATTCTGTTTCTGGCATCAGGCCCTCAGGTCCCGTCGACGCGATTTCGCGTGCTGCCGTGGGTGGGTCCGCTGCGTGCGGACGGGCATCACGTCGTGGTCGCGCAGAGCTTCCCGCAGAAGTACGATTACTTTCCGTGGATGGGCTTTCGACCCAGCCAGCTGCTCAAACGCAGCGTCAATCTTATGGAGAAAGCTTGCCATCAACTGCTGTATCAATCCATTAACTGTGAAATACAACTGTCGAAATGGAGAGTTATTGG
>JALQUR010000045.1 GCA_023260695.1 Planctomycetaceae bacterium
ACAGAACAACTGCACATATTGTGCTGAGAAACCTTCAGGTCCTTCATCATGTCCACAACCCAGACGATATCAGCCTCGGCCGCCGCTTCAGCAAGTTCCCAGCCCTCCTGCTCCTGACCAAGTCGCAGCAGATCCTCTGCAAGCTGAGCCTTGGCCGGCGCGAAGTCCTCGTCGAACTCAAGCGCTCGCCGCTGGGCGGCCGCCCCCTCACGAAATCGGTACTTCCGCGACAGCTTGCGACCGATGGTATAATCCGGCACGGGACTGCGAGCAGCAAACTTCAATGCCGCTTCACGCTCCGCCACCTCGTCTTCCCCACGATTCTGCAGATGGGCGATCACAGACTTCAAAGCGTGAGCCTCAGGGTGGTGCGGATTGAGCGACAGAATCTGATCCAGTTGCTCCGTTGCCCCATTGTAATCCTCCTTGTCGATGGCACGATCGGCCAGTTTGAGCAGGGCCGGGAAGAAATTCGGATTCTGCGTGAGCGTCTGCTGCAGTAACTCCGCCGAGCGAACTCCATCGCCACTCTCCAGCGCCTCGGAAAGCAGCAGCAGAATCTCTGGTTCACTGCTGAATCGTTCCAGCACGGGTTCCAGCAGATCCACCGCCATCTGTGGATCACCCTTCTCCAGAGCCAGCCCGGCAGCGGCAACAAAACCATCCGGACGTGTGCTGTAGTTTCTGCGTGCACGTTCGTAGAAGCCTTCCTGCACGGCACGCGCATCGGCCCCGACAATCAGAGCAATTTTCCCCAGTGCCACAAGATCATCCGCATCGGTGTACCGCCACGAGGAAGCCGACACCATCTGCTCAATCCGAATCAGAGCTTCGTCCGCAAGCTCGCTGTTCCCGTTCGCCAGCGCTGCCTCGTACTGGATCTGTCGCAGTCGAACGCTCCATGCGTAACGCTCAATCCCGTCAGCTGCTGACTGCAGAGCTTCAGGATACTTCCCCAGCATCAGCTCCAGTTGCACCTTCAGAATCGGCCAGTCTTCACCGTACTTGCGTTCTTCCACTGCCGTTGCCACTGCAGTCAGACACGCCTGATAGTCGCCCTTGCGAAACAAATCCTGACACTCAGTCAGAGTCTCAGCGCTCGCTGCTGCCGGACTGGCACAGCTGATCATCAGTGGAAGCAGGAATGCTGACATCATCCTTTGCCACATGGAACTCTCCCGCTCTTCCGACTTGTACGGCAAACGCACGAATACAACTTCCGCAGTTTCCGTTCCGTAAGACAACCTGGTGATCCTGAAGACGCTGCCGACAAGGAACGCTGACAGACACCCTCAATACAGACTATAACGGCCACATGCGTGTTCGGGAGCCAGCAGGGCGAAAATCCGGGCAGTGATCTGTTTCAGACAGATTCCGGCTGCGACCACACTGGACTTTCGTCAGAATCCTGCTGCACTGCCGCACCTGTACACTGCCGCCCGGTCGGCCGCTGCACCGTCAGGCCGCCGCCCGTGTGACCGCCGCGTTCGCAAACCGTCACCTGAACCATCACCTCAGCGACAGAATCCGCCCTCATGACAATCCGGACCTGCTTCTTCGACATGGGTAACGTGCTGGTCTTCTTTTCCCATGATCTGATGCATCAGAACGTTGCGGAACTGACCGGCATCGATCAGTCACAGGTAAAACGCCTGTTTACGGAAAACGGCCAGCTGGTGGCTCTGGAAACAGGCCGAATTACGTCCGCACAGCTTGCCGAATCGCTGCGTGAATCAAGCCGCAGAGATTTCACAACACCCCAGCTGGAAGAAGCCGTCTCTGCGATTTTCCGCCTGAACGAATCCATCATTCCTGTACTGCAGGACCTGAAGCTGGCACAACGCCGCCTCGTTCTGCTCTCCAACACCAGTCTGCCTCACCTGGAATATGTGCAGCGCAACTTCTCTGTCCTCGATCTGTTCGATGACCTGGTCACTTCCTTTGCGGTCGGTGCCATGAAACCGGACACGGCGATCTTTTCTGCGGCACTGCAGAAGGCGGAATGTCCTGCGGAAGAATGCTTCTACACCGACGATATCGAGGATTATGTCCGCCAGGCGGCAGGCATGGGGATTCACAGTCGAGTCTACACGGAGACCAGTCTGCTGCGTTCGCAACTGCAGGAACTTGGTGCGTTTCAGCCGCTCTGACCGGGCTGCTCTTCGCTGAGCAGTTTCCAGCATTTCCAGAGCGCTCGCGGATGATGAAAGAAACTCTTCCAGAGATTTCCCTTCAGCGTCCCGGATCGACTTCCATCCCGGTGCAGGTAGCCATACCACTCTCCGTATTCCGGATCGCTGAAGTGCCGGAAACACCAGTTGAACAGCTCGCAGTGCCACTCCAGATAACGCGGCTCCGAAGTCTGCAGCCATGCCATCAGAGTCGCAATCAGTGCTTCGTCGTGAGGCCACCAGAATTTCATCTCGTGCCAGTACTCCTGCACCGGCTTGTGGTGCACGTCTCGAAAACTGTACAGGCCCCCGTATTCCCTGTCCCAGCCACGAGCCCACATCCAGTCCAGCATCTGACATCCCGTCCGGATCAGTTGCTCATCGCCCTGCAGCCGCCCCTCCTCCAGCAGAAACCACGCCCCCTCAATGGCATGGCCCGGGTTGAGTGTCCGACCGTCAAAGTGATCGATGACCTCACCGCCCGGACCCACAACTTCCATCACACACTGCAGGTCAGGCTTGATGAACAGGTCCTGAATCTCCTGGATGGCACGATTCAGCCAGCGGCTTCGATCGGCGGTGTCCCCCAGATACCGCCGTAATTCCTGCGCGGTCACCAGTGTGATCATGCGGGCAGCAAGGCCGGTCAGCGGACGCACCGACGTCCCCCGGGCTGGTGCGATTCCCGGAGTAAAGTTCACGTTCACAAATGTCTCAAACAACTGCTCCGCCAGTGCTGCTGAACTGCTGTTGCCGGTGACCCCGAAATGAGCAGCGGCGGCGATTGCAGCAAACGCTTCGCTGTAGACGTACCGCCGCTTCCGCAACGGCCTGCCCTCCTGTGTGACCTGGAAATACAGCTGCCGCGGGATCTGTACCTCCCCGGCTGCCGGGGCCGAATCGCTGAAGCAGTGCCGCTGCAGAAACTCCAGCCCTGCTGCTCCCCAATGCTGCCATTCCATCCGCGTGTCGGCATCGGCCAGTGCCGTTTCCTGACTGAGCGTCAACAGCATCCACGACATGCGTCCCTGAGCCCACACCGATTTGTCCGTGTCCACCAGACTGCCGTCGCGGTCGAAGCAATGCAGATAGCCACCGAATTCGCGGTCAAGACAGCGCGGAAACCAGAACGGCAGACAGTCGTTAAGCAACAGGCTCTGATAATGTGCCGCTAGACTTTGGCGGGCAGCAGAACTGTGCAGATCGTCTGCTCGCAGAATGTACTCATTCACTGAAACTGCTCCCGCAACGCTGCGTTCAATTCCCTGACCGAAATCCCTGGAGTGCACCCGGCTCTCGTGGCTCCGGAAGCAGGAATGCCGCGACAGCCCCCAGGCCAATCACCGCGGACACGGTCAGAAACGGCACAGAATAACCGATTCGTTCAATCAGATAACCAATTCCCGGTGACAGCAGAAATGGAAGGGTCATGCACAGGTTGAGCGTGCTGATGTACTCCGGGTGTTTCTCCGCCGGTGCAATTTCCAGTGCATAATTCACCTGCATGCGAAATGTCACCGGCACCAGGCCGATCCAGAAAAACGTCACCCAGTAGAAATCCGGGAACTGACGCACCAGAACAACGGCCAGCAGCGGGGCGATGGCGGCACATGGCAGCAGCAGCCGCAGCGCCGCACGGACTCCGGATCGATCGGCCAGAATTCCTGTGAGCGTGCTGAAGCTGACTGCGCCCAGATGCTGAGCAATCACCCAGATCATCAGCACCTGCAGCGATTGATCCTGAGCATCCAGACCGACACGCTGGAAGTGCGGAAACAGCGACTGCACAAACACAAACAGCATCGCCATGCCACACAGCCGGCGAAAAACACGATCCCCGCGAAGATTGCTCAGAACACCACTGACTGCCTCACGCGGAGCCAGGAACCGGCGTCCACCGCCGCCGCCATCAGCCGGCTCACGCAGAAATCGAATGGTCAGTGATGCCAGAATCATCACCGTACCGACAAACAGGAAGATCTTTCCATAGGCAAGCTGCCCCGGCTGGGAGAGCCAGCGGCTGAGCAGCAGCAGTGCCATCGCGACGGCACATCCCGTGCCAAGAAATGCGGCCGCAGCCTGCAGACGACCTCGCCGCTGCGGCGGAATCAGCTTGCCCAGTACCGTTCCGGCAGCCATCTCATTGACGCCATGCAGAGCAAAGAAGATGACGTACGCGGTCAGGAATACCCACGCATAGCCGTGTCCCAGAGTTCCCTCGGAAATCTGCACCGAAGCCCCGAAGAACAGAAACGGCAGGCCCATCAGAAACGTCGTCCGCGCCAGCCAGACAGATTTCACAGGTGTTGCTCGTAAGCCCGCAGACATCAGCAGCGGCGCAACGGACTGGCCGAGCCGATTGAGTAACGGGAGCAGGCCGCGCAGAGCCCCGGAGCCGGAAAGCGTATCCAGAAACGCCGGGATGATCACACTTTCGGTCTTGAAGATCCAGGCCACCCGGAACAGCGACTGGTTGATGAGCAGCACCAGCAGATTGTGACGTTCCTCGCGACTGACCGGTTCCTGCTTCATCTCTGCTGCTTCCAGCTTCCTGCCCTGTAACCTGCTGCACACGGATGCGTGCGACGCCGAACGGACGGGGGCAGCGCAATGCTGCTGCTCAGGACAATTCACGCCCGCTGAATCTGGTGCAGCAGACCCGCTGGACGCAACGCCGCCTGCGGAGTCCTGTGGCAATGTCAAGATCCTCAACCGCAGCCTGAAATCTCCTGCATCTGTCTGCGCCACGCAAGCTTCATGATGTGCATCACAGGCACTTTCCCTGTTTGCATATCAGCACAATCGCCGGATCAACAGGTCGGAAGCTTCCCTCGCCCTGCGGCACTGTGGTTCCGCCAGGGAACTTACAGCCAGGGCGTTGTGCTGAGCCGTGCGGTTCATTCAGTCCAGACACCCATCGCATCGATTGCGGCGCGATCATGCGGAACTTCGCCAGCCCCGGGTATCGATGCACTTCGCTGGCTCAGCCGATTACACGGTTCGAGAGATTGTCGAATTCCATCCTTCGCGCTCTTCGTGTTCCTCGTGGTGACTCTTAC
>JALQUR010000074.1 GCA_023260695.1 Planctomycetaceae bacterium
GTTGTCCCATCCTGCATTCCCCCGCTTCTGCAACTGGTAAAACTGCCCGGGCGTCGTGGCGTAACGCACCTGAACCGCCCGGCCGGTCTCAACCTGCCCCCAACTGGTCGAGGCAAGGACCAGCCATGTACAACACAGCCATGAACGTTGCCGCAATCGTGAAGAACCCTGCCTGACAGCTGAACTGCTCACCATGCGTCTCCTCGGATTCTGTTCATTTCAGCGTCTTGAGATTTGCGTGTCTTGAGAATGAGCGGCACGGCAGAATTAACGGCACGGCAGGAAGCGACCGTGCATCTGCTGTCATGGCAGCACGCAGACCTCACAAAAAGGCAGCGTCTGAGCAGGGATCGGCAAATCGAGCATGCTCCGGCCATGCAGGCCCGCCGCATGCCGTCGCAGACACGGCACATCCAGCAGAGGATCTCCGCAACGCTGCACTCTGCTGGTGCGTCTCAGACGAATACGCAGAAGTTCACTCGCTGACTGCAGTTCGAGCCTGCTGCCAGGCTTCGTGATCATCAAACAGGTGCACACTTCCGTTGTTCACGATCACGCCGACAAATACGGTTGATTCTGCCGTGAAGTTTCGCAGATGCTTTGCCAGATTGCGGTGCAGCTGTCGCTGTCTTCGCAGGAACTCTGCTGTCCGGGTGGTAGTGTACTCCTTGCCGTCGGTCACGACGACGCCCTGGAATCCGGCCGCGTTTTCTGATTCCAGCATCGCTTCAGCGGCAGCCACCACTCGAGCCGCAACGGCGTGATGCAGGGCCTCCTGAGCTGCCGCAAACTGTTCCGGATCGCTGGATTCCACAACGCCATCATTCACGAACACGGTGCCCTGAAATCCCTCACCGCTCTCATCTGCAGAGATCGCAACGCCGGCGGCAAACAGCCCTGCAGCGGCTTCTTCCACAAGCGAATTCACGGCCCCGGCAGCGACCCCTTCAATTTCGTCTGCTGCCACAGCAGGGGCCTGAACGCCCGGAGGAAGGGGCGCCGGCTCATCTGCCTGAGCCAACATGGACGCAGAACCAAAACTGACACCAGCAGCCAGAAACAACATCTGTGCTTTGTTCATGAGAATCATCTTCCGTGAGAAAAAAGGTGGATTGAACATCGTTCTCCCCATTCTCGTGCCACCGGTCAAACAGTCAAAGGCTGTTCGGGAAATTCAGGGATTCTGGAAAATCCACGTTGAAATGAGAACGCTGCTCTGCGGGACCAGCCAATCACCCAGCCCCTGATCACCCAGCACAATCCGTCCCAGGCAGATTCCATATTGACCCTCACGCACGGAATCCGACACACTTTTCGTTTCGGCAATGCTACTGCTACATCCAGGTCGCTCACCGTGTTTCGAAAATCACTCCTGCTGCTGATCACTCTGGCATCCACCGGATGCAGCGGATGGGGTACGTCTCGCTGGGCTGACCGTCGGCTCCCAGGCTGAATACATCGATCTCGCCCTTGATGCCGGGATTGAGGTACTGATAAGGCTTACCCCAGGGATCGACCGGCGGCTTGTCCAGGTAGGACTTCCAGTTGTTTGCCGCCGGGCCGGCGCTCGGGCGGGTAACCAGCGCCTGCAAGCCCTGCTCGGTCGTCGGATAACGCTGGTTGTCCAGGCGATACAGCTTCAGCGCCTGCATGATCGAGGCAATGTCCTGCCGCGCGGCGATAACGCGCGCCTCGTCAGGGCGATCCATCACTCTGGGAACCACGAGGGCGGCGAGCACTCCGAGGATCACGATCACCACCATCAGTTCGATCAGCGTGAACCCCTGGGAGCGACGTCGCACAGCAAGTCTCGAACGAAACGGACAAGTCATCGGAATCCTCGACAGGAACTTCGAGCGCATCGCTGCGCCAAGGCAAACACGCGTTCGCCCCAGGCCGATCGATGCCAGCGTCATGGTCGGGCTATGATAGCAGCGGGCCAGCTGCCAGAACCGGTTTCACGCAGCTGCGCGAAACCCTCCGCGGCCCTGACCGCGAAGCCGTCAACGCCCTACCCTTGTCGCCCGAACAGAACCACGATGCGCACGATCCCG
>JALQUR010000107.1 GCA_023260695.1 Planctomycetaceae bacterium
TGTTCGAATATTGACACAACTGCTCCGGGCTGGACTGATCAAGATGCATGTTCGCTGAACCGACTGCCTGTGGTCACGGAGCAGACGTTCGCCTCGACATCATGGCCTTTGAACACTCGCGGAATCGGATGATGGCGAATCGCATGATCCAGTCTTTTCTGCTCGTGACCGTTGTCTCCGGAAGCAGCACCGAGGCCCTCCACGCGGACATTTCGTGGTTCGTACCACGCTGGCTGTCGGGTGGCTACATCGGACACACACAGGACGCTCATTCGGATCACTGCGTTCACTGCAGTCAACGCCGCAGCGGATCTCCGCAGATGGTTGCGCCATGGGCAAACTCCGCCCTTGATCCGACGTACGGCGGATACTACGTCGGCGGTAGTTCGCCGTTTTACTCCGAGCCGGCCGGAGTCTTCTCCGGCGAACGTCGATTTACCGACGAGGGCACCTTCGGCGTTGATTACGCACCCTGGTGGTCTCGCGTTCGATTGCATTGGAAGCATTCCCGACGCTGACCTGACTGGTCTGTCTTCGACACCGAATCCGGCCTGTATCGCAAGCTCTGAACAGGCTGGCTGACCCTGCTCGGTAAGCGTCCTGACCAGCCGCGTGAGGTAAACCGCCTGTCTTCATCATCTGGGCTTTCTGCCGCTGACTCTGCCAGCACGATTGCAGAATCTGGTCTGGCCGGACACTCGTTGATCCAATGGCGGACTCTCCTGCGGGAGCCAATACTTCTCCGCAAACGGCGACTGTTGAGTGGAGATTACTCTGAACTTCGGGATATCATTCACGGCGGAAGCAGTTGCTGCTGTCTCTGTCAGCAGTGCTGACCCGAAATGCGGCCGTTGCTTCTCACGGATTCTCAGTAACACCTGCCATTTCCGGGGGTTCTGAAATCTTCTGCAGACAGTTGTCTGCCGGGTTGCACACACGGTCGCAGACTTTTCACCAGGGGAATGACTCTTGCTGTCCAGTGGTTCATGGTTTCGAATCAGTTATCAGATCGACGAGCGAACGGTTAACCGCGTCATCGATCAGGCGGAAGCCGTTGCTGGACGTTCCGTGGACTGTGATATCATGCTCCCCGCTCGAACTCAGGGAGTCGGCAGAATTCACGCCCTGTTCCGCCTCACAGACAATGGCTGGGTCATCCAGGATAACTCCAGCCGTAATGGAACATTCGTGAATGGTGAGCGGATCCAGACTTCCGGGCCGCTCGCTCCGGGAGACATCATCCGTCTTGGAGCATTTGCCATCCGATTCGAGGCCGTCGGCCACAGCAGCTCAAGGTCCGGGATCCTTGATCTGGGCGGAATTGTATCCTCCAATCTGGAACTGGAAGCCGTTGACTCCGACAACGTTCGCATCTGTGGCTCCAGGAGCATGAACCGCATGAGTCTGGCGCTGGAACGGGGTCTTTCAAGCGACGATGAACCCGACTCCTTTCAGGTCTCACCGGAACAGCGACTGTTTCACCTCATCGGAGAATCGCTTGCGTCCAGCACAAATCTCAACGACATGCTGGCCCGGATTCTGCAGACCGTCTTTGAATGTGCTCCGGTACGTTCCGGGATGATCGCACTTGTGGACAGCTCCGGGGAAATTGTTCCACGAGTCAGCCGAAGTGAGGGAGAGGACCCGGTTCGGGTCAGCAGGAGCATCATCCGGAAGGCCATTGCTGATCAGTCTGCGCTGCTCATCGAAGACGCACAGAGTTTCTCTGAAACCTCCAGCATCGGCATCCTGAACATCCGGTCGGCGATCTGTGTTCCCCTGTACAACAAGGGGACGGTCAGCGGAGTGATTTATGTGGAAGGCAACAGCCTCGAGTCTACCCTGCATCAGGAACACCTTGAAGTACTTTCCACAGTCGCACTGTTTTCCGCAGTGGCAATCCGGCAGGCAGGACTGCGAGAAGAAATCCAACAGGAACAGAAGAGACGCAGCAATCTGGCACGTTATTTTTCCCCGTCAGTTGTTGACCAGATCATTGCACGATCCGATGCCAGCGGCGACGCCATGCTGGTTGAAGAACGAAATGTCAGCGTCCTGTTCGCTGACCTCAAGGGATTCACCGCAATGTCGGAAACGATGTCGCCTGCTGATGTCGTACACCTGATCAATGAAATCTGGGAGCGAATGAATACCGTCGTGTTCCGTCACTACGGTGCGCTGGATAAGTTCATGGGTGACGGAATGATGGCATTCTTCGGAG
>JALQUR010000139.1 GCA_023260695.1 Planctomycetaceae bacterium
AATTCCGCACGAACCTGCTGCTGAAGTGACTTTGCACAGGCTGCCATCTGAGCAGCTGATCCAGAGTTCTCGAGATTTGATGCCTGCGTGGCGTGCATCCAGAGCGGAAGAAGTATCAATACCGATCGCTCATGAAGGGGCCCCAGGCTTTGACGAAATGCCTTCATGTTCATCCGCCTTTTCTGCCACTTCTTCGAGGCGGGCGGACACAGCACTGCATCACTGGTTTGCGGAATACGCCGCCGTGCTGGATCTGTAACTGCAGGCAGGACTCCATTGAGGGTCAACGACGTCGGCGTGAGGAACGCTTCGGGAAGATCAGGAGATAAACTGCTGAATCGCCCCGGTCTGTGCCAGTTTCCGCCGTGACATTTCCAGATCCAGATCCCCGTAGTGCTCAATCGGATTCCCGCTGATATTGAGCAGCGTGGTGTACCAGTTGCTGAGTGTCTGATGGCCTTCCGTGGCATGAAATGGCAGACGGATATAGCGTCCTGCGATATCGAGTTTCGAGTTGCGGCCGGTCATGACTACCATCGGAGCTTCCGTGTCCGGGCCATGGTGCCCTGCTCCGGTTTCCGGCAGGTAAACGATGGTGGTGTTGTCGAACATCGTACCGCTTCCCTCAGGGACAGCCTGCAGCCGTTGAATCAGAGTGTGCACCTGTGCCATATGTGAGGCTTTGACGATGTCGCGGAGTTCCTGGTCGCTGCCGGCGTTGTGCCCAAGGCGATGCAGGTCGATTCGCCCGGTGTTGCCCGGCAGAGTTGTGATGGGAGTTCCAAGATCGTCGATGGTATAAGTGACCACATTGGTCAGGCCGGAAATCAGCGCTGCTGCAATGATCTCTGTAAATGCTTCCTGCTTCTGCACCAGCGTGGCATCTGTCCCGCCGTCCGCATGGATCGGATCGATCTCGGGAAGATGGCGTTCAATGAGTACGCTCATTTTTGCAACTTGCGCGTTGCGTTCACGCATTGATTGAATTGATTCCAGATGGTTGCTGATCCTGCTTCGCTCCCTGCCGTTCAATCCGGGCAGTCGGCGTCCTTCCTGCTCGTGCAGATAATCCAGCAGAGAATTGTCAGATTCTGCCGCTGCCGTATTGGTTACCGATTTGAACAGTTCGTTCCAGGCCGTCATGGGATCGGCGTAGCAGTAGTTGCGCTGGTGAGCAGCAGGTGCCGAAAAGCCGGCGACAATTCCCTGGCGGAAGGAAACTCCGGAACCGGCGGACGCCAGGGAAACTTCGACGTGCCCGAACGGGGAAGGAAATAGTCGCGCCAGTTCGAAATCAACAGTTGTTCGTTTGATGCCGCTGAGCACATTTCGTCCGGCTTTGTACGCACCCATGCAGCCGGAAAAGGAATAGTGTCCGCCGCCGCTCACCGCCATCGAGATTCCATGCAGAATTGTCATGCGATCCTGATAAGGCTGCAGGACCTTCAGCCAGTTCGGAAGATCATGACGGTCGAGCCCCACTTCAAAAGCCTGCTTGTTCTCATCCTGCTTTCGCTGCGCTGCGGAAAATGACGGCAGAGAACAGTACTTCGGGACATTTCCATTCGACTTGCGAATGAACACATAGCGATGCAAAGGAATGTCTGCGGCTGGTTCAGCAGCGGTTGCCAGATGTCTGAAGCTGGGAGACATCGCCAGTGTGGAGGTGCCGAGAGCGGTTCGGCGAAGGAATTCTCGTCGCTGAATTGTCATTGCTGCTGCTCACCTTGTCTGCGATACATAAATGAGTCTGATGTCAGCAGCGATATGATGACGGCGTCAAAGCTGCCGCCGCTGCGGACATAAGCGTCGTCAGCCTGCATCAGAGTACTGGAATCAGAGAGTGTTTCGTTTCGGCCAAGAAAATAGCGGAAGGCATGTCGGATAATGGACTGTCGCACTCGGTCTGACAGCGCCAGTCTGTCGATCAGCTCAAACGCGTCCTGGACGTCACCGTCGAGGGCTGGATCCCCTGTTCCCGCCAGAGTACCTCGGGCATCCACTGGCAGAGTCTGATATTGCGGCAGCTGGACACCTTCCACAAGAGGAGCCTGTTTCTGTTCCGTAATCAGGTTGACCTCGTGCTCCAGACGCTCCTGAGTGCGATATCGACCAAAGTCGTCGAAGATCTCAAACGGGAGCCCCAGAGGATCCATTTTACTGTGACAGGAACGGCACCAGGTATGACTGGTGCGGTCTTCCAGCCGCTGTCGCAGAGTTCTGGCATGGTCTTCAGGGATGACGGCATCAACCGTGACGGGCACATCCGGGACTGTTCCCGCCAGAAGTTTCTCACGAATCCACTTACCGCGGCGGACGGGATCAGTCTCCGTGTTGAGTGAATGAGCGATCAGCCATGCCGGATGGGTCAGCAGACCCTTTCGGTGCGCAATTGTTGTTGGCTGAACGGGGGGATAGTCCCAGTCGCGATAGTCAATATTGAAGTAAGTCGTCACCTGATGTTCACGCATCACCTGCCCGGTGCGACCCGTCGCGTTGCCTTTGTGCCAGTAGGCCATGTTGATCTCGTCGTATGGCATCGCATGCTGTTGTCCCCTGCCCAGACGTTCCTCAAGACTGTTCATCGTCTGTCGGA
>JALQUR010000215.1 GCA_023260695.1 Planctomycetaceae bacterium
CGATGAGTGACATGGCGAAGACGAATTCGGCCAGATAATCACGATCGCTGCTGACGTCGAGGCTGTTGGCAGCGACACTGTCGAAGCCCAGCAGTTCGGCGGTCATATTGCGATCGATGGGCAGCGAGGTACCGGCGAGAGCGGCCGCACCGAGCGGACTGATGTTGGTGCGTTTGCGGCAGTCGGCCAGGCGTTCGCGGTCGCGCTGAAATTTTTCGGTCCAGGCCAGCCAGTAGTGCGGAGCGAGGACCGGCTGAGCGCGCTGCAGGTGCGTGTACCCGGGCAGCACCAGATCCACGTCGCGATCGCAACGATCGACAAAGGCCTGCTGCACATCCCGGAGCAGGGCATCGAGCTGATCGATGGCATCACGCACATACAGCTTGATGTCCGTGGAAACCTGATCGTTGCGACTGCGGCCGGTATGCAGTTTTCTTCCCACATCACCGATGCGGGCAATGAGCGCGCTTTCGATGTGCATGTGGATGTCTTCAAGTTCGTTCGTGAGCGGGAATTCCCCGGCGGCAATCTCGCTGCCGATCTGCTGCAGAGTGGCGGTGATGCTGTCGCGTTCGGCGTCGGTGAGGAGTCCCACGCTGGCCAGCATGGTGGCGTGAGCAATCGAGCCGCGGATGTCGACTTCGTAAAGTCGCCAGTCAAAGCTGATGGATTCGGTGAAAGCTTCCACACGCGGATCTGTGGCCTGCTGAAATCGTCCGCCCCATGCCTTTGCCACAATCGTGCCCCTGCCGGGTTCTGCAACCCACTGAAGTCGTACTAAAGAGTGCCAGATGTCCCGGCAACGAACCTGCTGCTGATCAGACGCAGCATTGTCACGTCGGACGGAGTCCGGGCCGGTTGTTGTCGGAGTACTGTGGCGGATCGAGTTCGACGATTCCGCCGCTTTCGCAGTCTACTCCGGGCGCTTTCCGTGTTCCACGATGACAGTGGTGCGAATTCCGCCGCGAGGCGTAAAGGCGGCTTCGATTTTCATCCAGCGTGGCTGAGTCACGGCGACCAGATCGTCAAGGATCATGTTGGTGACCTGCTCGTAGAAGGCACCGTGGTTGCGGTATTCCTGCAGGTACAGTTTGAGCGACTTCAGTTCGTAGCAGACCTGGTCGGCGACATAGGAAATGGTGAGCGTTCCGTAATCGGGATGCCCCGTCTTGGGGCAGACGGAAGTGAATTCGGGGGCGACGGTTTCGACCACGAAGTTTCGTTCCGGGAACGGGTTGGGAAAGGTTTCCAGAGTATCGCGGGATGGTGCGGTCATTGCTTCAGACTTTGCAGAGAACGGTAGCGAGACTGCCGGCCGGCAGCGTTCGATCAGCGTTGATGATAGTCAGGAAATCGGCAGCACAAGATGCTGCTTCGCGACCGCCCCGGGAATTCTCAGAGAATCCCCGTTGTGGCGAGCTGGAGGAACCGGAAAACTCAGCGCAGTTGCTGGCCGTTGTGACGGTTTTGCGGTGTGGTAACCACGGAGCAAGGTGGCGAGAGATTTTCAGATATTGTCGCCGGAATGCAGGTGATGGTCCATGTCG
>JALQUR010000331.1 GCA_023260695.1 Planctomycetaceae bacterium
AAGCCGCTCGAGCCATGCGAGAAATGGCCGTGCGATTACCCAAAATGCAAAAATGAGACACTCCGGTCATACCCCTTCTCAACGGCTTTCGCTCTCACTGCAGCAAGGATCACCATCGCATCGCTTCCGGTTTCCGTGGCAATCGATTGCAAGAATTTTGCCTGCCGACCGTCACCAACACGCTGAATCGATTCAATCGCCGCTTTTTGCAACGCATCCGCAAGGTTGCCACAGGCACCATGCAGGGCAATTACAAGTCCACGACGGTTTTCATTCTTTGCACGATTTTCCGCAAAACCGCCCAGCTCATAGCTGACAGTGCGAAGACGTTCGGCGATTGACCGAAGCGTGGCGCGTGCTTCAGGTCGGTTCTCAATCATCTGGAGCGAATAAACAGCCGACAGCGATTTCCCAGTGCCATAGGGTGCCACAATCAAGAATGCTCGATCGGATTCGTGTGCAGTTACCGCGCGAATCAGCGCGGTACATTTCGTTGTCGGACGAAAGTGCTCAATACGGTCCGGCCGATCAGCATCAAAGACGATATTGAGGGATTTGAGGACGGCGTCCGCGTTGATCGCCAGCTGCCTCGTCGTTTTCCTTCGAGGCGTTCTTTTAGCTGACATGGATCTGCCCCTCCTCGATCTGCTCATAGTGTGCCGTCATCCAGTCCAGCGTCGATTGTTGCTTCACACGGATTACTCGATCACCCGCCATACCGGAGATTTGAATCGCACCGTTCTGCGAAAGGCTCTCTGCTCGTGAAGCGACCTCAAAGAGTGATTCCGCAGTCAACACAAAACAGCGTCCCGGGCCACCAGCCCGTCTGGCAGCTTCCGTGATCGAAATGTCGAACGCTGCGGCACCGGCAGAGGACGGTTCAAATGCTTTTGAAATGCAGTATCCGAGCACCTCTGGAGCGATTTGCTTTACCTCATGGTGCGTTTGGTAGTAGCCGGAAGTTGTGAAATAGCTCAGTAGACCGAGGTCACGAAATGGGCAATCTGCGCCATCTTCCGGGTCATCAATCGGGTTTGGCACTGTTCTGGCGTAACTGGTCAAGAGGCAGGCAAGGTCTTTTTCCAGTGTCGTCCCACTCGGAGCTCTCTTGTTGCCGCTCATTGCGATTTGTCTTTTCAGACTTTCCACGCACACTGCGCGATCGAATCGGTCGTGACCAAAGCTGTTGAAGAACCACGACCATGAGGCTGCGAATGCGGAGTTGTTTACGAGATTGATGTGCAGGATCCACCAGGTACCTTCGGCCAGAAAGAACGGATCCATTTTCCAGACCAGCTGCCCAAGCGGAGTAGGTTGCAGAATTGCTTTCCGCCCGGATGAGCTGTCGACGTCAAGCTCGGCGAGCTGCGTCGCCTGCAGCCAATGACGGATTGACTTTCCCATATTGCGACCGACCCCAAGGTAGTCTGCAATATCGTCCTCACAAAAAAGCTCGGGGTTTTCGTTCAGAGTGCGCAGGCCCTTATGCAGCCAACCCTCCCTGATTGCAAATGTCTCATGCCCACCAAATCGCACTGCGTCCTGCCTCCAGCAAGGTCCCGATAAGCGTTGCTCCGCTACGCCGTCATTATCGCAAATTTTCGCAATTGAGCTACCTGCTCGCTGAGGATTGTGACGGCCGCATGGATCTCATCATCCGTTGTGAATTCGGAAGTGCTAAGCCTAAGGCTTGCATAGGCTTGTGACTCAGAAAGTCCCATCTCGCGGAGCACATATGACGGTTCAGGACGATGGTTCATGCATGCCGAACTTTGCGAACATTGAATTCCGCTTGCGGACAGCCGGGCGATCAGTGCTTGTCCATCTATAGCGTGAATCTGCAGATTGGTGGTGTTACATACGCGAAACTGCTGATTTCCGTTGATGGAAACATTCGGGATCTGCTGCAGGACTAGAGATTCCAACAGATCTCTCAATCGACTCATTTCTCCGATTGCTGCATCCAAACGCTCCAAACGTAACATCGCTGCTGTACCAGCACCGGCAATACCTGGTACGTTTTCGGTGCCGCCACGATTTCCGGATTCCTGCATACCGCCCAGCATGAGCGAAGAAAGTTGCACTCCCGGGCGAATGTAAAGTCCGCCAACACCCTGTGGCCCGTGAAACTTGTGAGCGCTGATCGACATGAAATCGCAGTTGAGCCGGCCAACATCGATAGGTAATTTCCCGGCGGCTTGCGACGCATCGGTGTGGAATAATACACGCCGTTCCCGACACAGTGACGCGATTTCCGCCACCGGTTGTATGACACCGGTTTCGTTGTTGACCCAGTGAATTGATACGAGTGCAGTTTCTGG
>JALQUR010000338.1 GCA_023260695.1 Planctomycetaceae bacterium
CTGGGAATGCACCTGGTTCCGGCCACCGGTTTTATTCCATATCGCTACTCGATTCTGCCTTGTGTGTTTCTGCAGGAAACCTGGGTGGAGGCGATTGAGATTCGACCGTTGAATCCGGCAGTGGTACATCACTGCAATATGGCTTATTTTTCTCCGGAAGGGGCGGGAGAGGAAACCTTCATTACCGGCTATGTTCCGGGTGGACAGCCGATGGATCTGGGTCGTTTTGGAAACGGCACTGCATTTCGTCTGCCGGCTGGATCCGGTCTGGGACTGCAGATTCACTACACCACAACGGGACAGAAGGAAGAGAGCAGAATTCAGGTCGGTCTGCGGTTTCCCCGATCCGTTGTGCGGAAGCAGGTGCGTCACTTTCTGCTGGATCCCAGACGTTGGCGGATACCGCCGTATGAGCCGGCATTTGCGGTCCATGCATCACGCAGGCTTGATCGCGATGTTGATCTGCTGGGAATGTTCACGCACATGCATGTCCGGGGTCGGGATATGACATTTCGTGCTCAGCTTCCAGACCAGCCCGCTCAGACGCTGCTGCAGATCCCGAATTACAATTTCGAATGGCAGGTGGCGTATGAACTGGCTCCGGGTTCCCATCTGCTGCCAGCGGGGGCAGAGATCAGTGCGGTGGCACATTTCGACAATTCGGTTTTCAACCCATTCAATCCGGATCCGGCCGCCACGGTGGGGTACGGGCTGCAGACAGTGAATGAAATGTTCAACGGTTTCGTGTTCTTTGTCGATCAGCACGAGGATCTGCAATTGCGAGTGGATCCGCTGACGGGCAAAGTGGTGAACGAGCCAGAGGTGCCGGTGGAGCAAGGGAGGCCGGACGAGTGAATCCGAAGCCGGCATGTTGTTACCTGCGTGCCGCCCTGTCCGGGCTCTGCCTTCTGGCCTGTATCCGGATACAGGCTGCGGAGTTGCCGAATATTGTCTGGATCAATGCGGAGGACATGAGTCCGCATCTGGGCTGTTACGGGCATCCGGATGCTCACACCCCGCAGATCGATGCGCTCGCGCGACAGGGCATTGTTTACCGCAACGCGTTTGCAACGGCCCCGATCTGTTCTCCGTCACGATCCTGTCTGGCGACCGGGCTCTACGCGACAAGTCTTGGGACACAGCATCTGCGTTGCGAAGTAAGGATTCCCGAACGGATCGTGCCACTGGCAGTACGACTGCGGCAGCTGGGGTATTTCTGCACGAACACGGGCAAGTCGGACTACAACTTTTCCGCGGATGGAATCTGGGATGAATGGTCGGCTGATCCGATGCCCTGGCGAAAACGCCGTTCCGGGCAGCCATTCTTCAGTTTCATCACGATCGGGGAAACGCACGAAGGACGGATTAACTTTCGCGATCGTTACGAAGAAGCGACAGCAGAGCTGCCTGAGTCACTGCGGCACGATTCGCAGCGGGTGACGATTCCGCCGTTCTATCCTGACACCGCCGAGATCCGTTCCATCTTTGCCGGCATGTACGATCTGGCCACAGTCTTTGACAGCAAGGTTGGGGTGATTGTGGAAGCTCTGCGTGAGCAGGGTGATCTGGACAACACGATCATTTTTGTCTTTGGTGATCATGGAAACGGTCTGCCGCGTTATAAACGCTGGCTCAACGATTCCGGACTGCGGGTGCCGCTCGTGGTGTTTATTCCTCCAAAGTTTCGCGGCATGAGTGATCTCACAGCGGATCCTGCGGCAGCTGCTGACTCAACCGGGAAGCCGCAGTACACGACGAGTGATCGGCTGGTCAGTTTCGTGGATTTCCCGGCCACAGCGTTGCGGCTTGCCGGAGCGGAATCAGCGGCGGAGCTGCAGGGCATTCCATTCCTGGGGAAGGATACGGAAGCGGAAAGAAAGTTTGTCTTTGGTGCCCGCAGCCGGGCTGACGACATGTTTGAAGTTTCGCGCAGTGTCTGTGACGGTCGCTTCATGTATGTGAAGCATTTCCTGCCCCACTTTGCATACATTCAGGACTCCGTGATCTTCGATGATCGCAAGGATTCCTTTCGCGAGTTGCGGCGACTGCATGTTGCAGGCCAGCTTGATATGCACGCTGAGCGGATGTGGAGTGCCCGCAAGCCGCCAGAGGAACTTTACGATCTGCAGGCGGATCCCCACGAACTGGTGAATCTGGCGGAATCCGCGGAGCACGAGGCTGTGCGGAAGCATCTGGGACTGCAGCTGCGGCAGTGGATTATTGAGCATCGCGACAGTGGTTTTCTGACGGAAGCCGAGTACCAGATTCGAGCAGCGGAGCAGGGCACCACGCCATACGACGTGATGCAGGATCCAGCACTGAATCTGGCAGAGATTGTAGAGCTGGCGTGGCGGGTGGGCGACGGCGATTCGTCGGCTGCGGATCTGATCAATGGGCTGCGGCACAAGGAAGCAGCGGTGCGGTACTGGGCTGCGACGGCATGTGCAGCGAATCTGCAATTCGCAGAGGATCAGCATCTGCGGAATACGCTGTACCGGCTTCTGTCGCCGGCATTGCAGCGGGCATTAAGTGACGGATCACCTTCAGTACGGATCGCTGCCGCGGAAGCTGTGCTCAGGGTTTCTTCGCCGGCGCTGGAACATCAGCGGGCCACCGCTGTACTGGGCGAGGTCCTGCAGGATCTCCGCCCGTGGGTCTCACTGGAGGCCGCCAGTGCACTGGCGCGACTCGGAGATTCCGGCCGTCCGCTCGTGGCGACGATGAAGGAAGTCGTCAACAGAAATCGATCTGTCCCGGGTTCGCCACGTCCTTACAAGGATTTCAATTACGCTTCGTTCACCGGGTGGGCTCTGGAAACAGCGCTGACGCGTTGCGGGGAGATGGCGTTTGTGAACGAGATCAACGGCGGACACTGACGCTGCAGCCTGCGCGGGGCTGTGGGGGCTAAGTCATCCACAGAAGTTGTTGACAGCATGCCGTCTTGCATCGGCTGCGATGGCGTCCGCTGTCGTTTCGCTAAGATGTATGCCGGTGAGGATGTGTTCCGGAGATCAGGGGAATCAAACCGTGCGTTCGGGAAAGCTTACGATCATGAATCAGTTAAGCCGGCCTGAGGTGTGGCTGCGCAGATGCCTGCTGCTGGTGTGGGCTTTGTTTGCGTCCGTATTCAGCACCGCATGCGTGGCAGCACAGGCGGCTCAGACTGCTGCCGCTGCCGCAGACTCCGAACTGCAATCGGAGTTTTACGCACCGGACTCCGTGCAGGAGGTGCATCTGACCATTGCGGAGGATGATCTGCGACGAATGCACGCCGCGCTCCCGGAACGAATTTACGTACCGGCGGAGTTTCGCTGGAGGGATCAGGTGATTCCTGGCGTAGCCGTGCGTTTCAAGGGCAACAGTTCTTCCAGTCCGCAGCAGAGACATAAACGCAGCTTTCTGGTCCGCTTCGACGAGTATTCCAAAGGGACCCGGTTTCTGGGGCTGCGTCGGGTGTCCTTCGATAATGGTGTTCAGTTCGGGAGTCTGTTCAGCGAACCGATAGTCACGGAGATTCTGCGGGATCTTGATGTTCCGGTGCATCGATGCAACTACGCGAAGCTGTATCTCAACCGGCAGTACTATGGGGTGTATGGAAATGTGGAGCGGATCGATGACACGTTCCTGCAGCGGCAGTATGGAAACGCGGACGGAATTCTGTTCAAGGTTGACGAAGGTGGCCCGGGGGGAGATCTGCGACCTGCAGGCTCTGATCCTGACGCGTACAGCCGTGCCTTTGAACTGCAGCATGGCGACAGCACGCTGGCATATCAGCAGCTGCTCCGATTTGTGCAAAGCGTCAATACTCCAGCTCGCCCGGGGCAAGCTCCTGCGTTCCTGCCGGACTTCGAAACGCAGGCGTTTCTGCGGATCACTGCGGTGATGCTTTTCGCCGGTGCCTTTGATCAGCTGACGGGCTGGAACCCGCACAACTACTATCTGTATCGCAATCCCGACGGGGATCGCTGGCATTACCTGCCGTGGGATCTGGACGTCGGGTTCTGTGAACTGGCCTTCGGAAAAATCCATGTGCTGCGTGACTGGCATGCCGCGTGGCCGGCTCCGGGTGGGCATCCCAGCCCGTTGCTGGAACAACTGATTGCATCGCCGCAGTTACTGGGTGAATATCGCCGCGTGGCAGCGGAGATTCTGGAAAACTATTTTGAGCCGCAGTCCTTGTGCGGGCGGATCGATCAGAAGTATGCACTGATTCGGGAAGCGCTGGAGTCTGATCCGTTTCCTCACGCACGTGCGACGAATCCTGCTGACAGTGGTTATGAGTCCATTGTGCAGTCGATGAAGCAGTTTGTTGTGAAGCGTTATGCAACGGCTCGGCAGCAGCTGGCTGATCCGGGCGAGCGACCACGCCAGGAGCGTCCACCGGAAGCGGAACCGCAACCGGGGCCGGCGTCCCCCGATGCTCCTTCGGATCTTGCCGTGGTTTCCGTTACGGCAGCGGGAGTTGCCTTGCGCTGGCGGGATAACGCAGACAACGAGGCGGGCACAATTCTGCAGCGATCGGACGCTGCCGGCGGGTCAGAATTTCGAAATCTGATCGGGCAGCCAGGCGGCAATATTACCACCGCGATCGACCCCAGCGTGAAGCCGGGTCAGACTTATCGCTACCGTGTCTATTCCATTCGCCCGTCCCCACGCGGGATGAGCGGTACCGGGGTTTCGAATGTGGTGACCGTAACCGTTGAACCGGCGAGAAACTGAGTCAGTTGCATTGGCAGTGCTGTATGCGATAACGCTTCTTCATTCCTTTTTTTCGGTGGACAAATCAGTATGGATCCAGGCGACGCAGTGGACGGTTCACGCACAATCCTGAATTCGCGTGGTGGCTATCGTTTTCTTCCCGGCATCGAACCTTACTCTTCCGGTGTGGTGGCGACGTCCGGTTTTGAGATCGTACACGTGACGCTCGCCACTGCCGTCCCGTGGCAGGCCGGACTGTGTTCAGCACGCGGTTATCTGGAATCGCTCGGACTGAACCAGCATGCGCTGTGCGGAGTGGAACTGCGGTGTCCGCGTCCGCATACGATGGACGGCTTCATCGACTTCAATCGGGACTATCGCGCATTGCTGAATGAATGGGATATCCCTGTGGATGGGCAGAATCCTGTCGCCCGCACCAATGTGGCTCCGGTGGCTGGGGCACCAGCTGAGACGGTGCTGTTTGGCTTTTCATACTGTTGTCCATCCGACTCGGCAGCCGGCACGTTTGTCGTTGCCGGCGGCGGAGAACTGCCCACAAGAGCCCTGGATGCGGCAAGGATTGTCCGCGCCGGGGACGTCAGTCCAGAAGCGATGGCGGAGAAAGCACGCTGCGTTGTGCAGATCATGAATACTCGCCTGACGGGTCTTGGTGCCCGCCATGAACAGCTCACGATGATCGACGTCTACACGGCGCATGATCTGCGATCGTCGCTGGCGGATATTCTGATTCCGGAGATTCCGGCTGCTGCTGCGGCGGGAATT
>JALQUR010000410.1 GCA_023260695.1 Planctomycetaceae bacterium
CAGAAGCTCAGCTTTTTATATTGGCACTGTATGGCCCAGGAATAGAGGGCCAGAGGGACAGCACAATTGGGGTGTCAACGAGCCTGTTACTTTCGACCGATCTGATGGTGATCAGCAGGACTGATGGGTTTGCTCGTGCAGCTGGGCATCGTTTTCTGCATCAGGCAACATTGGATGATCTGAGCGAATTGGTGTCAGAGCCATCTGTTCGGATCCTGCTTGATCTGGGGCTGCGTGATATTTCCCTTTCGACTCTGCAGCAGACATTTTCAGCTGAAGTACTTGATCAATCTGTTGCGTTCGGGCCACACGTTCACACAGAACTTCTGCAGGCGGCGCAACAGGCGGGGTTTGGCAGAGTGGTATCACGTGGTCAGTTCATGTCACAGGTGGGGCTGCTGCTGCCTCCGGGTGACCAGGATTCATCGTGATTTGAAACTGGATAAGCAGGTGTTTTTTTAGCCTTCACACGAATTGATTTCGGATGTTGCAGGAGAATTGCGGCACAGAGTAGACGCAGTGACCTGGTGATCTAGAATCAGAACGAAGTCGGGGGCTTTCTCAACAGCAGTCTTGTGCTCGCTGATTGTTCTGAGGCTCCTCAGATTTACCGCGCGATCTCGGCGGAAACAAACAGCCTGTCGAGTTCTGTTTTTCTCTGAAGAGCGTTGATTAAGAGCGTTGATTCTGTGACTAGAAGAGGGATGCAATGAGATTCAAGCAAGTCGCGATACTGGGGGTTTGTTTACTGGCTGCTTCGGCTGCGACCAGTGTAAAGGGTGCGGAGCGAGTTGTGCTGGGGCTGGACGATTCCCTGACCTCGGGAATCCCCGGCACCGGAGTGCTGACTGAAGCCGAAATCAAGGCCTGGCTGGCGAACCCGGCGAATCATGAAGTGCTTGAGGTTGTTCTTCCGCAGGGGCTGGCTCTGGGAGAATCTCAGGTCAAGGGGCTGGCAGCCAATCCGCTCACGCGAGCAAAGATTGAGCTTGGACGACAACTGTATTTTGACACACGATTGTCTGCGGATAACACGGTCAGCTGTGCATCCTGCCATCATCCTCAGGAAGGATTCTCTCGACATACAGCGACCGGAGTGGGGATTGCGGCGCAGAAAGGTGGCAGGAATTCACCGGTAAGCTACAACCGAATTCTGAGTGACCTGCAGTTCTGGGATGGTCGCGCCGGATCTCTGGAAGAGCAGGCGGTTGGGCCGATTCAGAATCCCATTGAAATGGGTAATACTCATGAAGCAGCGGTCGCAACGCTGAAGAAGATTCCGGGATACGCGATGCAGTTTGAGAAGATCTTTTCTGACGGCGTGACGATCGACAACGTCGGAAAGGCAATTGCTGCATTTGAGCGTACTCTGGTTACCGGTCCCTCTGCTTACGACTATCAGGAAGCATGGGCGCGATTCGCAGTGATTGATCCAGAGGATCTGCAGGATCTGCTTGAGGACGACGACGAACTTCGCGAAAGCTACGAAAGTGCAAAGGCGAACGTCGCCGGCAATCCCATGTCCGCCAGTGCCCTGCGTGGAATGGAACTGTTCTTCAGCAAGGAAGTTGGCTGCAGTGCCTGCCATGTTGGTGCGAATCTGGCTGACGAGCAGTATCACAACCTCGGGATCGGCATGTCAGCTAAGGAGCCGGATCTCGGACGGTTTGCAGTTACCGGTGCAGAGAAGGACAAAGGTGCATTCAAGACACCGACAATTCGCAATGTGGTGTACTCCGCCCCCTATATGCATGATGGCAGTCTGGTCAGTCTTGAAGAAGTGGTTGAGCACTACGTCAAGGGTGGCGAAAGGAATCGCTGGTTGAGTGATAAGATTGTGCCTCTGAAGCTGACCGCAGTTCAGAAGGTTGATCTTGTCGAGTTCATGCGTGCCTGTACGGGCACATACCCGGCGGTTTCATCAGCTCGACTTCCGGAGTGATTCTCGGCAACCGAGTGAATTCGAGGGAAGGGGGGATCTGTCTGGATTCCCCCTTTTTTGATTCCCGGGGACCGGGCGATGCCGACGTGGATGAGTTGCGGTTGCGGAAATACGGAGCGCGGAATTGTCCCTGATCCTCGGTATCAGCGGGGCATTCATTGGAGAGCCAAAGTGATGTGTTTGTGCCCGCTGACGGGAAGATGGTCCGGCATTCTGATTCTGTTGTTCTGCGGTATGCAGGCAGCGTGGTCACACGATGCGGAACCGATTCGAGTGATGAGCTTCAATCTGCGCTACGGAACTGCCAACGACGGCGATGATTCGTGGCCCCTGCGTCGGGAACTGGTCGTTCGCACAATTCGCCAATTTCAGCCGGAGCTGCTGGGAATGCAGGAAGTACAGCCGCTGCAGGTGGAGTATCTGCAGCAGCAGTTTCCGGAATACCATTATCTGGGCTGGTCGCGGGATGCATCTTCCAGCGGGGAACAGTGTGGGATACTGATTCTCAAGGATCGTTTTGAACTCCTGAACAGCGGCCAGTTCTGGCTTAGTGAGACCCCGGACCAGAAGTATTCGAAGAGCTGGGATTCGTCGTTACCGAGGGTGTGCACGTGGGGGCAACTGCGGGACCGGAAAGGGACGCGGCAGCAGCTATTGTTTGCCAATACTCATTTCGATCATCGTGGTGTTCAGGCTCGCGCTGAATCCGGCAAGCTGCTGATGCGGCGTCTGGTCAGTCTGGCTGACAAGTCACCGATCATCCTGACGGGAGATTTCAACTGTGATGAAGGATCGGATGCATGGAATTCTCTGGTGAAGCAGGGTGGCATGAGGGATACTTACCTGCAGGTGAGCAGGTCTGTGGAGAATGCTTCCGGAACATTTCATGGATTTCGCGGCACCCCTGGCCCTGCACGAATTGACTGGATTCTCTGCAGTCCTGTTTTCAGGACCGAATCAGCGGCAATTGATCACACCCATGACGGGAATCGCTATCCCTCAGATCATTTTCCCGTGACGGCAGTGCTGCTGACTGACTAGGTTTTCCTTTTTCGTTTCAACACTGCCGCTGGGAGTAGTTCTGGTGAGCTGGATCAAGAGCCTGCTCAGTTTTGGACCACCGCTCTGTTCCGCGGTGCTGATCGGAATTGTCTCGAGCGTCGTGGATGACCAGAGCCAGTGGAAGCTTCCGCTGCTGTTACTGAGTCTGTTTCCGTGTTTCCTTCCGTGGAGAACCTGGCTCGTACATCTGCTCCGACGGCGTGAGCAGAGCGGAGATCAGCGGGCTCCCGGTCTGCTCGAAGCAATCCTCCTGCCACCTGAGGAATTCGAGCTTCGTTGCCACAGTGCAGAGTTGCTTCAGGAAATTGAAGATCGCGCGGCGAAACTGGCGGAGCAGGAACGCGGTCTCGGTCTGCTGCGCATGCGAAATCAGGAGTTGCTGGAATACCCGTCGCCGGATGAACCTGTACCCAGCCAGTCTGCTGGTCGCAGGCTCGTGCATCAGGATCGCGAGGTCAGGAAGATCATTGAGCAGCAGGCTGAGCGCGTCTATGAGAAAGTTCGCGCCAATGGATATGTCGTGGACGGCACTGTCTCCCTGCCAATGATTCGTGATGAAGTTCTGGCGCTGATTCGTGACGTTGGTCGGGTTTATCAGCCGGATATTGCCGATCCGCTCCGCGATGTGAGTATTGAGCAGGCTGGGCGTGCAGCTGGTCGGGTCTGTCTGCAGTTCCTTGTCCTCCTCGAACAACTCCCTGTTCCCGTTGAGACGATGAGTGTGGCTGCCGTTTATCGCTGGATCAGGCGTGGGGTCGTCGCATTTGATGTTTATCAGGCAGCTGCTCCATGGATGAAGACCATTTCACGTGGCATCTATGCGGGGCGTCTGGTGACTGCAGTGAGCCCGATTTCCGTAGGTGCCTGGTGGCTGGCCACAGAACTTGGGCGACGTGGAACGCGACGCTTCGTGCAGGGGGCTGTGGATCGTCATGCAGTGGCGATGCTGCAGCAGCTGATTTCACTGATCGCACTGGAGGCGGCAACCGTTTTTGGTCCCGGGTTCCGTCAGCGTGATCCGGCATGGGCTCAGGCGACAGAACTCGTGCGGCTGATCGTGACTCTGGACGATTCGGAAATACGGCTTCGTGCAGGACTGAAAAAGCTGACAGCCTTGCCACTGCTCAGCGAGTATGACCGCATTTATCTCTATCGCAGTCTGGCAACTCGACAGCTCAGGGCGATCCCCGATTTATCTCCGGAGTTTCTGGATGCGGAGCAACGCGAGGGGACAGCTGCGATGCTGGAGCGGTTTGTCAACGAATTCTGCACTTCGGATGATGCTCCCGTGCTGGCCGTCTGGCGGGCGGACCTTGAAGACCGGCTGGGAGTCCGATTGCGAATCGACCTGGCGAATCACATTCCGCAGAAATCTGCTGCAGAGCAACTGCAGGATGCCGTGGCATTTCTTTACTTTTTCCGCAGCCGCGTCTGCAGTGAGACGGATGAGCAGATTCGCAAGGAACTGCTGCTGTTTGAACTGAATCGGAGTCTTACGCCTGAAATGCGGATTCAGCTGCAGCGATCCGGAAGAACTCTGGACGAGTGGTCGCTGCCGGATCTGAATCCTGACTCTGAACTTGTCGAGGGATTGCTGCGTGACCTCGCTCGGGCAGTGGCGAAGATGGGGATGTACACCGAAGTTGCGGAGACAGCATTTTCCGATGCGGCGGCGTGGTATCGCAGAACCCCGGCAGAATCGTTTGCGATTCTGGACGAGGCATATCGGAATCGGATCAGAGAATTGAATCTTGATCGGGAAATGGTGATCGGTGAGGAGTTGCTGGTCCCATTACTGCTGGCTCGAGTGCGTCGATCGAACGAACTGCCATTCTGCTGCTATGCCGGGCTTCGTCGACGGGATCAGCGGGATGAAAGTGTCATTGCCGGCCTGTTGATCGGACTTCGGGAGGATGATTGCGTACGATTTGTGCTGGTCGATACCTCATCGGGCCATGCTGTCTGGGCTGCCGATGCTCCACTGCAGGTATCGCGAGTTCGTGCGATTCTTGCCGACTACATTGAAATTGCAAACGGCACGTGGAATCCGGATACCGAGTATACCGGTGTCCTGCAGATTGCGGGGAGTCTGCGGGGAGGTGGCTACCAGAGATACTTCGCACCGCTTCTGCAGCATGCAGCAGGTGGGGCCGACTGATCTTATTTCAGACTGCCGACCGCCGCCGCAGTTCAGTCGTTATGCAGCAGCCAGTCGCAGGCATTCAGCAGCAGCCGGCGAAACCCCGGCTGAGCAAAATCACCTCGGTGCCCCAGAGATGTGTAGAACGTGCGTCCGCCATCTGCTCGGCGATTGATCCATGCCACCGGTTCTGGCTCCTGATCCGGAATCCTGCCGATCAGTACCGGCGTCGTTGAATCGGCCAGAGGACGAACTTTGTAGAGTGAACCGCGTCCCGTCAGCTCTTCCAGAGCGATTCCACTCAGCAGCGGATGTTGTTGCTGTCCCGGCGCTGCCTCAAGCAGGGTCACTGGGCCATCTCCATGGTGGTTTGTGTAGCGTCCACCGTTGACCTGCAGGTCGAATTCGGGCCAGTCAGCGCGTCCCTCGGGGGCCGGTTGATTGCGCAGATGGAACGGGTGGCTGGAGGTTCGGATGCCGATCACCGGTTTTCCGGAGGCAATGAAATCTCGGAACAGCTGAAGTTGCCGGGGCATGAGTGTACGGCGCCGAACACTCAGCAGCAGCAGATCTGCATTCGTAATCACGTCGGCCCCGGGCAGCAGACTGCCGTCACCGTTGTCGCCATACACCATACTCACCCGGTAATGCTTCAGCAGTTCCTGACGCAGCTCCGTCAGCGATTGTTCTGTCTCATATTCCGGCTCTGAAACCACAACAGCGAGGTGTGGTCGTTTGTCATCACGGAATCTGAAAGGAGCCTCTCCGGAGAGATCTGTGCTGGTAATACTCGGGCACCAGAACTGTTCAATGTGTTCCGTGACCAGATCATTACCGCTGAAGTGAGAAACAAAAGGGGCTTTTGCAGGGTTATACATCGTATCCGTCAGGTCACGGACGAGAACCACGTTCTGCCCCTGCAGAACCATCTGACGAATGGAAAAGGGGCGTCCCAGCACACACATGTTGGTATGCACGCCCATGACGATCACGTTCCGAATGCCGCGTTCCCGCATCAGACGGAATGCTTCGTCGTTGTCAGTGATTGCATCTTCCGCCTGAATCTCAATTCCCGGATGCTGTCGTGTCCAGACACGCCTGCTCGGAACCGGTGGATCGCAGTCACAGCCCCCGTCGGAGTCGTCGATCGGCAGAGTGCCTTCCCGTTCGGGCAGCAGTCGCACCCAGTTTTGTAACGGAGGAGAAGTCTCCGTCGCCGCGGCGTTAATGGCACGCAGGCGAGCGGGATGTCCGGTATAGGCATCCATGGTGTCGCTGGGACAGTGAATGATGAAAACACCGCGCGCTCTGGCTGCGTTGATGACACGATTCATATGCGTAGCCATCTCAGCGACCCGCTGTTCGGAGGGCACGCACCAGTGATGGTCCCACATGTCGCAGACGATGATACAGGTTTCCCGTGGCTTCCAGTTCAGTGTCGTTGTGGTGGAATGCCAGCGACCGGAGTCTGCTGTGGTCTGTGTTCTTGAGCGAGCCTGCAGTTGCAGTACGGATCCTGCTGATGGTTCATCGGCTGTACTGCGGGTTACCGGCAGCAGCAGGCACACAGCGAGCAGAGTACTGGGCAGGAAACGCATGGGCATACCTTTCGTGTGACGCAGGCTCAGCGGGGACTTTTCGTCCGGGAATTGAATTCAGTCGGAATGAGCGACTGATCTGCAGCCGAATTCATCGCTGCAGTTCGGACTGCTCAGCCGCCCTTGCCCGTGACTGCTGTCGTTCCTCCATGAGCGAATGCAGGAAGAGCATTGCCGAGCCAACGACAAGAAAGCAGTCGGCAGCATTGAAGATGGCCCAGTCCAGCGGGCCCAGAACAAAATGGAAGAAGTCACGAACCGCCATGGCCGAATGCTCGAAGCCAGGCTCTCTGACGCCATGCAGTCCAAGGCGATCGTAGAGGTTACCAAGTGTACCTCCGGAAATCATTCCAAGGCTGCATGTCAGCAGCAGGCTGCTGCAGGCTCGACGAACGAACAGCCAGTACAGAATGCCGAGTATGGCGAGGACGCTGATTGCCGCGAACCAGAGTGAAAACCCCTGTCCAAAACCCCACAGAGCACCATGGTTGAGGCTTGTGAAGATTTCGAATTTCAGCCAGCCATCGATCAGCCAGCCCGTGCTCTGATACGGCCCGCCCAGCGAATCAAAAACAATGCTTTTGCTGCCGAGATCAATCGCAAGGCAGACGAGTGTCAAGAAGCCGAAAGTGACTGCTCGACCTCGCAGCGTAGTTTCCATCAGCGACCGTCTTCCTTCTGTCGCTCGCAGTCGATGCAATTCCGAGCGTAGGGGATTGCCTGTAGTCTTGCTTTGGCAATCTTTGCCTTCGTCGAGCTGACACCATTATCAATGCAGGTTTCACACAATCCGTACGTACCGTCATCAATTTTTCCCAGAGCATGTGCGATTTCTTCCAGCACACTCTGGTCGCTCTCCACAAGTTGCAGAGAGAACTCAAGGTCCCAGGCATCCGAGCCCAGCTCAGCAAGATGGTTGGACGACCGATGGTCATTCCCGGATTCGGAACCGGAAAACGCTTCTTCCTGAAGTTGTTCAACGTCACCCCGGAGTTGGCCGCGAAGTAACTTCAGAAGCTTTCGGAAGTCTTCAAGTTCTTTGGCGGTCATAAGTTACCTGATTTTCTCGGGGAAGGCGATGCACGAGCGCAGCAGGGGTAATCCCTGCAACCTGCGGGACACGGATTATTGGCAAGATACTACGGATGGTCAAGGATGCGGTCACTTCAGGGGCGGTACCTGCCATCTGGAAGGAGCAGCAGGTCATGCATTCGTCATAATCTGGCGGATTAGCATCAGCAGAATCTGCCGCACGAGTCATGCAGATGGAATGCGAAGAAACATCTCGAATTCAAGCTGGCGGTCGGTCCGAAGAGAGACTGGTGAAGATAGCGTTGCATGTCGAGCGAGGTCTGCCTGGACCGTGTTTCCTACGCGACCGTTATCTTCCTGGTATTTTGCCTCTTTTCTTTTCTCGGCGTAGTATTTTCCGCTGCCTCCCTGCAGTATGTAGGGCATTTTCGGAATTGTGCGCCCGGATTCCGGGCAGAGAATCAGCGATGTCAGTCTGATTACGACTTCGCTGGATGAATGATTACATCTGATACGGGTGACAGTGCTGCTTTTTGAAATCAGACTGTTGCACGCACTTCATTTTTTTTCGGTGGCTGTTCCGCAGTAACCGGGGATGGTGTAGGACATGGCTTCAAAGGACGGCAACGGTCTGGTCATATCTCTGTCAATCTTTGTGTTGCTCACTGTCGGTGTTTCCGTCGCCTGGTACATGACGTGGACGGAATACACAGAGCTTGAGCGGAACCTGAGCGACCTGACCAACGAAAGTACGACTCTGAAAGCCGGTCTTGCGGCACGCGACAACGCGCTCGATGCTTTGCGCAGCCACGTCGGTCGTAACCAGAGTGTAATTGCTGGTGAGTCCAATGGTGCCGTTCTGGAGCAGAATATTGCCGACGAGATTGCGCAGTCGAAGCAGGCCATCATCGTGGCCAGTGCAGATGCGGCCGGTTCGACAGATCTGAATCTGGAAGCTGCTGTCCAGCAGTTTGCACGGACCAGGGACAGTGAAAAGACGAACGCAGAGACCAGCCGTATAAACATGATCACTGCCGAACAGAAGCAGCAGCAGGACGCGGAAAAGTTCCGTGAGAGTCTGCAGATCGTCAATGATAATCTGGCACAGAAAGAGGCGGAGTGGCTGGTTCGCGAGCGTACACACCGTGAAGAACTGACCACCAAGGATGCTCAGATCGACCAGCTGCGCGACGATCTGACGCTGGAGCAGGAAAACTTCTCGAATTATCGTGAGTCGTCAGAACGTGAACTGACTACGTTGCGGGATGAAATCAGCAGGCAGCGTGATACTCTGAAGAAACTGCGTGCAGCCAAATTCCAGCTGGAAAATCTCAACTTTGAACGACCAGCAGGACGTCTGACATTTGTTGATCAGGCCAGCCAGACGGCGTTTGTGGATATTGGAAGTCGCGACAAACTGCGTATCGGTACGACGTTCTCGGTCTACGGTATCAGCAACGCGGGTGTCGGACTTCCACAAAGTGATCGTGACCTCAAGGGTAAGCTGGTCATCACTGAGATTCTCGGACCTGCTCTGGCCAAGGCTGATCTGGTGGATCCCAAACTGGGCGAACCGATGGCTGCCGGCGATCCGGTGTATTCCCCCATCTTCTCACCGGGCCAGGCGATGGAAATCGCCGTTGTTGGTGCCCTCGACTTCGATGGAAATCCCGGCAGCGATCGTGAAGAGTTTCGCCGAATGGTGTCCGCGAATGGAGCAAAAATCACCCTTGAAGTAACCGACGATGCTGAGGTGATTGGTGAAGATGGTGAGATCATTCAGGAGTCTGATATCGGTGAGCGACTCAGCTCCAGTACTCGCTTTGTCCTCATCGGAGACCTTGGCGACGAGGACACTCAGGATACCGCTCAGCAGGAACTCAATATTCGAATCCGTAAGCTGAAGGTGCGAATGGAAGAGGCGGCAACGGACAATGGTGTTTACGTCCTGAGTCTGTCGCGGTTTCTTGATTACATCGGCTATTCACGCAAGAGCCTTGCCTGGAGCCCGACCAAGCCGTTCCCGGTTACTCTGCCGAACGGTGCAAAAAGTCGTTCTGTGAATGCATCTGTAGGAACTCGTCAGAGCAGTGCGGCAATCTCCGGTGCTGTCAGTGGCAGCACAAAACGCCCCCTGTCATCAACCGGAGCGACCAGCGGACTGTACAAGAATACCAACTCATCCGAAGACGACTGATGTCCAGCGTCAGACAGAGTTAAAGTGAATCGAAAGCGTCTGCCCGTGGCAGACGCTTTTTTTTGCAGCTCTGTTAACTTCTCTCCACGAACAATCCCTGTCACAATCCAGCGGCTGACCCAGACAACTGTACCACGACAGGGGAGTGATTCGCGATGATCTGCATTTCTGTGACTCCGGCTTCAAGAACACTGGCCCCCGCTGACCTTCTGAATGCCAGCCGTCATGGTGACCTGATTGAACTGTGTCTGGATCACTTCATCAACGAGCCCAACCCGGGATCTTTGCTCCGCACTGTGGACAAACCAATCCTCGTCTCATGCAGGTCTCCGAAGGAAGGAGGCTACTGGAAGGGGACAGAGCAGCAGCGAATCCAGTTGCTGCGTGAGGCAATTGTGGCAGGTCCGGAATACGTAGAGCTCGATCTGGAGATCGCCGGCAGCATTCCCCGCTACGGTCGCACCAAACGCGTCATCAGTTACTCCACCCCGAATCGCGCTCTGCCGAAAGTCGACGAGATCTATGAACGCTGCAAGCAGGCAGATGCGGATGTTGTGAAGTTTACGGCACTGGCTGAAGATCTGGATGCTGCGTGGCCTCTGCTGGCGGCTGTCGCGGGCAACCGTGACCTGCCCATTGTTGGAATGGGCATTGGACGCGCGGGGCTCACCTTCTCGCTGCTTGGGAAAAAGTATGGATCGCCCTGGGTCTATGCTGCACTGGAAAAGGGGATGGAGGCCTTTCCGGAGCAACCGACTGTCTGGCAGCTGCGGGAAGACTATCGAACTGATGAGATCGGTTCGAAGACCCATTTTCTGGGGATTGTCGGACGCGGCATCGGGGAGAACATTGCAGCTCGAGTTCTGAATGCTGCATTTGAAGAGATGGGGCGACCAATTCGCTGTCTGCCGATGCTGCCCGGTGATCTGAGACGATTCTCCACGATGCTGGAGAAGCTCGGGATCAACGGACTGGTCGTTGCTCCGGACTGGTCAGATGACCTGTCTGAACTGTCTGAGAATGGTGATGAACTGGTGCAGAAGTCCGGGCGAGTGGACACTCTCATGAAAGGCTCATCGGGCAGCAAGGTCAAGTGCACCACCTTCGATGCGATCAGGGCGAGCGGCGAAGAACTCCACGGAAGTCCCGAGTGGTGTGGGCGGGGGGCAGTGCTGGTGCTGGGGGAATCACGCATGGCTCGCGGCGCGGCATGGTGGTTCGCGTCGCAGGGGGCTGCAGTGAGTCTTGCCGGAATGTCAGACAACCGCGCCGCCGGAGTTGCTCGAGAGGCCGGAGTTCGCCACATCCCGTGGAATTCCATCTACGACACTCGCGTTGATACGCTGGTGCTGGCTGACAGCAGAATGCCTTGTGGTCTGGGCCGAAATGAGCTCAATCCGTCGGTGATTCGGGAACGTCAGACAATTATTGATCTGACCAGAGGGCTGGCACTCTCTCCGTTCGCCGAGGAGAGCCGGATGCGCGGGGCCCGCTACCTTGATCCCTTGAAGGTCTTTGTGAACCAGCTGCAGATTCAGTTCCGCACGCTCACGGGACGTGATCTGCCGCCTGCGGCGTTTGAAAAGGGCCTTGCTGCCGATTGAGCATTCAGAGCGGCTGTGCTTTGTTGCTGATGGACCAGATCATGCTCTGCGAACCCCGCTACTGACTGATGGTGTTCAGCAGCGGCGTTGATTCCGGTGATGCCAGCAGCGGCCGGCTGGAGCGGCGTTGTGCAGAGGTGGCCGCTCACGTGGCCAGGCCGACTGCCGCAAACAGGAGAGTGCAGCGGAACATAACGTTGTGCGAATGGCGGAAAACACTGGGATTCAACGAAAAAGACCCGAAAAGCCGAGGCTTTCCGGGTCTTCAAATAGCGGCGGAGGGATTCGAACCCCCGACACGCGGATTATGATTCCGCTGCTCTAACCGACTGAGCTACGCCGCCTTTTTG
>JALQUR010000420.1 GCA_023260695.1 Planctomycetaceae bacterium
GCCTCCTCGGGCGTCTCGATCCGGAAATCCGCGCCCTCGGGCAGGATATAGCCGATCTCTGTCAGGAAGGCCCTGTAGGCCACGGCGTTCACCCCGTCCTTGCGGTGGTGGAGGTGCCAGTCGTCGATCTGCGCCTGAAGATCCGTCGGCTGGCAGTCGTAAGGTGCCCTTCAGCCGCGAACTCTGGATTGAACGCGAGGATTTCCACGAAGATCCGCCAAAGAAATTCTTCCGTCTTGCTCCCGGCAGAGAAGTGCGGCTGCGGTGGGCTTATTTCATTACCTGTCAGGATTTTGTTCGGGATGAGGCTGGCAATGTGACTGAGATTCACTGCACCTACGATCCCGAAACACGCGGTGGAGATGCTCCCGACGGGCGGAAGGTCAAAGCGACCCTGCACTGGGTCTCTGCGCAGCATGCCGTGCAGGCTGAGGTACGACTTTATGATCATCTGTTCTTCCGCGAGCATCCGGATCAGGTTGAGGATCCGGCGCTGGACTGGAAGTCGGGTCTGAATCCTGATTCGCTCAAAGTCATCAGCCAGGCACAACTGGAACCGGCGCTGGGGACTGCACAGCTGGGAGACCTGATTCAGTTCGAAAGGATGGGCTATTTCTGCGTCGATCCCGATTCCACAACGCAGCAGCTGGTTTTCAACCGTACGGTAACCCTCCGCGATCAGTGGGCGAAGGAACGATCAAAGGGTTGAACCGTTGCTGGTGGCGGCCCGGTGGCAGAGTGATTCCTTCCCGGCAGTTTCTGCCAGAAAACACTATCAGGGCGATCATTGCGCCCGAAGTGTTTCCGGAAATCGGTTGATGGATCGCTGCGGAGTGGGAAAATGACTCGTCCGCAGCTGCAATCGGCTTCTGCCGTGTCTGAACCGCGGGGAACTTGGGGTGGAGGCGGAATCCTGTATCCGCTAAAAAACCAGCTTGCCGACCAGGGATGTCGTCGGTGTTCCACAGAGTATTTCACAGCAGGGCCATGCAGGCACGAGGATCGTGTTCTGGCTTTCGCTGTTCTGTCCTCGACACACCAGCAGTGACCGTCGGGGCATCGGGAGGGAATCCGGTGTTGAAAGAGATTGCAATCGTATGTGCGGCTATCGTGCTGCCTTGCGCTGGTTCGCAGAGTTTCGGACAGAATCCCTCGCGGATTCCGGCGATGGGCCCCAGTGAACTTGACCAGCGGGATGCGCTGCTGCGGCAATGGTCAGAGAGCAGCGACGGCATCAATGCACTTGACGGGGCAGTGCTGCGGATCGTCTACGAGAATACTTTCTGCACAGAATCACGTTCGATTGGCAAGCTGTCTTATGAGAAGCCGGACAAGGGCTTCATCATTTTTGCCCCGGAACCTGTGACCCCGCAAATCCTTCAGGCACGCGAAAAGCAGGTTGAAGATGCATTGCGGGAGGGGAAGCCATCCCCCGTCATGCAGAATCGCCAGACCGGAAAACCCTATCAGCTGACGCCTGACAGCGCGAATGAGTTCTGGTGTGACGGTAAGAAGGTGTATGAGATCGACAAGGACGCGAAAGAAGCGATCATTGCTGATCTCCCGCCGCAGCTGAATGGCAGGAATATCATGGAAAGTCCGCTGCCATTCTTTTTCGGCATGCCACCGGAACGAGCGAATCGTCGCTTTGAAATTGGGTTTTCAGCAGGGGCTGCTCCGAAGCCTGATGCTGTACAGGTACAACTGGTCGTTTTTCCCAATGAGCCTCAGGATGCTCAGAAATGGCACCATGCTGATGTGATTCTGAATCTGCAGACATATCTGCCAGTCGCGGTACGTGTTTATGACCCGGCACAGACGCGAGTTACCGTTTACAGCTTTGCGGATCTGAAAGTGAATCCAAGGTCACTGCTTGCACGGAATTATGCCCCCAGTCTCAATGGTCTCAAGGTGACTTATGTCCAGTCGGGGAACCAGGGTGCCGACGGACCGCCGATCGCAGGAGTGCCGGAGGGTAATCCGGCTGTCGTTCCGAATCTGAAAGGGATGAATCACAAGGACGCACTGCAGAAGCTTGCTCAGCTGGGACTCACTCGCGATACCCAGAAGCCTGAGAACAGCCGTGTGCTGGTGTATAAGGGAAACAAGACAAATGTTCCCGCACAGGTCCACACCGTAGAGACTCAGAGTCCTGCGCCGGGAACACCGATTCAGAAGGACACGCGAGTGACGCTGAACCTGCTGATCCCCTGAACCTGCTGAACGTTATATTGATGACTCTGTCGTGAGGCAGACTGTGCCTGTGTCAAGCAGTACCAGGCGAGCACGCACGCATTCTGCGGGCAACTGATAAATGTGCATGACGGCGCGACGATACGCCTGCAGTTGTTCGTGGTAGTGAGTGCGTCGAGACGCGACCCAGTCTTCTTCAGGCTCGATCAGGCGATCCGTTTTCCAGTCCAGAATATCTGCGGCAATGATCTGTCCCTGGTGTCGATACAGGACCAGCCGATCGATTGAGCCCTGGACGACCTGACCCTGATCACGGATCAGAAATGTCCGTTCGTTCTCAACCTCACACTGTAGTTCCGCGCTGCTGAAGTCTCTGTTCAGAGCTTCATCTGGAAGATCCTGTGACGCCGTTTTCTGCAGCAGCAGCCTGTGAATCTCCGGGTGCTGCAGCCGATTCAGAAACTCCTGCAGCAGCGTCCTGCGAACTGACTCCGAAATGAGCACCTGGCTGGCACTGTTCAGCAGCGCCTGTTCATTCGGAAGGTTGTTTCCATCCAGCCAGGTAATCTGCTCAAACCAGTGATGCATCAGAGTACCACGCAGTCGCGGATCGATGTCGCGGAATTCGTTGTGGGACGACGGAGCCTGTCGGTGCGTGGTTGTGAGCTGGGCGAAGGACGTGACAGCGTGGTCGGAAGGACTTCGTCTGGCCAGGCCTCTGCGGCGTCCATCGGGCGATTCCAGCAGTGAAAGTGGCTGCATGGAGCGGGAGCCACGTTTTTGTGGCAGGCGATGCTGAAGCATTGCCGGGAGTTCCGTATACCAGTGTTCATTTCCGCTGCTGAACAGGATTGACAGTGGTTGATCAGCGGGTGAGTCAGCCAGAGCTGCCACCAGCAGTCCGGCAAATGTCTTTGGTGGTCTGGCTGGGTTCGTGGGCTGGATCAGCATCGTCAGGTCGTGTTTTGCACGCGTGACAGCCACGTACAGCAGGCACAGGCTTTCCGCAACATTGCGGAGCTCCGTATCGGCAAAAGCCTGCTGAAGTGAATCCGGAAGCATGGGCCAGAGTGCACGGCTGGTCCAGACACAGACGCGATCCGCCTGGCTGCCAGCATCGGGACCGGTATACGCCGCCTGCGGTGTCCGAAACAGTGGCGCCTCGAGTTCGGGCAGCACCACACGGTCGAACTCGAGCCCTTTGCTTTGATGAATTGTCATTACACGAACTGGTGATCGCTCAGATTTCTGGAAACGACTGTTCTCCAGCAGCCGCACAAAATCAGCAGGATTTAGGGACCCTGCTTCATCAAAAGCCAGACCTTCAGCCGTAATCTGTGACAGTCGCAGTCGGTCTCGAGTGCTGCAGTGCGGGGCGCAGCAGTCGGAAAGCCACTGCAGGGTGGCGCCGTAACCATCGTCAACAAGCCTTGCTCGCATTGATTCCGCCACTTCTGATGCCAGCCGATCATCCTGCCAGTTGTTGAGCCCCACAATCGGTCCGAGCGGCCCGCTGGCGACGTGGAATCTGGAGACTGTGCAGGCGGGGTGCGCTGAAAGATGCAGCAGCGACAGAACAGCAAGTACGGCAGCACTGTCGGTTGGTGGAGTCCCACCTTCTTCACTAGCCGGTACACCAAGCTGATTGAGTTCATGGACCAGTCCGGCAACCGTGCTGTTCTTCCTTGTGAGCACACCAATTTCAGCACCGGGTGTCTGTTCATGCAGCAGCCGAATCTGTTCGGCGACCCAGCGGTTCCAGCTTCGGGGTTCTTCCGAGTCCGAATCCTCATTCAGTTCCGGTGACGTTCTGAGAACCGCAAATCCAGGCATCTCCTGAAGGGCTGTGGAATGTTCCGGGAAACGCTGCTGCCAGGCCCTGCATGCAGGTTCCAGATGATCCAGGCTGGAATGCTGCGTCAGCCCGCTGAAGATCCGATTGACAGTGCTGATCACCGCCGGCGATGAGCGTCGGCTTTCGTTCAGCGGCAGCTCTTCGATTCCCGGGACGGCCGGCGGGACAGCGTCAAGGATTTCTGCGACGCCACCGCGCCAGCCATAGATCGCCTGCTTGCCATCACCGACGCAGAGGAAGCTGGTTTCCTGATCACTCTTCAGCAGTACATCTGTAAGTCGCCTCAGAATTGACCACTGGTGGCTGGAGGTATCCTGAAATTCGTCCAGCAGCAGATTGCGTATGGAACTGTCAAGACGGTAGTTCATCTGGTCGCCGTCGATGCTGCTTCCTGAACCGGCGAGGATACGTGTGACATCCGAAAAGCCCAGCCAGCCGTGGTCGGATTTGAGCGCTGCATATTCACGGTCAAAGCGGCTGATCAGATTGTGAATGGCCAGCATCTGTCGCGACAGCCGGTGCAGCAGTTCTGCCCGGGCATGGGCCAGCAGATTCCGATAGATTCCACACAGTTCGTCGCTGATATCCTTCCCGTAATACTTTTCGCTGCCGTCGAGAACTCGCGCTGCAAGTCCCTTACTGATGAAATCGTCCCATTTTTCGGCACGGAACCGATCGATGTCCTCCTGGCGTCCCTTGCTGAACCGCTTGTCACCGGGAAGTTCAGCGGCTGCCAGCTGATGCAGGGCCTGTTCCCGTTGTTCCATGGTCAGACGACTGGGAGTCGGTACCAGGTTCCATGCTGATTCGTCGGTCTGCAGGAACAGTTCGTGGTAATCGCTGACGGTGTTATCGATCAGATCACGGACACTCCGGCGCGATCGTCCGTGGGCCAGCATCTGCATCAGCTGCTGAGCATCTCGCGGCATCTGCTGTGACAGAACGGCGTCGATCGCCTGCTCCCGGAGCTCCCGATCCAGGTGTTCATCAACAATGGACCAGCCCGGTGGCAGACCGAGTTCCAGTGTCAGCCCTCTGGCAATCTGCTGGAAGAAACTGTCCAGAGTACAGATCCGCATGCGGTGCAGATTCCGGGTCAGGCGTGAAAGCAACTGCTCGGAAAGTTCCGTTGTAATCTGTGGCAGTTCCAGAAATGCGGCAAGAAGTTCCGCCTGCTGTGCGGAGTCTGCGGCCGCGGCAAGTCGCGTGAGTACTCGTCCCTGAATTTCTCCGGCGGCCTTGCGAGTAAACGTGGTGGCCAGAATGGAATCCGGCTGATGCCCCAGAAACAGCTGCCGCAGATACTGACCGGAAAGTCGAAATGTCTTTCCGGTTCCGGCAGAAGCTCTGATGAGCTGGTACATGCAGACCCTCGTCTTCCATTGTGTCAGTGCAGTTCTGACGGGCCAGTCACAGGTGTGAACCGGTCTGCGGAACACTGTTTCCGGCAGCATCTCCTGCTCGGCACTCTAACGCCGCTGTGGAATCGCCGCAAATCGTGCCGATCAGCCTGCCTGCAGATCTGTTCGTTCATTCGCCCTGCAGGTGACGCGTACACTGCCATCGCAAAACAACGAACGCTAGAATGCTGCGGTCGCCACTGTCATTCGGACGATTGTGTTCGGCACGGCGATCTGCGTGCAGGCGTCGGTTCTTCGGGACAACTTCAGTTTCCTGAGGAACTGCCCTGTTCTGTTTTCCTGCCGGGAGATTGTGATGAAGCAAGTTGCGTGGTTGATTCCCTGCTGCCTGACAGCATTGATGACTCTGCCTCAGGAATGCTCAGCTGAAGACAAGCCAGCTCAGCTGACGGAAGGGGAACGTCGCGGCGGATGGAAGCTGCTGTTTGACGGAGTGAGTACGGATGGCTGGAGGAATTATCAGTCAGAGACGATCGATCCCGGCTGGGTGGCGCACGACGGAATCCTCGAACGTACCGGACAGCGACCTGGTGACATTGTCACGAAGGAAAAGTATCGATTCTTTGAGCTGGCACTGGAGTATCGCATCTCGGAAGCCGGTAACAGCGGCATCATGTTTCGAGTGACCGAAGACAGCCAGCGTCCCTGGCACTCCGGTCCCGAGGTTCAGATTCAGGACAATATTGCGGGGCATGACAAACAGAAGTCCGGCTGGCTGTACCAGCTGTTTCAGCCTCAGAAGCCGGCATGGGCCGTACAATTTGAGAACCAGGTTGGCTTCAAGGGAATTGAAATGGATGACGCGACTCGTCCGCCCGGCGAGTGGAATCACGTCTACCTGCGTATATCTCCGGTGCAGTGCGAAGTTGCCGTGAACGGCGTGAGCTACTACTACTTCAAAATGGGAACTGAAGAGTGGGACCGTCGGGTTGCCGAAAGCAAGTTCAGCAAGTTCCCACAGTTCGGCAAGGCAGAACGCGGGCACATCTGCCTGCAGGATCACGGAGATGCAGTCGCCTTTCGCAATATCCGCATTCGTGAGCTGGCGGAGGACGGTTCAGTTCCCGATCCGGTGGACGGTAAGCTGGCGGTTGCGGGTCAGCTGGCATTTCCGGAATTGTCGTGGGACGGATTTGAAGGAACCGACGAACGCGGTCGCCTGTCCACTCTGCGGATTCTGGCCCTGACACATGCCGGTGATGGCAGCGGTCGTAACTTTGCAATGGATCAGAGCGGTCGTGTCTATGTGTTCCCCAACAAGGCGGACGTCAGGGAAGCCACGGTCTTTCTGGATATCCGGGATCGCGTTCAGGACTGGCGGAAGGACAGCGAAGAGGGACTGCTGGGGCTGGCTTTCCATCCTGATTTCCGCAGCAACGGACAGTTTTACGTTTCCTACAGCTCGTCTGCAGAACTGCGAACTTCAGTCATCTCACGATTCAGTGTCTCAGCTGACAATCCGCAGCAGGCCGACCCTGCCAGCGAGCAGGTCGTGATGAAGATCCCGCAGCCGTTCTCAAATCACAATGGCGGTTCAATTGCCTTTGGTCACGACGGTTACCTGTACATCGCTCTGGGTGACGGGGGCGGACGAAATGATCCGCTGCAGCATGGCCAGAATCTTGAAACGCTGATGGGTTCGCTCCTGCGAATCGATGTGGATCATCATGATCCGGGCCGAAACTACGCCGTTCCAAAGGACAATCCCTTTGTTGATCGCGATGGCGCCTGCCCTGAAATCTATGCCTACGGTTTTCGCAATATCTGGCGACTGTCAGTCGATCGTCAGACCGGACGCATCTGGGCTGCAGATGTTGGTCAGGACTTCTGGGAGGAGATCAACGTTGTGAAAGCGGGAGCGAATTACGGATGGAGCGTCCGCGAAGCGTCCTACCCCTTCAACAATAACCCGGTTACCACGCAGGATGCTCTGGCAACCATACCTGCAGCGGGAGACTGGGCACCGCCGATGCAGGTCGAGCGCGACAAGGCACGATGGATCACCTGGCACCATGTGAGTGTTGCTTCGACCCAGTCCGATCGAGAGTCTTTTCGCATCCACAT
>JALQUR010000441.1 GCA_023260695.1 Planctomycetaceae bacterium
CGCACCAGATAGTCCTTTTCACCCGGCTTTGCAGCAGAAACCGACTCCGCAAGAACGGCAAGGCTCAGCATCGCCAGCATTGGTCTGAACAGTTTCATCGATTTATCCTTGTTTGGTTGGTTGAATTCGGCGTCAACAACGCATTTTGAGATACTTCAGATGCCCACTGATGTTCCACAGTTGATGGCATCAGCTTTGGCTGATGCTCAGAAGGTCAGAAGGGATGTAATTCCCGTCATGCATTCGCACAGAATTCTGGAGCCCAGGAAATTGGTACAATCCCCCCCCGGTCCGTGCTCGCAATCCCTTCCACCGCAAATCAGACGCCGCCGCAGTATTCCGTCAGTTGAATTCCACTGCCCACTGCTGCCGTTGGCCCCATTCGTACTCACACTGTGCGTACTGCTTCCCGCAGCGAATGCCCAGGACTGGCAAAAACACTCCATCGACAATCGCGGCCGCGGTGCTGATGGGGTTCGACTGCTGGATGTGAATGCAGACGGCCTCTTCGATATTGCCTGCGGCTGGGAGGAAGCCGGAGAAACTCGCGCCTATCTGAACCCCGGCCCCGCCCTCGTGCGTACCCCCTGGCCTTCCGTAACCGTTGGCAAATCCGGACCCGTGGAAGATGCCGTCTTCTGCGATCTTGACGGTGACGGTGCATTCGATGTCATCAGCGCATCTGAAGATCAGCGTATCCGAGTGCACTGGGCACCGGCAGATGCCTCTCGCTGGCTTGATGCGACTTCGTGGACAACAGAAATCCTCCCCGCGGCAACAGGACTCCAGAACTGGATGTTCACAATTCCCACACAACTTGACGGACACCATGGACCTGACCTCGTTGCTGCCGGAAAGGGACCGGAAGTGGTCTGGTTCGAGGCCCCCGCAGATCCTCGCAACCTGGCAGCATGGAAGCGGCACCTGATCAGCAGTCGTGGCGGATGGACCATGGGAATGATGCTGACCGAATTAAGCGGCGATGACCTCCCCGATCTGTTGCTGGGAATTCGCCGTACCAATCCCGGAGTCCGGTGGTTTCGTAACCCGGGGCCCGGAGCAGACCTGTATTTGCCATGGCCAGAGACAGGCGTCGGGGTGCAGGGACAGGCCGCCGGATTCGTTGAGGTTGCTGATCTGGACGGCGACGGACTTACTGATGTCGTGGTACCGATGATGGAACAACGCACACTGCAGATTTTTCGAGGACTCGACCGCACCGGCCGCCGCTGGCAGACCACGAATCTGCCACTGCCCACCGAACGCAACAAGGGCATTGCCATTGGTGACATCAATCTCGATGGACAGGCCGACCTGATTGTCGCACACGAACTCGGTGGGGCGGCCTGGTTCAGCCATTCCGGCAATCCACACTCCACCGAATGGATGCGGCATCCGATTGGCAGCGGTGGAAAACTGGATGATGTTACGCTGCTGGATCTGGATGCAGACGGCGATCTCGATGTGCTGACAACCGATGAACGAGGACAACAGGTGATCTGGTTTGAGAACCCACACCAGCCATAACGCGTACCCGCACACGACCACATCGCAGTTGTGTCAGCACCAGTGGCCAGGTAGAGTGAGGCAGAGAATTCCGCGGTCGCTGCGGCAACCCGCAGTCGACCTCCGTGCAGACGCACCGCTCCCACTGGTTCATTGTCAGATGCTCAGATCCATTCTCCGTCCTGCTGCTGCTGATCACGCCTGCAGACTGCTGCTGCCACTGCTGCTGGTCAGCATGCAGACTTCCCTTGCGGCGCAGTCACTTTCTCCGTCAGCAGAACAACGAATTGCAGAAGACCTGTTCCAGAGCCAGCCGGAACTGCCGGGAATACAGTATGGTGGCTGGAAGAATTCACCCTTCTCCTCAGCGATACTTCCGGCAGAACCTCGGTATGACGCGAACACAGACAGCAGCCTGCTGCTGATCCGCGGTACCGGCGGACGGAACAATCCGTATCGTCGTGAACTGGCAACGGCAGTCCGGGACAGAACGATCTATGTCCGCTTTCGGCTGCGTTATGCTCCCGCCCCTGCTCCGCCAGCAGAGTTCGACCCGGAGTTTTTCGTGCTCTGGCTCGATCGAATTGACGGCGGTGATACCGCCGTTCACAACAACAATACTCCCAACATCGGATTGCATGTTGCAGACCGCGGTCCCATGCAGGGTCGCAACGTCTTCATGATTCGCATCGGCAGCAACAACACCGCATGGACAGAACATGAAGTGATCCCGGGCAGGGACTACACAGTCGTTGCAGCACTCAGCAGAGATGACTCCGCCGCGTTCCCCGGCTACTCCAGACTGCAGATCTGGATCAATCCGACCGGCAACACTCCTGGCAGACCCGATGCCCAGGTCGACGCCCGCGGACCTGACCTCGTTCGCTGGGTCGGCTTCGCAACCGGACTCAAGACAGAACCCGCCGACGAAATTCAGATCGGCAGCCTGGTCCTCAGTCACACCTGGCAGGATGTACTGAATCTGGACAAAGACGGCAGCCTGCCCATCCGGAATGCCGACGGCTCACCGCTCGACCCGCTGATGGCGCAGCATCGGAAGGTCAGTTTCTCGGACGATATCTATCCTCTGCTCCGCCGGCATTGTTTCGACTGCCATGCCGGCGCAGAACCGGACTCCGGCCTGCGGCTGGATCAGCGCGAGGAACTGCTGGGGTTCAGCACCGGACGACCACTTGTCATTCCCCGAGCAG
>JALQUR010000458.1 GCA_023260695.1 Planctomycetaceae bacterium
GCTGCAGCGGGGTGTTGATACTCTGGCCAGTGCCGTCGCTGTCACGATGGGTCCAACCGGGCGGAATGTCATTATCGACAAGAGCTTCGGCAATCCCGTTGTTACCAAGGACGGCGTCACAGTCTCCAAGGAAGTCGAACTGGAAGACCCCTATGAGCACATGGGGGCAAAACTGGTGAACGAAGTCGCCAGCAAGACCAGTGATACTGCTGGTGACGGTACGACAACTGCGACTGTGCTTGCTCGAGCGATCTACGACGAGGGGCTGCGTAGTATTTCCCTTGGAGCGAACCCGACTGTTGTGCGTCGCGGGATCGACAAGGCAGTGCAGGCTGCACTTGCTTCCGTCGAAAAGCTTGCTCGGCCGGTTGAGTCCAAGCAGCAGATTGCTCAGGTCGGTGCGATCTCCGCGAATAATGATTCTGAGATTGGCAACCTGATCGCTGATGCGATGGAGCGAGTTGGCAGGGACGGTGTGATTACCGTTGAAGAGGGTAAGGGCAGCAGCACGACTCTCGAATTCGCCGAGGGGATGCAGTTCGACAAGGGCTACATCAGCCCCTACTTCGTGACTCAGGCGGAGGACATGAAGTGTGTCATGGAGGATTGCCTGATCCTGCTGTTCGAGAAGAAGGTCTCCAGCCTGCGTGAATTTGTGCCGCTGCTGGAGAAGGTGGCCCAGACCGGCAGACCGTTGCTGGTTATTGCCGAAGACGTTGACGGTGAAGCACTGACTGCTCTGGTTGTCAACAAGCTGCGTGGTGTTCTGAAGATCTGTGCCGTGAAGGCACCGGGCTTTGGGGATCGCCGCAAGGCGATGCTGGGCGATATTGCTGTTCTGACCGGCGGCACTCTGATCTCAGAAGATCTGGGCATCAAGCTTGAGAATGTCGAAGTCGGACATCTCGGGTCAGCTCGCCGAATCGAAGTTTCCAAGGACGAATGCACCATCATCGAAGGTGCCGGAAACAGCGAAACGATCCAAAGCCGTGTTCAGCAGATCCGGGATCACATCGAGAAAACGGACAGCGATTATGATCGCGAGAAATTCCAGGAGCGTCTGGCAAAACTGACAGGTGGCGTTGCTGTAATTTCGGTTGGTGCGAGCACAGAAGCTGAGATGAAGCAGACCAAGGCGCGCATGGAGGATGCTCTGCATGCGACTCGCGCAGCAGTGGAAGAAGGAATTCTTCCGGGTGGCGGTGTTGCTCTTCTGCGAGCCATTGATTCTGTGGAGAAACTCAAGCTGGAGGGTGACGAGGCAATCGGGGCGAAGATTGTTGCCCGGGCACTCGAAGCACCGGCCGGTATGATTGCTTCCAACTGCGGTCGTGATGGTGCAGTTGTTGTCGATGAAGTTCGGCAGCTGAAGGGCGCTCAGGGCTTCGATGCTTCGAAGGGTGAGTACACTGATCTGCTTGAGGCGGGAGTTCTGGATCCGGCCAAGGTCGTCCGCAACGCTCTTTCGAACGCGGCATCAATCGCAGGACTGATGCTCACCACTCAGGTGCTGGTAACCAAGACTGAAGATGCTGACGGCGGCAAGAAGCCTTCAACTGAGGGTGTCGTTCGCTGACAGCATTCTGTCGGAGGTCCGGTACTGACATCTTGAGCATGCTCATACACGGACAGAAGATTCGACGGGACACCAGCAATGGTGTCCCGTTTTTCTTGCTCCAGGCAGAGTCATTCGGGTGGGGCCTGTCGGGGCGTTCAATGGCAGTAGTCAGGAGTGTCACTGCTCCTGTCGTGAACTGACCGGCAAAGAACCGCAGACAGTTCTTTGATGTGATGGATGGGAATCAACAATGGCGGCTGAGCGGGATTACTACGAGATTCTGGGAGTTTCCCGAACTGCTGATTCCGCCGAGATCAAGAAGGCTTATCGTCGCCTTGCACTGAAGTATCATCCGGACCGGAATCCGGATGATGAAGAGGCCGTGTCACGATTCAAGGAGGCATCCGAAGCATTCGAAGTGCTCAGCGACGCTGACAAGCGGGCTCGTTATGATCGTTTCGGTCGCGAAGGCGTCCGTGGTGCCGGCGGCGGCGGTGGGTTCAACGACGTTTCCGACATTTTCAGTGCATTCGGCGATCTGTTTCAGGGATTTGGTTTTGATTTTGGAGACGGTGGCGGGAGATCCCGTGGTGGCACCGGTCGTGGTGAGTCACTGCGTCAGGTGGTCGTCATTGATCTTCCGGAGGCATACACAGGGTGTCGTCGCGAGCTGCATATTTCTCGCCGTGAGACATGTGACAAGTGTGATGGTTCAGGCTGTGCCGAGGGTTCTCAGCCGGTGACTTGTTCCACCTGTCGAGGTCGTGGGCAGGTTGTGCAGTCACAGGGGTTCTTTCAGGTTCAGCGTCCTTGTCCGCACTGTCGTGGTGAGGGCCGTATCGTTCGCAACCCTTGCATTGGCTGCGAAGGTGCCGGACGAACTTTGCAGGAAGTCGTTCGGGAGGTGACCATCCCGCCGGGTGTTGATACGGGCGTGCAGTTATGTCTCCGCTCGGAGGGTGAAGCCGGGATCCGCGGCGGTCGTCGCGGTGATCTTTACCTTGAGATTGAGGTGCGGCGGCATCCATTGTTTCAGCGTGATGGTCGGCACCTGATGTATCGGCTGCCGTTGACGTATGCCCAGGCGGCACTTGGTGCTGAGATTGAAGTTCCGACACTGGATGGGCCTCAGCGGCTGACCATCAGACCCGGAACTCAGCCGGGCGATGTTTCGAGGCTGCAGGGTCTGGGGATGCCGGCTTTGCAGGGGGAACGCGGTGGGCAGGGAGACCTGCTTGTTGAGATTCAGATAGAAGTGCCCAGAAAGCTCTCAGAGGAGCAGGAAGAGCTGCTGCGGCAGCTGGCAGAACTGGATCATTCCAGTGTTCTGCCGCATCGCAAATCGTTCTTCGAGCAGGTTAAGCAGTTCTTTTCGGGCCAGGGTTCGGACGACGAAGACAGTTGACAAACGGTGGCCGAGTCAGGGGGTTGGTTACTTTCTGACGTGGAAAGTATTCTGAAAGAGTTGGTAAATGTGGCGGTGTCGCCGCAAAACAGGTGAATCAGATGAGTGACGAAGAATCAGATCAGCTGGACAGGGTTGAAGAAGTGTCGACAGAGGGTGAAGAGACTGCAGGGATGGCTTCAGCCGAGGTGTCCTCTGACGGGAATTCATCCGCTGCTGAGGCGGGTGATATCACTGCGGAATTGCGTGAGCAGGTCAGCGAACTTCAGGACAAGCTGGCACGGTCGTGGGCTGATCTCGAGAACTATCGACGACGAGTACAGAAGGATCAGGATGAGGCGCGTCGATACGAATCACTGCGACTGATTCATGATCTGCTTCCGGGGCTGGACAGCCTCGGTCGTGCGATTGCGACGGCCGAGCAGACTGGAGATCAGGCTGCCCTGCTGGAAGGGATTCGCATGGTGTTGCAGCAGTTTCGTGACATTCTGCGGGGGCATTCAGCAGAGCCGATTGAGCCAAAAGGGCAGCCTTTTGATCCGAATCTGCATGAGGCTCTGACGCAGGTGCCTTCGGCTGATCATGAACCAATGACGGTTCTGGAAGTGGTTGAGGTTGGCTATCGGATGCACGATCGCGTCGTACGTCCGGCCCGTGTGATCGTAACCTGTGCTCCTCCTGAAGAATAAGTTGTGAAGATGCGGGAGAGTGCTCCCGGAAAGTTGCGGAGCAGCAGGCTGGTTGCTGGCCGGATCCCGGTCGCTGTTTTGCGGGTGTCATAATCACTGGTTTTGTGGAATTCGTCATGCCAACTTACGAGTATCGCTGTAAGGCGTGTGATCATCGCTGGGAAGAATTTCAGTCAATCAAGGCGGATCCCTCGCGGAAGTGCCCTGAATGTCGCAAGTTGAAGGCCGAACGAATCATCAGTGCCGGCGGCGGAGTAATTTTCAGGGGCTCCGGCTTTTATCAGACAGACTATCGCAGTGACTCCTACCGCAAGGGAGCTGAAGCGGCAAAGAAGGCAACGGAAAGCAAGAGCAGTTCGGATTCCGGTTCGTCGGGCGGTTCGTCGTCAGGCGACAAGTCAGGCGGTTCGTCTGGCGGCAAGTCAGAGTGAGTTGATCCCCCGTTATCTGTCCGGGCAGGTGCTCGTGTGATGACTCGCAGACGTCCGGACTGCGGGGACGCATTTCACTGCGATTGAAACGAGGTTGCAGATGGCGGGTGCAGAGGATTTGTTTTCGGTTGAAGGTCAGGTGGTGCTGGTTTCCGGTGGCAGCCGGGGGATTGGCAGGGCGATCGCGGAGGGCTTTGCCGAACGGCGAGCTCGGGTAATCATTTCCAGCCGCAACCCGGAGTCGCTGAGTCAGGCAGTGGAGGAGATGCAGGAATCCGGGCTGACAGTGGAAAGTGTCGTCTGCGATGTGAGTTCTGAAGAGGACATCACCAGTTCGGTTGAGCAAGTTCTTGAGGCAGCCGGTCACATTGATACGCTGATCAACGTAGCGGGGGTCAATCGTCGCAAACGCGCAGAGACGGTGACGACGGAGGATTACGACTTCATCATGGATACGAACCTGCGGGGAGCTTTTCTGCTTTCTCGGGCAGTGGGGCGTCACATGATTGAACGCGGAAGCGGTACTCAGATCAACATTCAGTCGTTGAACACATGGATGCCATTGAAGGGTGTACTCCCTTATGCGATGAGCAAGTCTGGCATGCAGGGGATGACTCGGGCGCTGGCACTGGAATGGGGGCCGCGCGGAGTGCGCGTCAACAGTCTTTCCCCAGGTTTCATTCTGACGGATCTGACTCGCAAACTCTGGTCAGACGAAACGATGCAGGCGTGGAATGCGGCCAACGCGCCACTCGGCCGTTTGGGTGTTCCCGAAGACATGATCGGGACGGCAATCTTTCTGGCTTCACGGGCATCGGCTTTCATGACCGGCCAGACGCTGTATGTGGATGGCGGTTTCTCCTCCGGCTGGAACTGGCCGATACCGCTCGACTGACAGGTTCAGCCACAGCGGATCAGCTTCGCAGGTGACTCGACGAATTCCTGCTGATCAGTCAGACTATGCGGCTGCGTGACAGTTGCATGCTGTCAGGAATCGATGACTGAACCAGAATGCGGAGGCTGGGCGGATGCAGAACAGGACCCGACTGCGAAGAGTATTTTCGCTGGCATCGCTGCTGTTGTTCATTGGTTCGCCGCCTCTGTTGCTGGCAGATGAACTGGAGCAGGTGACAACGGTTGATCGTCAGCCATTGGTGTCTGCGGTGCGAAGACTTGAGGAAGCGATGCAGATTGCGGGCGCGCCACTGGCACCGGAACTGCTTCAGCAGCTTCGTGAAATTGATGCAATTGAGAGTGATGTTGAGGCCGTACGGCGAGTACAGAGCCTGCTTGATCCGCTCTGCCTGGCCAGCATCAGTATCAATCCTGAAAGTCGTGTTCGCGTGCTGGAGGGGCCGGCAAAGCGAGAACTGGTGCAGCAGGGCTGGCGAGTGTTTCTGGTGAAGGTTATCAACGAAGCGGGTGTCACGCCTCAGTTGCAGGTTGACAGTCCGAATGCGTTACCGTCCTACGAGCGGGGACGTGGCGCGCGGCAGGAACCACTGCGAACCGACGGTCTGGTGACTGCTGCGCAGGTGCGTGATCGGTTTCTGGACCTTGATATTCTGCGTCGCGAGCCGCTGCGTCCGAATCTTTCCGGGCTGCGGCTGGAATACCGAATTCTCTCGTTGTTCAGTCGGGATGCGGGCAAGCGTGAGGCGACTCTGGTGTTTGACATCGGTGCCGGCAGTCAGGACCTGGGCTTTCGCAGTCAGTTGCCGTTACTTTTTGATTGTCGGCCGGCAGTGAAGGTTCGGCTGGGTGTACGGGACTTTGACGGGCGGCCGGTCACTGCGGGTTTTGTAATCCGGGATTCTCTGGGGCGTGTTTATCCATTGCCGTCACGACGACTGGCTCCGGATTTCTTTTTTCACAATCAGATTTACCGTGAGGATGGCGAGCATGTGCTGCTGCCTCCGGGGGATTACACGTTTCTGGTAAATCGCGGGCCGGAGTATGTGCCACAGTCAATTTCGGTTTCAGTTCCGGACGCCGAGGAGCATGAAGTCCGTGTCGAGCTGAAACGCTGGATTCACATCGCTGCTCAGGGCTGGTATTCCGGTGATCATCACGTTCATGCAGCAGGGTGTGCTCACTATGACAGTCCGACAGAAGGGGTTGGCCCGGAGGATATGATGCGTCATATTCTGGGTGAGGATCTGAATGTGGGATGTGTCCTGAGCTGGGGGCCCTGCTGGTACACTCAGAAGGAGTTTTTTGACGGGGCTGTTTCGAAGCTGTCACGTCCTGATTATCTGATGCGATACGACGTGGAGGTGAGTGGATTTCCTTCATCTCATGCGGGCCATTTATGCCTGTTGCGACTGCAGGAAGACGACTATCCGGGGACAACACGAATTGAGGAATGGCCGAGCTGGACATTGCCAGTCCTGCAGTGGGGAAAAGAGCAGGGGGGTGTTGTGGGGTACAGTCACAGCGGCTGGGGCATCGCGTTGCCGGACGTGATGCCGGACGGCAGTCGTCAGTTTCCGCAGCGACCGTGGGGAGGGGCTCCGAATGGCTGGCAGGGGCGAGCGGCTGCGACACTGCCGGACTATGCCATGCCGCGTTTTGACGGGATTGGTGCCAACGAATACATCGTGACCGGCCCGCTTGGGGTCTGCGACTTCATTTCTGCAGTGGATACTCCGGCGATCTGGGAACTGAATATCTGGTATCACACGCTCAATTGTGGTGTGACGACTCGAATCAGCGGAGAAACTGACTTCCCATGTATCTACGGAGATCGTGTTGGTCTGGGAAGGATCTACGTGAAGCAGCCTGAAGGAACTGAGCTGACGTTCGATACGTGGGTTGCGGGTCTGAAGGATGGCCGCAGTTACTGTGGCGACGGTCTGAGTCATATTCTGGATTTTCGGGTCAATGAGCGTGAAGTCGGGCAGCATACGGAAGTGGGTATCAGTCGTCTGGAGCTGCCTCGGGCGTCAGCCGTCACTGTCCGTTTTCGTGCAGCAGCGATGCTGGAGGAGGAGCAGACAGAGCTCACGCGTTCGATCAGGGATCGCCGGCTGGACGACAAGCCGTACTGGCATCTGGAGCGTTCTCGCATTGGTGATACCCGGACAGTGCCGGTTGAGGTGATCGTCAATGGCGAGGTTGTGAGCCGGCAGACGCTGCTGGCAGACGGCCATCTGGAAGACTTTGAGATCCCGGTGGAGCTGCAGCATTCATCATGGGTCGCCGTACGAATTCTTCCTTCAGTGCATACGAATCCTGTGTTCGTGCACATTGATGATCAGCCGATTCGAGCAAGTTCGCGAAGTGCCGAGTGGTGCCTGGAGGCCGTCGACGTCTGCTGGCGATCAAAGCAGGGGCAGATTCGCGAGGGTGAGCGGGAGCAGGCAGCCGGAGCTTATGACGAGGCTCGTGAGTATTACCGGCGTGTTCTGGCTGAGAGTCGTGCTGCTGAACAGAAGTAACAGGCCTGTCGGGAATCACTCTTGAGCGCTGTTGATTGGCAAAGATAGACTCTGTGGCAACTCACGGCGGAGCTGGCTCAGAGTCCATCCATCTGGCGGCGCGGTACATTGACGCAAGGAAGTGATGCATTGTCCACAGAGTATGTCAGTGCGGAACACTACGCTGAGTTCCTGGAACGTCTGGGGCATCGTGTCAGGCGTGTCAATGATCTGTACTGGTTCAATACACAGCGTGGGGTGTATACGTCATTCCCCTTCCATCGCAGCATCAGCTGCAGCGAGGTGTCCCGGGCAGAGATTCTGCAGAAGGATGGTCTGCTGCTTCGATATGGGTGTCCGGAAGGTGAAGGTGTCTCCAGTTTTCGCATGTTGTGCTCAAATCCGGACTACGACTTTCCGGCACTTCGCAGTCGAACGCGGACGCAGGTCCGCCGTGGTCTGGAGAGTTGCCGAGTGGAGCAGATCGACTTCAGTCTGCTGCATCGTCGGGGTCTGCAGCTGAATGAGGATACATTGATACGGCAGGGCCGAAGTGTCCCGGCGGATCTGGAGCGGTACTGGACCGGATTCTACGACGCGGCGCAGCGAACAGCGGGTGCGGAAGCGTGGGGGGCATTTGTTGACGGGGATCTGGCCGCCTACCTGATTTCATTTGCAATCGAGGACGTTGCAAATATGACCATAGTCCGCTCGTCCACGGCGCACCTTGGTTGTTACCCCAATAATGCACTCGTCTTTCGTTTTCTGCAGGAGCGTCTGCGGAGTGGACGCGTCCGCTGCGTCAGCTACGGCTACCAGTCAGTGCAGTCGGGCACAGACAGTCTTGATCAGTTCAAGAGTGGCATGGGATTTGTTCGGGATGCTGTTGATCAGCGGATCGAGATTGCCACCTGGGCGCGGCCGGTTCTGAACAGGCTGACACTCCCCGCAGTTGCTCGGCTGCTGGGCCTTGCAGGTAACCCAGAGCAGACAGCCAAGATTCGGGGTATAGCTGAATGGTATCGTCAGCAGCCGACGCATGCAGAGATTCTTGCGAGGCGTGCGAAGGCGGCGGCCTGAGCAGAGTTCTGTACATGGAGCAGACACAAAGTACGGAACCCCGCGTTATGGACATAAGTCCGCGCCGCGGGGTTCTGCTGTTGTGTCTGCAGCCGGGAATGCAGCGGCAGGGCTGAGGGGTCAGGCCGCGCTGCCGTCCGGGCTCACATTCGGTAACGAGGATTGTTGCGTTCGAAGTCCTCTCCAACCAGCGTGACACCGAAGTCGATCCTTGAGAAGGCGTAGTCCTCCAGCAGCGTTCGTTCGTTGAGTTCTGTGTCGGACAGTTCATTGCCGGCAGTCGCCCAGGTGTGATTCACGACGTGTACCGGTACCCGATATTCGATATCAATGGTGATCCGGCTGGTGCGATAGATGGGACTGGACTGATTCGATTTGAATTCGTACAGATAGACCAGGCACTCGCGGCCATCGACGATTGTGTTTTCAAGCTGAGTACAGGTAAGCGGACAGTTGTCCTTCATTTCCTGCTCTCGGATGGCAATGATGCGGTTGGTCATCGCCAGAAGACCTGCCTCTGTCACGGGATATCGCGATTCAGCCATTGCGAGTGAGCCATCCGGGTCAATCTTCAGAGTTGGCAGCATCGCCATCAGGCGGCTGCCGCCTTTCTTCACCAGCGCCTTGCCATCGTTCTTGCTGCTGTTGAAGAGCAGTTGGCGTCCTTTTTCAAAGTTCTGCCACTTCATGTAGATACTGAATCCGGGGTTGTGTGAGACCTTGATATCGATGTTCTGACGAGCCTGCAGGTCTCCGCCGAGTCGCTCAGTTTTGTGAAACACGGCAGTGTAGCTGTTGACGCTCTGCAGAAACTTCTGGCCTTCCCGCAGGATCTCAAGAGACTGCTGCAGATCATCTGACTCATCGAGTGCTTCAGGGGCTGCTGTGGACGCATCGGCCGCGAGGATCTCTGACTCAGGCTCCGCTCGCTTTTCCGCACTGCTGGCTTCCGGGGGGACAGGGACACCGCCGCCGTAGGTTTCTGCGGCATTGGATTCTTCGGAGCTGGTGGCCGCTGCCTGTTTCGGGTCTTCACCTGCCGGAACCGGATCAAAGCTGGAGATTGCCGTCACCATTGCGACCGCAGCAATCAGAATCGCTGCGGAATTGGAGCGGCGAGCGGTGAGGGAGTTCTGGAGATCTGGCATTACGAACGAACCTTAACCGATATCCGAGTTGATTCTGCTCCCAGAATCTTTCGGAGGGATGTGGGGAGAATGGTCTGCGGTCTGAGTATCCGCTCCGGAGTCCCTTCCGGCCATTATCTGAGCAACGCAATCCGCGGAGAGGGAGGCCTGTTGCTCGGTTCGGTTGACTGAATCTGACGGCAATGGAACTGCTTGAGAACTGCCGCAGGGAACTTCATCGGCCACAATGGCCGCAGATGTTGTCACTGACACCGGCAATTAGTGCGTGTTCACTGGTATGCTCGAGTCTGCTGTTTCTATTCGTTATTGCTCACGACTTCTGTACAACCGACAAAGCTTACCGAAGTCCCGAATTCCACGCTTGAACTCCGAATCCCGCAACGCTTACGCGGCTGCGGTGCGGGCAGGGAAAGCAGTTGCGAAAGTCGCTATACTGCGCGGAACAGACCGGTTTGACACCACATTTCCGGGACGGCCCGCCGGTCATTCGCCGAACATGCGTCTTACGCTGAACTTTTGCCATGAACATTGCTGACAGACTGACTCAATCGGCTGCGATTGTGCCGGAACAGGCTGCCGTGATTTTTCCTCACAGCCGCGATCTGCTGGGCCGAATCGCATGGACACGAATCAGTTTTCGTCGTCTCGATGAGTATGTCACCCAGCTCGCTCGCGGTCTGATCAGCAGCGGAGTAAAGCGAGGCGATCGGCTGGTGCTGATGGTCAGGCCATCCATCGAATTCATCGCCTTGACATTTGCAGTATTTCGTGCCGGGGCGGTATGTGTGCTGGTCGATCCGGGGATGGGCCGCAGCAGTATGCTCAGCTGTCTGGACGAGACAGATCCAGACGGGTTTCTGGCGATACCACAGGTGCACCTGTTGCGGAGACTGATGCCGTGGCGATTTCGAAATGCTCGCCACAATGTCATTGTCGGCCGCAGCCTGCTGCGATTCGGATGCACGGATCTTCAGGAACTGCTTCGGCTGGGGGCCTCGAATACAATATTGCTGCCGAACATGAAGCCGGATGATATGGCGGCGATCATCTTCACCAGTGGCAGCACCGGGCCTCCCAAAGGCGTCGTATACGAGCACGCGATGTTCGACCAGCAGGTCGATCTGATTCGTCAGCGTTATGGGATCAGTCCGGGGGAAACGGATCTTCCCGGTTTTCCGCTCTTTGCATTGTTCAACCTGGCCATGCAGGTAACCACGGTCGTGCCGGACATGGATCCTGCGCGTCCTGCAGACGTGGATCCACAGATGGTATTTGCAGCATTTGAGGACCACTCCGTGACTCAGGCTTATGGCTCACCGGCGATGTGGAATCGTGTTGGTCGAGCCTGTGCGGCTGAGAATCGCAGGCTGCCTCAGCTGAATCGAGTTCTTTCGGCTGGCGCACCGGTGCCGCTGCATGTTCTGCGTCGGATGACCAGCGCCCTGAATGACTCTGCCGACTTGTTCACCCCATACGGGGCGACGGAGTGTCTTCCGGTCGCTTCGATTGGCGGTCGAGAAGTACTGGAACAGACTGCAGTTCTTTCAGCCCGGGGCGCCGGAACGTGTGTGGGCCAGGTTTTTGCCGGTGTTGAAGTGCGAATCATTGCTGCGACTGACGGAGTGATTGAGGACATTGACCGGACGCAGCGGCTGTCGGCAGGAGAGATTGGGGAGATCATTGTTCGCGGGCCGATGGCGACGCGGGAGTACTTTCGTCGGCCGGAGGCAACGGCCAGAGCGAAGATCAGGGATGGCGACACTTTCTGGCATCGGATGGGGGACGTTGGCTATCTGGATGCACAGGAGCGACTGTGGTTCTGTGGGCGTCAGGCACATATCGTCCATTCGCCGCACGGTCCGATGTACTCCGTCTGCTGTGAAGCAATCCTGGATGAGCATCCTCGAGTTTTTCGCTCAGCTCTGGTCGGCATCGGCCAGCATGGAGTTCAGCGTCCAGTTCTGATCGTGGAGCCGGAGGAGGGATGTTTTCCGGAGGGGGCAGCGGAGAAACAGGCGTTCAGCAATGAACTGCTTGAGCTGGCAGCTGCCAGTGAATTGACCAGGCACATCACCACGATCTTGTTTCATCATTCATTTCCCGTTGATACCCGTCATAATGTCAAGATTCGCAGGGAGCAGCTTGCGGTCTGGGCTGCCGGCAGAGTTCAGGATTCCTGAGAGGGCAGCTTTGTGTTTCCCGCGGATTTCCGCTGTGTTTGATCCGGGGATCTGTTTCCAGGTGTTTCTTCGCAGTTTGATCCGATAGCATCATGGAATAAATCCTGTCGTTTTCCCGTCCTTCAGGCTGAATCCGTTCGGGCAATGTCAGCTGACTCACCTGAAAACCTCCCCGGTTCCTCACCCAGGCGAAATCGATTTTCACCTGAGGATCGCTCCGGGTCTGTACTCAGTCAGGTAAAGCAGCAGACAAGCCGAAAGTCTCGCCGGAACAAGCCTCCGTCCTGGGCAGTTTCGGTGGTTGCATCGGGACGCGGGGTGCGAGCGTTCCTGCTGCATCATTTCCCCGGTCTGCTCATGCACCGCCGCCGTGAACTGGGCACGCTTGTCGGGAGTCTGGTGGTTCATATTCTCGTTGCTCTGTGTTTTGCGTACTGGCTTCTGCCATATTCAGCCACCAATGATCTGCTCAGCATCTCGGGCGTTCTGACAGATGATTCTGACGTTGTGGACGTCACTGCGCTGGACAGGATCGTACAGCCGGATTCGCTCAAGGACCTTGAGTTCGACAGTACAATGCAGGAGATGCTGGCTGCGGTGGACAACGGAACCAACCGCATGGAGATGGAATCACCGGACCTGAGTGATCTGACTCTGCCGGTGGAGGACCTGACGGAAATCAGCGAAATTCCGGTGATCAGGGGGAAATTTGGCGGGCGATCGGCCGGCGGCAGACAGGCCGCGATTCGCCAGTACGGCGGAACTGCTGAAAGCGAAAAAGCAGTCAATACAGGGCTGACATGGCTGCAGAAGGTTCAGCAGGAAGACGGCTCCTGGAATTTTGCTCAGGTTGGCGGTGCGGGAGGCGGGGGAACACTGCAGGCGACCCAGATGGGGGCGACTGCACTGGCATTGCTGACGTTCCTTGGTGCCGGACACACTCATGATACGGAGGGCAGCTACAAGGAGACAGTCACCAGAGGGCTGGCCTACCTGCTGAAGAATTCGGAGGCGACCTCTTCGGGACTTGATCTCAGCGGAACTGCTCAGGGCAATTCGCAGATGTATGTGCAGGGTATTGCCACGATCTGTCTCTGCGAGGCAAGTGCGATGGCACCGAGAGATGAGATACTGCGTCGAGCTGCGACAGCGGCAGTTCGTTACATCGAGCGAGCTCAGGATCAGGTGGGCGGGGGCTGGCGTTACCGTCCCAACGAACCCGGAGATACGTCGGTCACGGGCTGGCAGATCATGGCATTGCAGAGTGCCAAAGCGCGGCGAATTTCCGTTCGTTCCAGCACAATGCAGGATGCGCGGATGTTTCTGGATTCCGTGCAGTCGGAGAAAGGTGCACGCTACGGCTACACTCGCAGCGGTGGTCCGACAAATCCGATGACGGCAGTGGGGCTGTTGTGCAGAATGTATATGGGCTGGAAGAAGGACCGTCCGGAGCTGGAAGCGGGTGTCCGGCATCTTGCCAGGGCTGGTCCGAGTCGCGAGAACATCTACTACAACTACTATGCGACTCAGGTTATGCATCACTGGGGCGGTGAGCTCTGGGAGCAGTGGAATCTGCGCATGCGCGAGCATCTTGTGTCAACGCAGCGAAAGGAAGGGCCTGGTGCGGGCAGCTGGGACGTGACAGATCCGCATGGGAGCGGTGGTGGTCGGATCTATCAGACAGCGCTCAGTATCATGACCCTTGAGGTCTATTACCGTCATCTTCCACTGTATAAGCGTCTGGAGGATGCGGAAGAAAAAACCGCATCGACAGCGCGTTGACAGGTGAATCAGCGGCGATCGGTCTGCTGCAGTGAACTTCACTGCAGTTCAGCTGAGCGGGTGCTGCGTCCTGGAATCTTCCAGCTACTGCAGCCGTCCAAAGGTCATGATGGCAATGTCGTCGTTCTGGGCACGGCCATCAGCATGCTTGCGAACGTCGGCAAGCATCGCTTTCCCCAGTTCGTCGGGATCTGCGGGGCCGGACTTCACAAACTCGAGTACTCGCTCTGTGGTGTAGAGATTACTGTTTGGTGCCATCGCCTCATCGACCCCGTCGGTCCGCAGGACAAACAGGTCTCCAGGCGCGATGTCGCGTTCGACGACCTGGTAAGGGAAGTCAGCCATGATTCCGATCGGAATACCAATGGCCTCTGCCCCGACTTCCTCAATCGAACCATCAGCGTGTCGGTTGAGCAGAGCAAAGTGTCCGGCATTCACCATTGAAAGGTGATTTGCCTGAGTGTCGATGACTGCAAGTGTGTAGGTCACGAAGCGACCGGAAACCATGTTATGGCACATGTGTTTGTTGATGCGAGAAATTGCCTGAGCCACATCGTCTGTGAAGCCCATCGTATTCTGGACGACACTGGAGATACGGGACATGATCAGAGCACCGGGGACTCCTTTTCCGGCAACGTCTCCGAATGACACACAGATCTTGCCGTTATCCAGCTGGAAGCAGTCGAAGTAGTCTCCACCAACGGCCTGGGCGGCGTCGTAGGAAGCGTAGAACTTATAGCCATCAACCTGAGGAAGCACCTCCGGGAGCAGGGATTTCTGTACCTGCATGGCGATCTTCATTTCGGCATCCTGCTTCTGCTTCTCAAGATGACTCTTCATCAGTCGAACCGTCTCATAGGAGACAGCAGCCTGTGAAGCGACCGCCAGCAGCAGTTCCAGATCTTCCTGGTTGAACCGCTTGATGGGATTCTGAGTGTCAAGATTGATCACTCCGAATGCGGTGCCCTGCAGACTGAGCAGCGGTACGCACATCATGGAGCGAATGGTGAGGCTGGAAATTGACTCACTGGCATTGAACCGTTCATCAGTGGCTGCATCTGCGGAAAGAATCGCCGTCTTTTCCGCCATTACTTTCTGCACAACGGTCCGACTGAGTCGTACCGATTCGTCTTCTGTCTCATCGCGAAGTTTCTGAGCTGCCGGGACCAGACGATCTGCCGTGTCCGACTGGACAACGATGCTGCCTCGATCGGCCTGCGGGAAGATGTCGAACAGGGCATCAAGAATTCGTGGCGCCATTTCCGTCAGATCAACCTGGCCGGCGAGGCTCTGGTTGATTCGAAGGATCCCCTTCAGTTTGTCTTCTGCACGGACTTCAAAGACTCCGAATCCTCCGCTGGCGTCGCATTCACCCATGATTGTCGATGACATGTCATCGCTGATAGCGACCTGGCCGGAAGAATGCAGTTCGCCACCGGGGCTGGTTGAATCGAGCTCGAAGCGGAGTTTGACAGGGCCGAGTTTGAGCCGATCGGAGTCTGCCAGTGGAACTTCTGAGCGGGTTCTGGGAGGAATCTGTTTGCCATTCTGAAACGTGAAGTTCGCTCCCCCGAGATCTTCCAGGAAGTACTGACCGTCAATCTCAACGATCTGCGCATGAGTTCGCGAAACCTGAGGGTTGTCCTTGATCACCACGGCACCGTCAGGGCTGCGGCCCATTTTGGCCGGGAAGCTGGTCAGTTCGATTATCTCAGGATTGTCAGCCTGGAGGATGGTGATCCGTGGCATAACAGCTTCTCACTTTGAAACCTGTGAATTCTTCAGGGATGCTGCGGTGACTGGTTGCTCATGGGCCGGCGGCTTCGCAGCACATTGTCAGTGCAGCACATTGTCATCGGCAGCCTGCAGGTTGGGATGCCAACCACCAAGGATACCCGACCGGGCGGAGTTTTTCACGTTGGACTTCCGAACTCAGAATGGAAAATCCTGTGATCTAACTGCCCGCACCAAATATTGACTCAACATTGCCTCGCAGAACCTGTTTGCCAAGCCCAATTGCACGATCCACAGTCCAGTTGCGATCGATCACAAACTCGCTTGCAAGGACTCTGGCAAGGATACGTCGATACATACCGAATTTGGGCAGAGCGAATTCGAGTTTGTACATATCGCTGTAGTATCCGATCTGCTTTGTCGCCGGAACGGCCTGCAGTCTGGCTCGCGTATCGCGTTCAATGAATACGGGGATGTTCGAGTACCACCAGTGTCCGCTGGTAATCACGTTTGGAAAGATCCACGAGTAACTCACCAGTTCCTGATTGCTTGTTTCGGCCAGCACGGAAATGGGGAATCGAACACGCGGAAATGCATTCAGCAGGGCCTTGTACTGGATCAGTGAGACCCGGCTGTCAAACAGATCCTGTCCCTGAAAGACACCGTCCTCATAGACGCGACGATTGACCCCGATCATGAGGTCGAATGGCAGTCTGAACTGGTCGCAGAAGTCGGCCAGTGTCCAGAATACGAACTGGCTGAGCAGCATCATCTGATCCCGGTCAACGGAATCTCCGCTGAAGACGTGGCCGATCACGCTGTCTGCCGACGCATCAGAGACCGCTGCCGGAGTGAAATCCGGGGGCAGTGAAATTGCACACGCGCGAGCTCCATTGGAGGTGAAATGCTGAAACAGCTGACCAATCGCCTGACGCAGTGAATCCGCATCGGTGACAGTGGTACCGGATGCCTGCTGCAGTCGTTTGCGTACTTCCGGGCGACCGCAGTGAAACACAAGGTCATCGGTTCTCAGACAGGGGACGTACAACGACGTATCGAAGCCAGTCAGCGGGTCATCAAATTCATTGGTCAGATAGACCTGATCGAGTCCTGACTGTTCGAGCACCTGCTGCTCCCAGTCCGGCTGTGACATGCGGCTGAGTGAGGAATCATAGAGGGCTTCCCAGTTGTCCACCGTAATTCGTTCTTCTTCGAAACCGAAGAATTCTCTGCACATTTCCAGCAGCCAGCTGTACTGCGCTGTGTTTTCAATTGTCTGCAGCCACGGGATCAGTCGGCCGACCTTTTCGCGCGGAGCAAGGTCAGCTTCCTCAATCTGAGTGCGGGGCAGGCCGGCTGAGTGTGCAAGTTCCGTGTAATAGTGATAGCCCAGAATATCCGCGAGGGTTGTGGAGGCCGCCGCATGCGGATTGATGTGAGTGTGAGGGTCAATCAGTCGCAGAGCCTTCAGCTCACCGTGAATTTCCTCAAAGACCGAACTGTTCATGAAAACGGGGCTTCCGCAAGTAGAGATCAGCAACGTCTGGAAAACTGTGCAACGCCGGCGGGGGTACTGCTGGTCGACTGACCTGCTGCTGCCGTAACAGCAACGGAGTTGCAACGCAGTGACTGTCTGCGAAGGATATCAGTCAACTGCTGTCCATGTATTGCCGAGAGTAGGTTGTCAGGAGGATTTCCCGGACCGGGTGCGCTGATTGGCTGCGGTTTTGTGCAGGTTTCTTCAAATTTTTCAGAGCATTCCGGGTGGATCTTTCCTTTCGAGCTAAGGTTGGAGAGAATTCGGGTTGCGGTATTCTGCTCTTTCGCAGTGTATCTGAGTTCCGGGTGCAGGTCGGTTCTGATTGTTCGGCTATGGATCAACCAAATTCGCGGCAGTCGGGTTCGCAGAGAAGGCTCGTTCAGCGTGGCTTCTGGCAGCAGATTACTCCGCCGCAACTGTTCGTGGCGTCGTTTGCTCTGCTGATTCTTTCCGGAGTGCTGGGTTTTCGCCTGCTCCCCGGTCTGTTCCATGGCGAACGGCTCGGATGGGTCGATTCTCTGTTTATGGCCACCAGTGCGGTCTGTGTTACCGGACTGAGTGTGATTACGACGGCGGATCGTCTGACATTTGCCGGCGAGCTGTTTCTGCTCCTGCTGGTTCAGCTGGGGGCGCTCGGGATCCTGACGTTCACCAGCCTGATCATCGCCGCATTCGGACGGCGACTTTCGCTACGTCAGGAATCTCTGGTGATCGTGCGTACTGAATCGGCTCCGCACCTTTCGCCCCGCGAGCTGACACGATCAATTGTTCGCTACACGATCATCTCCGAGTTTTGCGGAGCGGTTCTGCTCTACGCCTTCTGGGGGCCGTTGCTGGGCTGGAGGGAGGCCGTCTGGCCGAGCATTTTTCATGCGGTCAGTGCTTTCTGCAACGCGGGGTTTTCCACATTCTCGGACAGTCTTTTCGACTTCCGACAGGATCCCTCGATACTGCTGACCATCAGTGCCCTGATCATTGCGGGAGGGCTGGGGTTTCTGACTCACCACGAATTACTCAGGAAGTTCCGCGCTGTCCGCAGTCGGACTGCTTTTCGGATGTCCCTGCAGACAAGAATTGTTCTGGTAACGACTCTGTTGCTGCTGTTTGCCGGATGGGGGCTGCTGACAGTTCTCGAATGGGATTCCACGCTGGACGAGTTGTCGCTGACCGACCGCCTGGTCAATGGCCTGTTCATGAGTGTTACTGCTCGAACCGCCGGTTTTCATTCGATTCACTATGGCGAAGCTGCGGACAGCTCCGTGCTGGTAACAATGCTGCTGATGTCAATCGGCGGATCTCCCGGTTCAACCGCAGGCGGACTGAAAACAACAACGTTCGCATTGATTCTGATGGTGGCATGGTCACGTTTGCGCGGCAATGAGCATACCACGGCATGGTATCGCACAATTCCGGAACAGACAGCATCCCGCGCCGTCGGATTGTTTACTGCTGGAATTGCCGTCGCTTTCGTCGGCATGCTCCTGCTGACAATTTCGGAGTCCGCCGGGGGCGGCAGTGGTGCGTCTCTGCGGGACTGCATCTTCGAGGCGGTCAGTGCTCTGAACACCGTTGGCTTATCCACCGGGATGACTCAGGAATTATCAGATACCGGTCGATTGATCACGGTGCTGCTGATGTTTCTGGGGCGGGTTGGTATGCTGACACTGGCCGCGGCACTGACAGTGAGGCGACTGGGGGGTGAGGGGTTTCGATACGCCAACGAAGATGTTGTGGTGGGCTGAAACATGAATCGATTTGTTGTCATCGGGCTGGGTAACTTCGGTACGGCAGTTGCCGAGTCATTGTTCAGTGAACGGCACGAGGTAATCGCTGTCGATATGCAGGAAGAAGCTGTCGACCGAGTGGCTCCGAATGTCTCACGCGCGGTTGTCGGAGACGGCAGAAACATCAAGACACTGGAGCGTCTTGGGATCAAAGGGGCGGATGCAGCAATCGTCAGTACAGGAGATGACATTACAGCCAGTATCCTGACAACGATGGCACTCCATGATCTCGATGTGCATGAGATTTACGTGAAGGTAATCTCAGCGGATCACGCTCGGGTGATGGAGCGACTGAAAGTTTCGCTGACGATCTTTCCGGAACGGGATTCGGCACAGGCACTGGCAAGACGTCTGTCGGGGCCGGGCCTGCTCAACTATGTACCGTTTTCAGCCGGGTTCAGTATTCAGGAAATGGGTGTTCCGTCTGACTGGACCGGGAAATCACTGCGTTCCCTGGCACTGCGGCAGGAATACGGAATTACTGTCGTCGCCATCCATGATGTACTGAATGAGAAGATCACCTTCACCTCAGATCCGGATCAGATTCTGAAGGACTCGGACGCGCTGATTGTGGCGGGCACGGACGAGGACCTGGCCCGGGCTGCGAAGCTGCTCTGACTTTCTGCGGCAGACACGATTTCAGCGCGGTCTGCCGGGAAAGAATGCGTTGGTTCTGCGGATGTAATCCACATACTCAGGCCTGCGTTCAGCGATGTCCTTTTCCAGCAGAGTGACCCCGGACACGCGGAGCAGAAAGAAGGCCATTGCGGCTGGACTGATGATCGTCCAGAGCGGAGCTCCTGCTGCCTGGCTGAGCATCCAGAGTCCCCACCAGACACAGAAGTCACCGAAGTAGTTGGGGTGTCGGGTGAGCCTCCACAGGCCCGTGTCCAGTACTTTTCCGGAGCTGTCCGGGCGACTCCGGAAACGGGCCAGCTGCCAGTCGCCGACGGTTTCAAAGAACAGACCCGTCGCCCACAGCAGTCCGCCCGGCAGCAGCCAGGATTTCGCCCCGTCGGCAAAAATGCCGCTGCAGCCGATTGTCACAGGCAGGGCAACAAACCACATGATCAGAGCCTGCAGCAGAAACACGATTCCAAGGGATGTCCAGCGGAATGACGGACCGTATTTTTCGGCCATCGCGGCATAGCGACGATCTTCATGCGGGTCGCGGAGAATTCTGATGGCAAGATAGACGCCCAGCCTCAGGGCCCAGATGCAGGTCGCCAGCAGCAGCAGCTGTTCAGCCGGAGTGAGCATGTGCTGGTTGACTCTGAAGGCAGCAACGCCGGCAAGTACAGCGAACCCCGGCCCCCAGAAGGCATCGATGATGCAGTATTTTCGGACAACACGGCTGAGCAGCCACAGCAGACATCCCCCTGTGAATCCGGTCACCAGCGTAACGAGCAGCAATTGTTCCATGAGAGCAGCTCCGGATTCAGGGCAGTGCGGCAGACTCAGGCAAGCCGCCGTTCGGCGACGGTTCCGGCCGGAGACGTCTTCACATCGTAGCCTCGTTCCTGAATCTGTCCGCGAATTGCGTCCGCAGTCGCGTAATCCTTCTGAGCACGTGCTTCGTCCAGCTGGCGACAGAGGGTTTCAATTTCGGAGTTCTCTGAACCGGCGTCTTCCACTGCAGCGGCGGCTGTGGCAAGCGGAACAACGCCAAGGACTTCATTCATTCGGTTCAGCGCGCCCAGTGCTGCGGCCGGATCCTCCGGATTTGTGCTGGCCCATGGAAGAATTGCCCCAAGGGCTCCGGCGATGTTCAGGTCGTCAGCGAGGCAGTCTGCAAATCTTGCAAGGATCGGATAATCAAAATCAACTTCGGCAGCAATTCCACCACAGGCGTGTTCCAGGCGGGTGCGAAATTCCGTCAGTCTGCGTACGACACCGGCGGAGTCCATCAGTCCCTTGTGGGTGAAGTTCATGTTGCCACGGTAGTGCGACTTGATGAGTTCAAGTCGGAGTACTGCCGGGTGCACTCGGACCCCCGCCGGCTGCCCTGATTCAGTGCGGATGCGTCCTTCAAGTACATCGCGAACGGTGTAGAAACTGCCTTTGCTCTTGCTCATTTTTTCGCCTTCTACGAGGAGAAAACGAGCATGCATCCAGAAGCGAGCAAAGGTCTCTTCGCCGGTGGCACCACAGGTCTGCGCGATCTCACATTCATGATGCGGAAAAATCAGGTCTTCTCCGCCGGTATGGATGTCGATGACGTCAGTGCCAAGCCGTTTGCGGGCCATACATGAACATTCAATATGCCAGCCTGGGTACCCGGTTCCCCACGGAGAATCCCATTTCATGATGTGGGTGGAGTCAGGTTTCCAGAGCATGAAATCTGCAGGGTGTCGTTTGCTGGCCTGATTCTCTTCACTGACCCGACCACCGGCACCCGACATCAGCCTGTCGAGAGTGTTGCCGCTGAGCCGTCCATAGTGAGGAAAGCTTTCCACACTGTAATAAACCACTCCATCAGGTCCGACGTAGGCGTGACCACGTTCAAGCAGCTGGGTGATCATTTCCTGCATCGCATCAATGTTTTTTGTGGCGTGCAGGATATTGTCCGGATACTCAAAGGCGACTTTGACGCCGAGTGTTCGAGCATCCTCGAGAAAGCAGTCTGTGTAATACTGCGCAATCTGATACGGGTCATCAGGGTCAGCGACAGCCCCATCCGGAACTCTTCCGGATTTCTTGTCTTCCTTCACACGTCTGGCGGCTGCCTGCATTTTGTCTTCACCGGCACCGTCGGCACCAGCATCATCGGTCATGTGACCGACATCGGTGATATTCATCACGTGATGCACATTGTGGCCGAAGAATTCAAGTGTGCGGCGGACGATGTCTGCGAACAGAAAAGACCGGAAATTTCCGATATGCGCGAAGTCGTAGACCGTGGGGCCGCAGCTGTACATGCGGACGGTCGCGTCGTCGGCGGGTACGAAGGTCTCCAGTTCATTGGAAAGTGTGTTGTAGAAACGCAGGGGCATCGGTCAGTTCTTTATCTGCTGATTGTTCCTGAAGTCATGGTGATGCAGAGATTCGAACCTGGACTGCATCGCTCCGTTAAAGAATACCTGAATTCGTATTCCGGGGGCAGGTCGTTTTGCCCGGTGAGAGAGCAGCGGGTGTCTCGCAGACTCTGCTCTTCGCACATTGCTCGATCCCGCCGAAAAAACGGTGGCGGATGTACCCCGCGTTCACGGCTTATAACGCACCACCAGAAACGGTCGATCGTGCAACCCGGTTCGAATCCAGTGCACAAAGGCAACTTCGGCAATGTCCTTTGCTTGCGGCAGGAGATCTGACTGCCGGAGTCCTTCCAGCAGCAGCTGCTGGTCCTCGTCGGATGGTCTGTGGCGATCCGATCGGACCAGAGGCTGCACAAGTGGCGAATCACTGTTGCGGGTCAGTCTGACGCGGTGGATCAGCTGGCCATCCGGATGATCCTGAAGCCACTCGTGCAGTGCTGCGTCATCGGCAACTTCCTCGATCTTCAGCGTGCGTCCGACAAAGTTGAGTTGTCCGTGGTAGGCTCCAGACCAGGCTGCGGGCGTATCCTGCGCGTTGATGTACTGAGCGAGTGCCTGTTGATCGAATCCGCTCCAGAATGTGGTACGGAGCGAAAGCAGGAGGACCATCTGCAGGAGTGCAGTGGCAAGTGCTATGCCGCAGATGCCGGTTGTCAGGTTGCGTCCGCGGAATGCCAGAACTGCAAGCAGGCTGGTACTCATCATCAACAGACTGGCCAGCGGGGAAATCAGGGTGTCAATCTGCACCGATCGAAGCGGCGGAATCAGGTTAGCCCAGAACGGCGATGAACCCAGCAGAAATGTGCCTGGTATGAGCATGACCAGATCCCTGAGCTGGCCTGGTCGGTCCGTCTGAGCTGTCGCCCGTGCGCACAGGAGAATCAGTGCCGGAATCAGTGGCATCAGGTAGTGCAGTTGCTTGCCACTGACCAGACTCAGTGGAAACAGAGCTCCGAACGCCCAGACCAGGACAAATCTGGTTCCTGGATCTGCAGGCATTTTTCGCAATCCCTGCCATAACTGCGGCAACAGCAGCCACGGTAACAGGCACACTGGCAACACGGGCAGGTACCACCAGAACGGCTGCTTGTGAGCGAAGGAGTTGACCATCCGGCCGGCGGTCTGGCCGAACAGCAGTTCCTGAGCATACTTATCGCCTCCGGACAAAGCTGAAGGGATGGCCCAGGCGAGCCCGATCACTGCTGCAACAGCGACCATCAGCAGAGATCCTGTGACAGATCTTCTGCCGGAACCGGGCGTCTGACTCCACCAGCGCGAAAGCAGACTGACCGGGAGCACGAAGAGCAGAATGACAGGTCCCTTGGCGAGAATCCCGAATCCAGTGGCAATACCGGCCTGCAGCCAGCCAGAACGCCCGTCGGGAGCGGATGTGCGAAAGATACCGAGCAGAGCCACGAGGGTGCAGGTTGAGAGCAATGTATCGAACATTGTCACCGGACTGAGATACATCCAGATCAGGCACGTCGACAGCATCAGAGCTGCTCGGTCTGCAGTCGTTCGATCGTCGGGCCAGAGACGCAGCGACAGCCGATGGGTCAGTGACAGGCAGAGCAGACCGAAGGCTGGTGCCACCAGTCTCCCGAAAAAATCGCTCACACCGGTAAACTGCCAGACGACATTGATGAGCCAGAACAGCAGCGGCGGCTTATGGGCGTAGGTTGATCCATTGAGGTGGGAAACAAAGAAATCTCCTCGCTCCAGCATTTCCCAGGCGACAGCCAGATAGCGAGTTTCATCGATGGGGAGCAATGGTCGACAAAGCACCGAAATCAGGCTGATGGCCAGCGAAATCAGGATTGCGAGGGGCAGATATCTCATTAGGTGCTCACGCAGAAGTTACTGGACGATCACTGCCGTCGATGCAGAATAAGGTCGGTCGCAGCTGCGCAGAAAGTGTGTGGCGAGCAACCGAGGCAGGAGAAAGCGACGGAGGAGTTCAGGAATCGGTCCCATTCCGGGACGCTGATTCTGTCTGCTGCTGCCTGTTTCGCAGCCGCTCCGCTCGGATCAGCTGCAGATTGCGGACGTAGACGATCAGTCCCAGCCCCTGTCCGAAGATGAATACCGGATCCTTTCGCTGGATCGCATAGATCGCAAGCACCGCGCCACCGCAGAGACTCAGATACCAGAAGGCCAGGGGAACAACACTGCGTCCCTCTTTTTCACTGCTAAGCCACTGAACGAGGAAGCGACTCATGAAAATCGTCTGCCCCATAAACCCGAAGATCGTCCAGCTGTCGTATGTCATTCCCGGATCCAGTGCGAGATTCCACCAACGGAACAACGCTGCGATGAATCAGCCATGCGACGCCGCACAGGTCCATGATCCCCGCAGTCAGCCTTCCAAGCGTATCGTAGTGTGAGTTTCCATGAATGCGTGGCCGATGATTGACAGCCACAGAAGTGACCACGCCTCCGCAACGGATCACCAGGGCTGGAAGAAAGCGGTGCATATGTGAAAAACGAGGCAGGGCCAGAAAGGTGTCTCTCCGAAAAACTCGAATTCCACAACCAGTGTCCGGTGTGCCGTCACGAAGGACTGCCTGACGCACCGCGTTAGCCGTTCGAGAGCAGAGAATTCTCCAGAAATTGTCCTTTCGCCGCTGCCGGTGTCCGGCAACAAGGCTGACCTGTTCTCCATTTTCTGTGGGAGCCAGGAGTACCGTCAGCATCTTCGGCAGGTCTGCTGGATCGTTCTGACCGTCTGCATCCAGCGTCGCGATCATGTCACCACCTGATTCCAGCACCCCGGTCACCATGGCGAAGCTTTGTCCGCAGGACTGCTGATGCCGGATAATCACAAGTTCCGGACATTGTTTCTGGACTTCGCTGAGTACACGCGGAGTTTCGTCTGTACTTCCGTCGTCAACGACCACGATCTCAAATCTGGTTGCGGGACGCAGGGCTGTGCAGATTTCTGCAATCAGCTGCGGCAGGTTTTCAGCCTCATTCTTTGCGGCGAGTACGACGCTCAATTTCATCGGACGATTACTTTCAGTGGCATCCTGCCACATTATTCAAGCTGATTCGCCTGCAGCATCGTTGCTGCAGTCTGGCTCTGTGGCCTCACGAACTCTATCAGTCCAGCCCTGTTCAGCACAGGTGAAGGTGGAGCTTTTTCATGTTTGTGGATTTTTGTTCAGTAGAACAGGAGTCGTTTTTTCGTGTGTGCGACGGGGGCATCAGATCAACAAAAAAACTCCGCAGTGACAGTGTCGTTGGAAATAACAGATTTGTATATCCTGAAAAGGCGACATTGCGGCGCTGAGAAGTAAAACTGCAGGGGGGCGTTTGCAGGATGGCGGCATTTTCTGCGGGAGGCAGCAGGGGCTCTGCAATTCATGCAATTTGCCGGATCTGGGGTGATCGTGAACGTTGACATTGCAGAGATTTGCAAATTAGCATCACCAGATTGAGGCGGACGACATTGGCTGAAAGTCAGTGTGCGCAACCCAGTTGGCCCCAGCGAGACAGATTTGCGGTGAGTTTCACAGTCGTTCTGACTGCCTGCGTGATGCTCAGGGTTAAGTCCTCGGGTGATGGGATCGATACTCTCGATGAGGTTTTTCGTCCCTGTTTCTGGTCACTCTGGTGGAGGTATTCTCGCTGCCGGGCAGTGAGGAGTGCCTGGCGTGTGGCGGCGGGACAGTTTTTTGTCTGCAGCTTTCCGGGCAGCAGAGATTGTGTTTGTTCAGGTGGCAGTTGTTTCCGGCTGCAATCGTCCACGAGGTACGAAGTCGAAGCATGTCTACAGCAAATAAGGCAGGGATCCGCGCACCGCAGATCAAGCTGACCCGTTACGATATGGTCGTGGGGCTGCTCCAGACGACGGCTCTGGTCGCAGCGCTGACCTTTCTGGCGATGGTGGCAATCTGGCTGTCAAACCGTCTGCCCGCTCCAGTCTCTCGCAAGATTGAGATGATGCCAGCAGGTGACGGTGGCTGGGAGGATGGAGCTCCAGACGCTACGCCCAATGTTGAATCTCCGGAAGATGCAGTCCCTGATCCGTCAGTTTCGAATGAAGAGTCTGATGTGACGGAAATTGAGGAAGTACTGGAGCAGGTGCTGGAGGTTGCTGAAAATGCGTCGGTGATCGAGGCGCCGCGGGAGAGCAACGCTGCCGAAAGTTCCGGGGTGCCGGGGAGTGCTGACGGAACGGGCGGTCGGCCGCTTGGGAGTGGTGGTCCCGGTCGTGGCGGAGCCAAGCGGGAGCAGGGCTGGATTGTGGAGTTTGCCGACAAGGGCGATGCAGAAAGCTATGCTGCTCAGCTGGACTACTTCGGGATCGAGCTTGGATTACTGCTGAAGGAAGAGTCTCGGCTGTATTATCTCAGTAAGGTGGCTCAGGCACGTCCAACGGTCCGCGAGGTGCGGACGGGTGAGGGGGAAAAACGGTTGTTTCTGAACTGGCAGGATGGCAGTCAGGATCGAGTCAAGGCAGATATTGAGTTGTTTGCAAAGGTTCAGATCGATGCCGCCGACGGAGTGATCATGCACTTCTATCCATCCGATCTTGAGCAGTCGCTGGCACAGCTTGAGGTGGACTACAACAATCAGCAGCCGTCTGCAATTCGCCGTACCTATTTTCAGGTAAAGCGTCAGGGAAGTGGCTACGAATTCACAGTCAGTCGGCAGATATTGAAGTAGCCGGCACATTTGTTCGGACTCGCCGATGGAGTTCTGCTCGGCAGAAGGCCGCCAGGCGAATCTTTTTTCTACAGGCTGGAGCAGCTGTGTTGCCGACGGTGTTTTTCCGCTCGAGCAGGGCTGTTGTTCCTGAGGCACTATTATCAATCTGGAATGCCCAATGATCAGCTTCGCAGATGTATTGCACGTGACAAACATGCTTGCCCAGGACGCCGCTGCTGCGGCAGGTCCGTCCGCATTCATGAAAACCATTGAAAACTCGATCTGGGTTGGCATTGCGTTTTGTGCCGTGGGTGGTTTGTTCACCGGAATTCTGTTGTTGAGTCGGATTCGCAAGAAACAGTTCCCCGGGGCAGCTGCCGAGCAGAATTTTCTGACGGAGGTGGGGGAGTGCCTGGACCGCGGTGATTACGACGGGGCGATTGCCATCTGCGATACTCCGGCACTCTGGCATAAGGCGCTGCCTCAGCTCACGCAGTTCGCGATTCAGGCTCGCGATGAACCGATGAAAAAGCTGCGTCAGGCTGTGGTGGATCGATTTGAGCGGGATATTCTGAGTGGACTTGAGCGTCTGAACTCGTGGGTGGGTACGGCGATCAAGACGGCACCGCAGCTGGGACTGTTAGGTACCGTACTGGGGATGATCAACGCATTCGCGAAGATTGCGGGAGCTGCCGCAACGGGGGTCGACCCCAAGGAACTTTCGGCGGACATCAGCTTTGCACTCTGGACGACGGCTGCGGGAATGGCGATTTCGATTCCGCTGATTGTGATGCAGGGTATGGCTTCCAATGCGATCAAGAAGCTCACAGAGAACATTGATGAGGGTTCAGGGATCCTGCTGGATGATCTGGCAGCTGCAAAGTCGAAAGCTGCAGCCTGATCACGCAATTTGCAGTGATCGCCGAATGTGTATTGGTGCACATGTTTGATGAAAGTTCAGGTCAATGGCCAGTGAAGAACAAGACGAGCTGCCAGTAAGAAAGCGTCCTCCCGCTGAGAGTGCGGATGTCGATATTACTCCGATGATTGATATGACGTTCCAGCTGCTGATTTTCTTCATGGTCACATCCACTATGCAGGGGAATCCTCCGGCAATCGTGCCTCGATCTGTCTCGGGAGGTTCCACCGAACTGGGCAAGATGTCCTTCAATCTGGTGATCAAGGCTCCAGTGGATGATGTGTCCGACCCGGCCATGGAGATTGAGAAGAAACCGATCACACTGGAAGAGCTTCGTGAGCGACTCGGGGAAGCATCCGAGGCAAGTCCGAATGGAATCGAGATCATGATTCTGGGAGATCGCGATGTGCCAAATCGATTTACCAGCGAGGTGGAGTCGATGATTTCGGAGATCACCAATGTGGGCTTTCATTACGCAGTCGAGGATCGACGCGACTGACCCGGTGTCCTCATCCGCTGCTTTGCTCGGCATTTCAGAATACACAACGAACTGACTGATTCGGGATTTTCATGAGCGACCTTACCGATCAGAACCTTGGCGAATTTCAACTGCTGCGGCGTCTGGGCGGCGGGGGGATGGCCGATGTTTATCTGGCGCAGCAGACATCACTGCAGCGTTATGTCGCCGTTAAGGTCATGAAGACTTCGGTGACGGCAGTTTCCGGTGCGGAACTGCTCGAGCGGTTTCGGCTGGAAGCTACGATGGCAGCCGGACTGAATCATCCGAATATCGTTCAGATCTATACCGTTGGCAACGAAGGGATTTACCACTTCATTGCTCAGGAATATGTACAGGGGAGTGATCTCGCGACTCTCGTTCGCGAGAAGGGACGGCTTGATCTGGGCTCAATTCTGAGTGTGATGCGGCAGGTTGTCAGTGCGTTGAAGGCTTCCGAAGCAAAAGGAATCGTGCATCGGGATATCAAACCGGAAAACCTGCTCGTTACCCAGAAAGGTGATGTGAAAGTTGCCGACTTCGGGCTGGCACAACTGGGTGAGGCGACAGAGACCGGTGGTGATCGCAAGGTGATGGGGACGCCGTTATACATGAGTCCGGAGCAGGTTTCCGGACGCGAACTGGATTCTCGTTCGGACATCTATTCCTTCGGGGTCACCTGCTATCAGCTGTTCTGCGGCCACCCACCGTTTACCGGGACCTCCGCTGCTGAGATTGCCTCGCAGCATGTCAATGATCCCCCGCCTCCACTGCAGGAACAGAATTCAGAAATTCCGCTTGTTCTGTGTCGTCTGGTGCATCGCATGATGGCGAAGCGGAGGTCGCTGCGATATCAGTCGGCGGCGGACTTGCTTGAGGATATCCGTACTCTGAGTGCGGCGCACAAGCAGGGGCGTTCTCTTGATCTTGTGCGTCTGCCGCGGCTCGAGGCACTGGAAAAGCTTGCTCAGGCCGAGCGTCGCAGGCTGCAGGGAAGCATGGGATCTGCTGCGAGTGCTGACTCCACTCCCAATTCGCCTCTGGATCAGACTCCGAGTGTGGGCCCGACTACGGTGATGCCCACGCGACAGCCGGCAGCACGCGCTCTGCAGCAATCGCAGCAGTCTCCGGAAGAAGAAGAAATTCCGCGCCGCGAGCGGCTCCCGGATGAAAACGCTTCGATCGACCTGACTCCCGCTGTGGACGTTACGTTTCAGCTGCTCATTTTTTTCATGGTGACTGCGTCATTCAGCATGCAGAAGGCATTTGATGTTCCTCCGGCCAAGCAGACCGACGGTGTTTCGGTTTCTGT
>JALQUR010000486.1 GCA_023260695.1 Planctomycetaceae bacterium
GTCCGCGGTAACGATCAGCCGCCCCGGGTCTCCCGAACCAATCGACGGTGTTCCGAGGGGATAAAGGCCGAACGCCTCAGAGTCACCTGAAGCATAGGCGGGCCCCGAGTTATCCGAGATGCCGGAATAAGATCCACCTGCGTAGGTTCCAGCGGCTGCAGCCCCGGCCGAAACTGCACCTGCTCTGAAAGCGCTGAGCGGAACCGTATGCAGACTGTTTCGCATCAGTACGCCCCAGAAGACACGTTCATAGGTTGTGAATGTCTCTGAATTGAGTGTTTGCGCCGTGACCAGAACAGACCGTCCATCGCGTCCGAGAGCCAGTCCGCGAATATTGTGGCCATGGATCTGAACCACGTTTCCGGCCTTTCCGCTGACGGTATCGACAAGACACAGACGGCCGCCAAAACTGTCTGCAACAAGAAGTTGCTGATCCGCAGTGAAGAGCAGTCGCCGTGGTGCGAAATCAAGTTGAACGGTATTCCGAATCTGCAGTAATCCCGCCGCATTCGGCTGCAGCAGTGTCACCGTCCGGGACCACAGAGAGCTGACTGCGATCAGAGCCCCGTCACTGCTGACGGCAAGATCGACGGGATGATCCGCCACAGTACAGCGGTCCAGAACCTGCATCTTTCCCATTGCAGCGGAGTACTGCAGTGTGAGCAGTTGATGCTGACTGGTGTCCAGAACCAGCAGCTTTGTCCCCCACGATTCCAGCGCGGAGAGTTGCTTTCCGACGTGAAACTCCTGAATCGTCAGCATCTGCTCCGCATCAATCACCGACACCGATCCGGTGCTGCAATTCGCGGTAAATACAAAACCGCCACTCTGGCAGATGTCGACCGGGCGACGAACGGCCGGCAGCAGCGGGGAAAGCTCCGGGAGCGGTCCGTTTGCGGCCACCGCAAGCCCGGTGATGGACAGCAGCAGCGCAATTCGGCAGATGTGCAGCTTGATACGCATGATGTAGATCTCTGTTCACAGGAAACCCGGCAGAAATGCGACCCGGACATGATACTCTGTTCCGGCAGGAATTCGGAACGCAGTTCTGAGGAATCGGGCGGCCGAAAGCGGACAACCGGCAGCACGCAGCTATGATCACGCATCAGATTGCCGGCTGGAACCGAATCGCAGCACAACAAAACACAGTCACAATCGATCAGGAAGGCCCATGTCATGCAGCTGTCTGAGATCCTGCGACAGAATCTGAATTCGGTTCTGGATGAGATTGAATGCGCTCGGCAGAGATCACAGTTCGCAGCTGAAACAGTGCGTCTTGTGGCCGTCACCAAGTATGCCCAGCCAGAGTGGGTGGCAGCGCTCAGCCGACTCCACCCGGTATTTGGCGAGAATCGCCCACAGCAGCTGTCCGATCGGGCAGCCGAACTGCCACAACAGGAGTGGCACCTGATTGGCCATCTGCAACGCAACAAAGTTCGTCTGGCCGTGACTGCTGCGGCATTGATCCATTCCGTGGATTCACTTCGGCTGCTGCAGGCGATTGCTGCGGCTGCGGAATCCACAAACGCGGCTCCGGCAGTGCTGTTGCAGGTCAATCTGTCGCGGGAGTCAGAGAAATCCGGCTTCTCCACGCAGGAGATTCAGGAGCTCTGGCCGGAAATCCTGCAGTATTCCTCTCGCATCCGGCTGCAGGGTCTGATGACCATGGCAGCAGCGACAGAAGATCCGGAACAGGCCCGACCTGTGTTTCGCGAACTACGAGAACTCCGCGACCTGCTGAATCAGCATCCTCAGTCAGCAGCCTGCAAGCTGCAGTTGTCTGAGCTCTCGATGGGCATGAGTGGAGACTTCGTACCGGCAGTGGAAGAAGGAGCGACTCTGGTGCGAGTTGGAAGTCGGCTGTTTGCGGGACTGGACGGCGAATGACTTTCGGCAGTTTCTGCCGATCCCTGCTCATACACCTCCAAATCACCGCAGTCAGATCGAACAGAGATGACAGAGGATCCCGAAAATGCCGATTGTAACACGGGGGATTCTCCGGCCGATGCGGCGATTGCACGCTGCTGTTCTGCGCCGGAAGGCAAGACATTCAGGGGCCAGACCACCATGTCCGCATGTCGCTCGCTGCACCGTGCCATCATTGCTGTAACACTGACGATTCTGTCGTCCTCAAATCTGACAGGGCAGGATCAGCTGCTGTACGTGAGCAGTGCACCTGCATGGCTGCAGCCGGTCAGCAACTCTGCTCGGGTCGTGATGACTCCAGCAGAGGAGACTGCAGACCAGACTTCCGAGTGGGATTTTCGTCCGTTGGATCCTGATCTCTCTGCAGGCTATGCAGATGACCGTTCCTGCGGGAGCGAAGTCTGCCCGCCACCATTGCAGAAGTTTCGCAACGGCATGTTGCAGGGGGTCACGGTCGTCGGTGGATATCTGCATGACGACGGCCCGGAGAGCATTGCCATGTCATCCATGGATCTCTCAGCAACGCTGGCGTTTCCCATGGGAAGTTTTGACAACCTGCTGATGGTGACTCCCTTTTTTCGGGCCGATTACCTCACTGCGTCTCCGACGCTGGATCTGCCTGATGAATTGTATGAAACCGGGGCACGGTTTTTCTGGAAGAAGAAGATCGATGAGCGTTTCGGAATACTCGGCATCGTCACCCCGGCCGTACGAACTGACTTCAATAACTCTGAGGATGCGCTGAGGATCTTTGGACTGGGTCTGCTCACATGGCAGATGCGACCGGGAACGCTGATGGTCTCCGGAGGTCTGGTCCATACCGGTCGCGATGACTTTCCCATTCTGCCTGCGGCGGGCCTGCTCTGGACACCTGACAATAACTGGAAATTTGATCTGCAGTTTCCCTCCCCGCGAATTTCCTGCCGACTCAGCAGGGACGGCGACTGTTCGGAAACATGGGGCTATCTTTCCGGCGTGTTCGGAGGCAATACCTGGTCTGTTCAGACAGCCAGTCGCGGAGATACTCAGCTGACATTGCGAGACTATCGCCTGATGGTCGGACTTGAACACGTGCAGACGGAGAATCGCAGTATCTTCACAGAATTCGGTCTGGTGTTCGGGCGGAGCATCGAATTTGATGACGTTGCAGTCCCGGCGGAGCTCAGCAACACCTGGACAATTCGTGGAGGAATCTGTTTCTGAAGCCCTGCCACAGGATGCATCAGCTGTCAGAGCGTTCCCCGGTCACCAGATCATCGCTGCCGCGGATCACTTTGGTAATTGCTCCGGGGCGCGGATGATCAAACCCGGACTCCGTACCTGCCGTGCCCTCGTGCCATGATGGATTCAGTTCTGACTGAGCAACCTCTGCGGCAATCTCCAGCGGTCCGCCGGTAATCACCGTGACCGCCTCCGCTTCCTGTCTGCCGGCAGCAGCCACAGTCGCAACGAGCAGCACGAACAGCCCCAGTCCGATGGGAATGATGGTGGACAATTCCAGACGTCGACGATAGGAGACGGCAATCCTCTCAAACGCTGCGGGTCTCTGTCGGACACGACGCATTTGTCGTTCAGCCCCCTGCGTGGTCAGAAACGCCTGCGACTGATCAGCGAGTACCGCCGCCTGTTCGTTGCTGCGGAGAATCAGCTGTCCACTGTCGACACCCACAGTATTCTCCAGCAATCGATACCCCAGCCGCAGGTCTTCCTGCAGCAGCTGCAGTTGTTCTTCTGCAGTCAGCAATACTTCGGCACCGCTGATTGCCGGAACTTCCTTGTATGAAGAAACCACCGACAGGGAATGCCGCATTTCGCAGTTTCGCACGGCGGGAAGCGAGAAACTGAATTTCATGGCAAACGGAGAAACAACAGCTCTGGTTCCCAGCCACCGCAACCGGAGTGCCGTCTCCGGCCCGTCAATTCTGAGCAGCAGATGACGTCGTTCCGAATCTTCCCAGCGAACATAGTCTTCAGTCGGAAGATCCAGAATGACCGTGTTTTCCGGAATTGCAATCACACACCGAATTGGCCAGCGACGACTGAAAATACGAAAGTCCGTAATTGCCCCGGGGGAGTCATCTTCCTGAACAAAAATCGAAGTCATCGCCACCGCATAGAGTTCGCCGGGAGCAGACTCAGCGGAGCGACGTTCCGGACGGCGAGCCAGTTCCAGCTCGGTTGGCTCCGTCAGCTGAGCTCGGGACATTGTCAGTACTTCCTGCAGCTCACGATCCACCGGCAGCAATCCGAGATCATCGGCAGCAGCGATTCCCCATGCCTGCTCTTCCGGCGCCTCGAGAGTCAGCTTTGAGGAGGCTTCTGCAATGATCAGATGATCCCAGCTGCGCCATTTCAATGACGCATCAAACTCCGGCCACGGGCACCGGCTGGAATCCTCAGATGCAGATTCCGCACTACCCACCGGCAGTACCCATGTCACAAGAAACTGCGTGTACCCGGACAATTCCGTCAGACCGGTGCCCACTGGTACGAATCGCCCGTCTGCCGTCGTCATTGGAATTCGAGTCTGATCAGCCAGCACGAGCGGGTCGGACAGCAGCTTCAGGTTCTCCGGAAACCTGATCCCAAAGCTTCCCCGCAGATCGGACCAGCGAGACACCCGAGCGACAAACACAATCCGATCCGGGAGTGCAATCGAGATCAGCTGCCCCGTCGCATCAACGGGTCTGGCACGACGCAGTATGAGCGGTCGCTGTTCATTCAGAATCTGCAGCCTCAGTTCCACACCAACAGGTAATGGATCCCCCGAATCAATCGGTGGGTCAGAGACCGTGTCTCCGGGATCCTCAAGGATCAGTCCGAGTCCATCGTTGTCACGCAACGAAAGGGATGATTCAAGTATCTGCGAGCTGGCGAGGGTGGGACTGGAAAGCTGAAGAACTTCATCATTCAGGGACAACTGGCGTTCACCAGCCACACTGATCGCATGCAGTCCGAGAGTCCCTTCGCGCAGCATCACGATCAGATCATTCCCGCGAACATGCCAGCCCGCCAGCCGGTTTGCCTCACCAGCGTTGACAGTTACAGAGCGGACGCGAATCTGTTCCGGTATGCGAATCCGGTGGCGAAACACCGGCAGGAATGACGTTTCCACATCAATCTGACAGGTCCAGCTGAGCAACTGCTCCGACAATTCGCACGTCTGTGCAATTCTCACCTCGTGGCGACTTTCTCGCGACTCTGTACGTAATTCGAAGGCAGCATCCCCCGATACTCGCAGCAGAGTATCCGAGCGGCGAATCAGGTTCCCCCAGTCATCTGCCGCAGCGCTGTACTGAACCGGAACAGCAGCCGCCAGTTCCGGGAGCAACGTGGAGAATACAGACTCGAATCGCGACGCTACCAATGGTCTTCCGGAAAAACGCACACCGCGGATCTGCTGCAGCTCATCCACCGGAATCGTCTGACTCGTCAGCGAAACCTCTGACTGTGACTGCAGCTGCAGAGTCAGTACGAAGGTGTCGGAAATCTCCGCAGGCAGTGTGATCGTCGCCTGCGATTCCTGTGTGCGCCACAATGCTTCAGCAGAGCTGTCGCCGTCAACGACCGTCACACCACGCAGTACGTAACCGACAGGCAACTGCAGCTGCAGATCACCCCGCAGGGACGACCAGCGAGACACGCGGTAGTAGCAGGTCAGCCGCTGCAGTCCTGTCGTGTTTTCACAGACAATCAGTGTACCCGCTTCCGCAGGCTCTGTTTCATCAGACTCATTGCCGGGTGTCGCACGCAGCAGACTGACGTCGATGCCCTCATGGCCGGCAAGGGTATTCAGGACCACTGGCTGATCGAGAGTATCCCATGCAATCGTATCTTCAGTGGTTTGTATTCTGGCCGCAGCAAACAGTCCGTCCGAGTCATCCATCAGGAGGCGAAATCGAGGGCAGGGCAGCGCAGGCAGGCGGAGGCGAAGCCCGGACGCCTTCCGCTCGATCCGCGGCCGCAGCAGACAGACAATCTGGTGCGCAGTGAATGCTGCCACATCGTCCGCAGATGATTCCACCACCGCAGCGGTTTCTGTCAGCGGCTTCACCGGCAGGGCAGATGTCGCCGGAAGCGGAATCAGCAGCAGATCATCTCCCGCGGGATCCGGAAACACTCTGGCACCATCGACGTCGCACTCCACGAGACGACAGTCCCCGGCCGGAAGCGGCAGAAAGGCCCCCTGCTGTGAACTGGCCACCGTCGCTGTAATCTTCAGAATAACCTCAAGGAAGTCTGCACTATCAGTTCGCAGCACCACCTCACAGTCAGTGGCCAGCGCCTGTCGAGCCACGGTCGATTCGCGGCGGGCACGATCTCTGAGGGCGTCAATTTCATCGACCGGCAGATAAACAACTCCTGCGTCCGATATGATGCCCGATGCAGTCAACGGCGGACTGAGCTCTGATTCAGCTGACTGCTGCGCAATCGCTGACGAACCACAGACAACACTCAGCAGGAACACGGAAGCCGACAGAAAACGACGTCGCAGAGCAAAGTAGCGAACCTGTCGCAATACACCCTGCAGGCCTATCAGCAGCAGCAGGCCGGCACCACTTCCCCAGAATGTCCCCTGAATTGCCACCGTCAGCAGAGCCGGCAGATTCACCAGGGAGACGCAGGAAAGCAGGAGCACAAGGGCCGCAACCAGCCGCGGTCTTCCAAGCACAGGGCGCTGCAGTGCCAGGCAGAGTCCAAGGCTGAACAGAATACTCCCGGCAAGCACCGCAGAACGCCGTCGGTTCTCTGTCAGCTCCAGTTCCATTTCGTCCAGGCCGGAATTGCCGGAGACGAGCGACTGAACGATCCAGCCCTGAGCTTCTGACAGTTTCCATTCCACGAAGAATCTTCGCACTTCAACGGCATCGGCAAGACGCTGAGTGCCTGCACTGCGACCAGCCATATCTGTGAACAGCATCTGCGAAGCGATACCGCTGCTGCCATAATGTGTCCGAAATCGTGAAGCTGGAGTTCGCACATCAAGATCGGGAGAAATCAGCAGATGGTGTACCGTCATCACACGCCTGGCACCGCTGAGCACCGGAGAATTCAGCTGCACTCGACCATCGAGCGTATCAAGACTGCGGACAGGATTTTCCCAGACCAGCACAAGCTGCGATCGCTCCTCCTCTGTGGAAAGGGGAATGATCAGCTGATCGCCTTCCTGTGATGTATGCACCCGCCGCCCGGCAACGAGCACTGTCGGGATAACGTCGTTCTGCAAAGTGACACTCAGGCGATCATCTGCACCACGTCCCGAGATATCTGCGACAGCGAGGACCCTGTGATGGATGTCCGCATTGCGAATGCGAAGCAAGTGGTACAAATGCAGATCAACCGACCGCTCCTGATCGGTCCCGCTGATCGATTCTGTGCTGAATTCCAGTCGCTTCTGCTGCTTCGAAAGCGTCCAGCGACGCATCGCACCACTGCCTTCGGCAGGCAGTTCCACAAGCGGGTCTGCACAGATAAACAGGCCGCTGTCGTTCTTCCCGATCTCAAGCACAGCTTCTGTCAGCAGCGTCGGATCCGGAAACGCCACGGCTGCCGTAAATTTCTGAGCCAGCGGAAGACGCGTGACTGCGGTCACCACGATATCGGAGTCCGCGGCCCGAGCGGGAACAGGAATCTGTACCCGCACAATGCCGTCCTGCAGTCGCTCGAACTGCTCCTGCTGCAGGCTGACGGGACTGGAATCCACGAACCAGCTGATTCTCGAGAGTACCTCCTCCGGTACGACCACCGGCAGCAATTCAGCAACAGACTGCGCTGGCACTTCCAGCCTTGTTTCCTCGACGATCTCTTCACCGTCAAGGCGGATTCGATGCCGCAGACGCAACAGTCCTCGAGCGGGCGAAAACTGTTCCGGCAACAGGGCAATATCATCACCACCAGACAACAGAATCTGATTCTCAGCTGGCAGCCGCTCCGCAGAAAACCAGCCAGCCTGCTGCTCGAATTCCCGCTGCGTCAGGACGCGAGTTGCCTGCCCAGCAATCCGTGGTAACCCGAAACCGCTTCCGGCGTCGACGGAAGCCACCAGAAAGCTGCCCGTCCGCTCAATTGATTCCGCCGAAAGTAACGGGAGCTGCAGGCGGGAGTTCTGGCTGTTCTGCACCAGCATCTCGATCACTCGAGACTCATCGGGTTCCAGTGTCTCCGGAAGATGCAGTGTGAGCAACTGACGACCATCAGCGGATGTCTGAACCTCGTGATAGAGTACTCGCTGATTTGATGCGTAGCGGGCCGATACGATCTGCCACCCTGGACGGACTGGCCAGCTGACTTCGATGACAGAAGCGTCACGACAGCTGAGATTCACAAAGCAACGCACAGCTGCCGCCCGTCCTGACTGTTCCACAATGGCGACGACCGAATCAGTCAGCCGCGCCTGTTTTTTTGAAGTGGCAACCAGCACAGTCGCATCATTCTGATAACGCAGCAGTTCAAACGAACGAGACTGATCCGGTCCTGTAACAACATCTCGTTCCACCACACCGGTCAACGTCCATTCGTCCACATTCACCGTGGGCGGAAACGCAACATTGATGACGCCATGCGGGGCAAGTATCGGCCCCTGAATGGAATCCGCCACTCGCTCCCAGCGCTGCGGCGAAAGGGTCGGCAATTCCCATGTCTCACTGTCGGAAACAACGGATACACCGGTGATTTCAAGTTGTCCGCCTGCGTTCATCCGCGGTAGCTCAATTCGCACATACTCAACGGAATCAGCAGCCTCCAGCTGCCAGTCGACCGTCGCGCGAGAATTGAATGTCACACCGGAAATCCGTGTTTCCGAAGACACCTTCATATGCAGCAGCAACGCATCGCCGCCAGTTGCAGGTACTCCAATCGTCCAGCGGGAATTCAGAATGTCTCCACGCAGGGTGTGACCAGCGTTCAGCGAAGTCAGCGACAGTGGATCCTCAGCCTGCAATTGCCGCCGCCGACGACAACTGAAGGCAATCCGATCAGGAACCGAGGGCAGAATTGTCCAGATCAGACCATCAGCCGACGGCTCCGGGCCTGTCACCAGACTGCCGGTCCCGGATACTTCGATTGACTCGTCAGTCACAAGCAGCAGTGACGATTGAGTTGCCCGGGGCAGTTCAAGCCGAAAACCAACCGTATCACCTGCCACCAGACCGGCAGCGGTCCACGTCCCGCGCAGATCGCCGGCAATGCCGGGCCGCAGGACATAGAGATTCCGATCAAGATCCGCTGCCAGCGGAGCATCTCCGGATGAATCACGCATCCGCAGATCCTGCAGACTTGTCCTGCCAATTGACAGCGGCAGTCCGGAGCCATTCAACTGATCGTCGTAGAGCCTCAGCTTCAGCGAGCCTGCCGTCAGTCGTGTGCCCGCAAGGACCGCTGTGTACTCCGCAGCTCTGATTCCCGGACGACCAAATGGCTCCTGCCCGGAGACTCCGGAATGCTGCTGCAGCTGCTGCAGCTCTGCCTCGCTGATGGCCTTCCAGGTGCCCGACTGAATCAGATCGATCAGATCTTCCGGAGCGGTCAGCCGCGGCGCATTCACCAGATCATCTGCCTCAGGCGCAGGCTCATCACCCCGGGTTCCTTTCACCGGAATCGAAACCAGCAGCAGAATCAGAGTCAGTAACCGCATTTCAACGTGAGACCTCGGCGGAAAAATCCGCTTCCGCTGAAACGGAAGCCCGACGTCGGGAAGCAACTGGCTGCTCGTACTCCGAGAACCCAAAAACGGACGGGACTTCGCGAGAACTCCGCAGCAGACGCAAACGCATACGTCGTCGCCCCAGCTGACGATTCAGCCAGACAGCCACCAGCCCGGGGAACAGCCCCAGCAGAACCCACGGTACTGTCGGTTCTGCCCAGGCGGGATTTAAGACCCAGATCGCCAGGCAGGCAGCAGGAGTGAGCAGTACAGGGACCAGCAATGGAATTCGAGGCAGCATCGAGAGAATCATGAATACGGCGACACAGATCGATGATGCGACCAGCAGCATTGAGACCCGCGGAATCAGCAGCAGTCTCGGATTGATCGCCGAGCCTGGCGAAAAGAACAAATCAGGAGCTGCTCCGGAAACAAGCCATGGTGCAACAACACTGCCAGCCTGTTCCTGAAGCGTTGCCGGAAAGGGTGCAAGTACCGCATCCAGATATCTTCGCACTCGATCCTCGGCAGGTTCAGCGCCCGGAAGCAGATTCAGCCCCCCACCGGATACAGGATCAAAATCGTTGTCCGGCAATACAGCACTGAACTCACTGCCAGCCGCAATGCTCCAGATGAGCGGCGGCGCCGGAACCGGTGAAGGAAATAACGGGCGAAGCAGAACCTCGCGACGATAAAGTCGGCCGGAGGAACTGACAGCCTGCCGACAGGCTATCTGCAGAACAGCTGGTTCCGACTGCAGCTCTGCGGCACCGGTGAAAATGCTCCAGACCGTGTTGCCGCTCACAGCATCAACGCTGGTGCTCAGAATTCGCGACCCTGCCTCAACCTGTGTCAGGATCGTCCCGCCCCACCGAATTGATTCCACGTCCAGCAGCTGCGGAATCTCGATGGTGATCGACTCCGGCGTCTGCTCGTAAACTGCAGTCTGCGTTGTGCGATGGAATCCGGCAGGGAATTCCGTTGACAGCAACAGCATCGCCGGGCCAGTTTCTCCCCCCCGCACGTAGCCGTGCCTTCGATCAACGGGCAGCAGAATTCCTCCTCGGGCCCCGGTGAGATCTCCGAATGCGCGATCACCAGCAGACTCAAACTGCCACGCAGCATCAAACAGCTCCGAATAAACCGGACGCCAGTAATCACTCTTCGCAACTCTCAGACCGCTCCATGAGGACGTCCCCGCACGGATCTCCCCGACAGTACAGTCGGCCGGAAGAATCAGTGGAATCTGAGTCTGCAATTTCGGCTCTGATTCGCGTGTCTGATCCAGCGGCCAAAGCCAGTCTGCTTCGATGAAAATCTGACCACGAACGGATTCCGGCAGACGAAATACGCGTTTGCCCGGAGGGCCTCCAATCATCGGCCTTAACGGTTCGTTCGTGCCGGCAATACGTACCACAGGACGAATGTCTGAAGGGACAAACAGTGCGACTTCAGACAGGTCACGAAAGTCGATTGCATACTCAAATCTCTGGTGAATTCGCACTCCCGCCTCGTCCGGCCGCAGTTCCACCTGCGTCTTCACCTGAACCACCGGCTCCTGCTGCTCCAGCCCGATATCGATCGCCGTTTCCGGGTCGCTGGGCAACCAGCCCCCGGGCGGCAGATCTCGATCAATCTCCGGCATCGCGGATCGTGCGACCGGAACCGCAACCAGCGAGTTCCCTGATGCACTTTCAGTCAGCGTAATGCGGTACTGGTCTGAATCAGCCAGACGAAACAACACCGGCTGGCCACCCTGACGCATCACCTGGGGAGCAGAAAACCGCATGGATCCACCAGCAAACGCTTCGGTCGCAACGAATGCCTGAAACTCCACAACGAATTCTCCGGACTGCCGCTCGGCGAATGCCAGCGTCAGCTGACTTTCCTGATCCTCGCCCCGACTGACTGTGACCGGCAGCGGATTTCGATCAGCACGGAATAACTGGGAACCAGGCAGCACTGTCCATCTGCTGGACGACTCTTCGCTCCACAGCAGGGGCAATTCCAGCAGTGAACCACGCACAACATTGACGCGAAATCGAGCCTTCAGGATTACCGCCTGCCCCTCCGGAATGATCACCATTTCTGTATCAACCGCATACTGCGACTCGATTTCTTCAACATGCAGAGTAATCAGCGACTCCGGAGATCGCATCCGAAAGGCGGTTGCGGCGACCGCCGGATCAGTATCTGCGGCAACTCTCCGCCGCTGGGCCCCGATCACCTGTGTCTGCTGGACAAGCAATCCGGAAGGAAACTGAATGTCCAGGTCGCCGGTCTGAATGTTGGCCGATTCAATCGACGGAATCCTGATGCTCACATCGCCCGGGAAACGCCCTTCCGCGACTTCGAGTTCAAAAGGAAGATTCAACGTTCCCTCAACCGGTGCTGACAGTCGGATCAGTGCGCGAGAAGCCTCCGTCTGGCTGATGATCTCAAAACTGCTCATGACCGAAATATCAGCCGCATTGCGAGCATCCACCTCTTCCAGGGCAAATCCGGCAGGATAGTCCACTGTGATTTCTGTAATGGGTGCACCGCTGATCTTCAACGTCTGAACACCATTCAGACTTGCCGGAATTGTCGTCAGATCCAGCCGCATTCTGTTCTGTACCTGAATCACTGCAGAAGCATCCACCGGGGGCAATACCTCGTTCCATGCAACTGAAACAGATTCATTGAGGCCCCAGAATTCAACTTTGCGGATCCCTCGCTCATCCCGCTCGACGCGGTCAAACCCATCAGGCGGTAGTCGCTGAAATTCGACTGGTGCGGAAAAAACCAGCTCAGCATGAGAAGCTGTGGCTCGGGGCAGCGTCAGTGCCAGTTGCATCGTGCCCGGAGCCGTTGTTCGGACCCGCGCTGCAAGTGTCATCTTCAGCGTATGCATCCCGCGTCCCTGCAGATGCCATGTTCTTGTGTTCTGCTTTTCCGCAGTCAGTACCGCATCGGCACCCTCAACTGCTGAAGTGTGTGCGAAGTCGCGCAGAAAGGTCTCTCCCAGTGCCAGGGGAACAGAGACCCACTCGGATTCACTACGAACGCGAACCTGCATCGTGACTGTGAGCTCAGCCGCCTCGCCCTCAATCGCTCCGGTCATATCCAGACTTGCGATAATGTAGTCCGGGATCCGCTGCTGCTGCAGACTCCGACGCAGCAACTCTGCAGCGACCTCGGGGTCCACCAGATCGGAAAGCGGGACGAGCTTCCCTGTTTCGGTGCGAATGAGCACATCGGCTTCATCGGCGTTCACCGTGACGGGTCCACGATTTGTGGCGGCGGAAACTCCGTTCGGTACCAACGAATCACCGGAAGTCTGCGCGCGGATCGAGCCACTCAGCATCAGCCAAATGCTCAGTAAGACCGCATGACGCAACATGATCGGAGCCCCTCCCGAGCTGTCCGAGACTGCAATACCTGAATGCCCGGGGCACCTGAACACGCTATCAGGAGCGGTGTCCGATCTGCAGCCATGTATTCAGTCCGCAGAATCCCCCGGTTGACTATACTCTACGCAGAGCATTCTGGCGGGAGAAGTTCTCCGGCTTATCTCAAGGGAGCACTTTCACGATCTTTCCACCGAGTTCCGCACTCCCTGCAGCCAGCAGACTGGGTACGAAAATATCGATTGCATCACCTTGCAGGTCTGAGACAAAGCCGCCGCCTTCCTCAACCATCAGAACTCCTGCTGCGATATCCCAGGCGTTCAGGCTGGTGGACCAGAAGGCGTCGGTGCGACCGCAGGCGACTGCGGCAAGATTCAGAGCCGCAGAGCCGGTACGCTGAACGGTACGAAATACCCCGAGGGCAGCGGTAAACCTCCGTACAGCAGGATTATCAGGTGTCGTTCCCGGAGGCAGGCTGGCCATACCAAATGCGTCCTCCAGCTGCGTTTCACCACTGCAGCGCACCGGGTTCCCGTCCAGTTGAACACCACATCCTCGGACCGCCGTAAAAGTCTCGTCACGCGTTGGATCATGAATCACCCCAACTTCAATCCGTCCCTGAACCTGCAGAGCGATGGAAACGGCATAATACGGAAAACCGTGAACATAGTTGGCGGTACCGTCCAGCGGGTCGATGATCCAGAACATCTGGTCATCCGCACTTCGACTGTCGAGGTTTTCTTCGGCAAGCACACTGATCCGTGGAAATCTGTCAGCGAGCAGTTCAACAATCGCGTGCTGGGATGCTTCATCAGCTTCGGTCACGAGGTTTGCTCGGCTTTTTTCCCGCACAGAAAAGCGACCTCGCCAGTCCTGCAGAATTCTGCCTCCAACCTGCGCGGCGGCGACAGCCGCCTGCATCCATGCGTCCTGTTCCGGCGTCATCCTGATGGGCTTTCTTGAGGTGCGTTAAGAGAAGAGAGTTGAGTTGCGTTAAGGGACTTGACAGACAGCAGAAGTTTCCGGCTGCGACCTGACCAACTCAGAGTTCGGCTGCACGGAGCGGGCGTCAGCGACGGCAGGTCTGCCAACCGGCTGCACCTCAACCAATGTCAACGACCGCTTACGGTTCAACAAGGGGATTCCTGCGCAGCTGTCATAATCCTTATTTTCGGACAGATCTCACCATTTTCGCTCCGAGGACCGTATTTCCCGACCTGCCAGCAGGAATCATGCCGGCTGAGCAACTTCGACTGCCATAATTGCTGATGCGACCGGCAACGCCTCCACCTCTGACGAATCAGTCAGACAGATAACGGCATTTCGTTACAGATGCGAAGGCCTGCCTGCCGATTTCGCCGAAGTCTGTCGGTCCGTGCCGCACAGTCCATGACCCTTTCGTTTTGTTTCTTCGGTTCAGCTCGAAGACATGATTGTACGCCAGAACAGCAGGAATCACGAACAGCAGCCGCGGCTCGGGGCAATCCTGACCATGGAACTGGTGCTCGTTCTACCGATCTTTCTGATCATCATCTGCGGCCTGATCGAGTTCATCATGATTTCGGCGGCACAGTCCCGGATGGATCAGGCAGCTCATGCCGGGCTGCGAATGATGAGTGTTTCCGGCGCAGATCAGAAGACTTGTCGGCAGCAGATTGAAAACCTGCTCGGACCGCGACTTGCTCTGAACTATCAACTGGATATTAACCCCGCGGAATACCCCGGGGAAATTGGTGAATTAGCTCTGCGGATTCCCATGCAGAACGCCTGCCCCGACATGCTCTGGATGTTCGGTTTTGGCCTGCAGGGACGACAGATGCAATCGTCCGCCGCAATGGTCATGGAGCGCGTCTCCAGCCGCACGGACGATGCAGACGTACCGTGGAATTGAATGGTCTTCTGGCATGCATGTTCCGGATTTGTGCGCGTCTGATGCCACGACGACTTCATCAGGGTTTTGTTCCTGACCAAGTAATGACTGGAGTTCTCCGTGAAACTTACACCCTGGATGTTATCGGTTGCCACCTTCGGCATGATCGCGCTGCTGGTTGTGGGCTACTTTGTGAAGCTTGCATTCAGCGGACCGCAGCCTGAAGAGGTAGCCCGCCGTACAACCCGAACTCTGCCAATGGCTCTGGTAGAGATTCCGCCGGGGACTGTGATCACACGGGCTCACGTGGGGAATGGCCCGTGGAACCTCGAAAGCGGCGAACTGCCCCCGGATACGCTCACCCGTGTCGATTCGCTCATCGGACGCATCGCCAAAGTGAAGATTGAAGCAGCGACTCCGATTCAGAGTTCGATGTTCTATCCGCCGGGCGACTTTCCGGAACTCCAGGTGGACGAAGGCAAACGAGCCGTTGTTGTAGGCATCAGCCCGACAACGGCACCTATTACATCGATCATCAAGGAGGGACAGTATGTCGACGTTCAGCTGACTGTCGATCGAGTCAATGTGGCATCTGCAGGTGCTCGACAGAACACCGGTCCGGGGTCCATTCCACAGCACCTTGGCGATGCCATGACCGCGACTCTGTTTCGTGGAGTCAAGGTGCTGGGCGTTGCCGGAGGAGGACAGGCGGTAACCCTCGAACTTGACGAAGATCAGGCTCGAATTGCATTACTGGCTCAAAAGAAGGGTGAGATCGACCTCGTCTACAGCAGCAGCCAGAATCCTCGACCCGGTGGGATCCGAATCGCATCCAGTGAGCAGGATCGCATCTACTTCGAAGAAATTCTGGGACTGCGTCCGGGTACACCAGAACAGGACAAAGTCTTCAAGACAGAGCATTACCGCGGTACGGATTACTCTGACAGCTATTTTGAAGACGGAAAACGACTTGGAAACAACATGGGCCAGGGGATCCCTCAGACGGCTCCACCTGATCAGCGTCGGCTGAACGCCGATAACTCAGTGCCCGCGACCGGCGATCTTGCAGAAGTTTTTGATGACGCAGGAACTCGACGTTGATTGTCGGCAGCACGTTGTTCGAGGGACTCCAATCGCCCCGCTCAGACACCTTGACTGTGCTGGACAGAGAACATGCTTTGTAAACACCGCCTTCAGCAACATTCAGCAGCGCAGTCGATCAGGATCGAACCGGCTGCTCAGAAACGCTCCGGCGTTGTATCGCTGTGGACAATCCTTGTCCTCGCAACCCTCGGGCTGATTGGCCTGACAACTGTGCATTTGCGAATTTACGGTACTGCAGCCGGACGAGCACGTCTTTGTTGTCAGTCTGCTGCACTTGCTGCCGGCCACGCATGGCTTTCTGACCGACTGCTCAGCAGTAATCTGCAGTCCTTTGAAGTCGATGCGCTCGATATCCGATGTTCAGAAGCCGCTTACAGGATCTCCGATCGTTATCTGCCCGGAAGTGCAGATTACGGCACTGAACGGGTGACTGTTCAGACCAACTGGGACAATGCCGCTGACGTGCTGCAGAAACAAGCAGCCATCCCCAGAGGCCTGCGAGTATTTTACAGTGAAGACGGTCAGCAGGCCGCCAGCAGTCCGGCCCTGTTTGGTGTCATGCCCTGTCGTGCTGCAGCAGCGGTCGCCATCGAAAACTCGCCGGGCGGATTCTCCATTTCCCGTGATGGAGCACTGCCGATGTTTCCATTCACGCTTCCGGAGACTGCAACCGAATTGCCCGGAGCTGCAGGGGAAAGCTCATGGAAGGATCAGATCGAACAGTTTCAGGGACCGGATGAGTTCGCATGGAATCCGGATACACATCGCTTCGAGCAGGGTCCTGACGGGATCCCCGAACTGGACCTGACATTGTCCACAGATGATCTCTCCGGTGGCTATGCGGAACTGATCGCCCTTGATTTCAATTCATCAGACGCAGCATCTCCACGTTCGTGGAATCAGTGTCTGGCTGAAGGGATGCATCACCGGGACCTTGCCGAGCGAGGCTGGAAATCTCTCGATCTTGCCGCACAGATGGAATCGCAGCGTCTCAGCTCCGCTGACCTCTACGCAGCCTCAGCAACTCTGAGGAAAATGCAGTCGGTCCCTGGAATACTGTTTCTGAGTCGATCATCAGGCAGCAGCAGCACCAGCTTCTCAGGTGCCGGCACCGTCACCCTGCAGCGACCGGTCGCGGCTCGCTGTGTGGAAGCAAGGATGCTCAACAGCAAACAACTGCAAATCCGGCTGCAGCCCGGAATTCTTGTCACGTCAATGGCAGTCGATGGCAAGGCCACGGCCGTAGCTGACAATCGCTACATTTACAGCGTGCGCCCACTCGACTGACCCGCAGTCAGCAGATCCCCACGCAGCATCTGACTTTCGGTTCCGGCAGTATATTTGCCTCAGCCTGCTTGCAGTTTTTGACGGTTCGCGGCAGCATATTCGTAACACGAGTATTTCCAGTTCTGCCGGAGAGATGATTGTGAACATAAGACCTTTGCTGGCGTTTCTGCTCGCATCTGCTCTGCTTTGTACCTCGCAGACAATAGCGGCTCCCACTGCACCTGCGGCGGATGAGAAGGATCCCTTCACAGAACTGCGGACATCACTGCAGGAGCTGCCGCCGGCAGAAGCTCTGCAGAAATACACCGCAGCACTGGACAATGATCCCGACAACCTGCGGCTGTACGATCTGAGCTCAGCCGTTGCCAGCCGCCTTTATCGGGAAGGACTCATAACAGACGCAGTGGATCTTCTTGATTCGATCTGCGAACGTCTGCAGTCCCGAACCGATGGGCCGGGCGAAGCCACGCTGCTTGGCAGGAACGTCTCCGCTTTGCTGGCTTACGGCAGACGCCTTGAGCAGGAAGGTACCGCGGAACGTGTCGCCACGCGAATTGATTCAGCAGTGGAGATCGTCGGCAAACTTGCAGCTGAAGAACCATCACTGTACACCAGTATTCTGGCAGGGCTGATTTCCTCAAAGGCGACTTCCCTGCAGGATCGGGACAACAGTGATGCAGCCGGGGCCCTGCTGGCCGAATACACCGACAGTTTTCGGGCACAGCTGGGTGACCACACTGAAGCTGCTGTACGCGGTGTCAGCATGCTGATGCAGATGCAGATCTCCACGGCAGCAGACGCGGCTGCAGATGCCATGCGGGAGCAGCTGGAAGCGGACTTTGGCAAAGCTCGGGAACTCATGCCTGACAGTGCTGTCATCATGTCCGAATTCCTTCGTTTTCGATTTTCGCAGGCGAGCCTGCTTTCTCGCGAACGCCCCGACTCTGCCGCCCGCATGATCTCCGATCTGAAGGAGATTGTTGACGCCTCAACTGTGGCCGAACATCCGCTGGTGGCTTCGTCAATGCGTTCGCTTGCTGCACTTGAACAGCGCATTGCCGCAGCGCGGCTGCTGCTGGAGATGGTTGGCAAGCCTGCTCCGGAATTCGACTACGGCACCACCGCACACGGCGAAACCATCACGGCAGAATCACTGCGAGGAAAGGTCATCCTTGTTGATTTCTGGGCGGTCTGGTGTGGGCCCTGCATTGCGACTTTTCCGCACCTGAACAGCCTGCACGATGAGTTTCATGATGCCGGTCTCGAAATTGTCGGGGTGACACGACAGTACAACTATGAGTGGAATGACGAGCAGGGCAGAGCGTCTCGCTCGATGGAAGAAGTTCCCCTGGCAGCAGAACTGGCCATGCTGGAGAAATTCATGGACAGCCATGAGCTGCGACACTCAACAGTTGTGGTTCCCGGGGAATCCCGGATGCACAGCAATTTCGGAGTCACCGGAATTCCTCATGCGGTTGTCATCGATCGCGCAGGAATCGTCAGACTTGTCAAAGTTGGATCCGGAGAAGCGAATGCTGCCGCAATTCATGATGAGATTGCCCGACTTGTAAAGCAGTGATTTTTTCGACTGACACTGGCGGCATCCGTGCGGGCTGGACACAGCACTGATGCCGCATCTTTTTTCTTTCAGTCCAGTGTTGGAACAATCCCAGGATGTCGTCAGAGATCATGCTCCCGGCGGGCTTTCGCACTGCGGGGATCTGCTGCGGTATTAAAGCGAGCGGCCGCCCGGACCTTGCCTTGTTTGTATCTGATGCACCCGCAGCTGCCGCAGGCGTGTTTACCACCAACCGCGTCTGCGGGGCCCCGGTAACCGTCTCACGGTCGCGTGTCCCGTCAGCGTCAGCACGCGGCATCGTCATCAATTCCGGAAATTCAAACGCCGCGACTGGTGCCGCAGGGCTGGCCGATGCCCGCGCCATGACTGCCGAAGTTGCGTCGGTACTCGGTTGCGAGGAACATCAGATCCTCGTCTGTTCCACCGGTGTGATCGGTGTGCCGCTGCCGATGCACAAACTGCAACGGGGCATTCCTGCTGCTGTCGATTCGCTTGGTGACTCCAGCATCCATCTGCAGCAGGCTGCCACCGCGATGATGACGACGGATACCTTTCACAAAACAGCCTCACGGGAGATCCGAAATGCTTCGGGCATTGTCCGCGTAAGTGGCGCCGCCAAGGGAGCTGCGATGATCGCTCCGAATATGGCGACCATGCTGGGCGTGATCCTCACTGATGCCAGCCTGACTCCTCAGGCCGCGGATCAGATGCTGCGGCACGGGGTAGACCGCAGCTTCAACTGTATTTCAGTAGACGGGCACATGAGTACAAGTGACACCGTGCTGCTGCTCGCCAATGGGGCTTCCGGAGTCACACTGACCGAAGCTGAAAACCTGCAGCTTGCCGAGGCAATTCGTGAAGTGTGCGAGGAACTTGCCACCAGCATCATTCGTGATGCCGAAGGCGCTGACCACTTCATCACGGTGGATGTCGCTGGGTTTGAAACCCGCCAGCAGGCGGAACGAGTAGCCCGGGAGATCTGCGAGAGTGCTCTGGTAAAGACAGCTGTCACTGGAGCGGATCCCAACTGGGGCCGCATCGTTTCTGCAGCAGGTTACGCCGGCGTTGCTTTTGAAACTGAGCAACTCTCACTGCGAATCAACGGTACGGAAGTTTATCTTTCAGGTACTCCGGTCAAGTTCGACGAGGCTGATCTCTCCCGAAGCATGAAGGAGAACCGTGACGTGCACTTCGAACTGACACTTGCCGGGGGGCCCTGTTCTGGTTCACAGAGCGCAAGATTCTGGACTTCCGATCTGACGGCGGAATACGTAAGGCTGAATTCTGAATACACAACCTGAGCTGCGGGCAGCTTTCCCTCTCACGTCATTGCAGTGCATAACATGCTGAGCCTGTTTCGACCTGACGAACAATTGATCAGCCGCACGATGGAAGCATCGCGTGGGCAGCAATTGACATACTCAGATCTCCTGGCAACTGTGGAAACCAGAACACCCGCCGGATTCTCACCGAACTACTGGAAGAGCAGAATCGGTACAGGGTTGCAGGTATTCCGACTGGCCTGTTCTGCGATCGATGAACTGCAGATGCTGAAACTCGGCTGGCTCAGTGTTGTTGCCGCAGACGGCCCTCCCGAGGTCGGACGGCAGGTCGCCACACTCGCACGCAGTTCCGGAATCTGGTCCCTCAATGTTGCTCGAGTTGTTGCTGTGGACAATGAAACTGAACACCGCCATGGATTCTGTTATGGCACTCTGCCGGAGTACCCGGTGTCCGGAGAAGAACGATTTACCGTTGCCTGCGATCCTGACACTCTGGAAGTAACATTCGAGGTGTTCTCATTTTCGCGTCCGGCTGCGTTGCTGGCGAAAGCCGGCTGGCCACTGATCAGACGCGCACAGCGACAGTTCTGCAGCGACGCCGCAGCAGCAATGCGAAATGCCTGTAAGTGCGAACCAACAGACTCGTAAATCCCGATCTCTGGCACCGTGAGTGTCTGCCGGAGATCCTGCTGGCCAGCCTGCACACTCTGAAGCATGACACAGGAAATCCTGATGGGCGATGAACTGTCAGCGGGAGCGATCGTCAACGGAACG
>JALQUR010000499.1 GCA_023260695.1 Planctomycetaceae bacterium
GGGAACTGGAACAGGACCTGACTCACACACAGCAGCTCAGTGAATCCACTCAGCGGGAATGGGGTCCCGACCAGCAACAGCAGTCTGCTGAGCTTTCCGAAATGCAGCAGACCCGAGGCAATCGCTTACAGCAGCTTGGTGCGGAAACCGCAACCCACCCGTTGATGCAGAAACAGGCCGGTGATCTGTCTGACCAGGCAGACGAGCTGCGACACAACGTCGCCCCGCTGCTGCAGCAGGCAGCCGATTCAGAACTGATCGCCTCGCAACGCACCCTGCAGGATGCCGCTGCGGCACTCCGGAATTCCCGCGATCAGCTGGCCCGAACCATCGATGAAATTCACCAGCTTGCTGAACTGGAGCAGGAACTCACTGAACTCAATCGACTGGCACTGAATGCACGTCAGCTGGCCTCCGATTCAGAAAAGTTCAGAGATCAGCGCGAAGCAGGTACACCGTCGCCGGGACAGACCGAGCAGGAATTTCAGGATCAGCTGTTTCAGGAGGAAACGCGACTGCAGACGGAGCAGCAGCAGCTGTCCGCAGACCTCACCGACCTGTTGCAGCGACAACAGGAGCTGCTGCAGTCCGCCAGAGAATCGCAGCTGCAGCAGGCAGAACTGATCGGTGAAGGACTGGATCTTCTGGCCGCCATGCAGGATGCCAACGCCTCCGGAATCCTGCACGAAGCAGAAGCAGAACAGGCCACGGCATTGATGCAGTCACTGCTCGAACTCCAGCGTCAGCTGATGGACCTGAAATCACTCGCCGACGATGCTGAAGTCCGTCTGCCGCTCCCGGACCTGCAGCAATTGTCACGCGTCTCTGAACAGGTGCAGAATGAACTTCCCGAACAGGCCGCCGGGCTGTTGCAGCAGTTTTCACAGTTGCTGCAGGCCGCCTTTACAGGACTTCCGCAGCCGCAGGATCCGGTAGTGACAGATGACCCGCTGGCACAGCTGCAGAATCGCTCCGAGCAGATCTCTGCTCAGCTCGCCGAACTGCAGCAGCTGCTCACACCGACCACAGCAGAGACAGCTGCGGCAGAACAGGACTCACCAGCTGCACGTGTTCTGGACCCGCTGCAGCGTGCGGTCGCGGCGGCGGCGGAGCTGCTGCAACAGCCGGTACAACAGCCGGCAAACCCGCAGCAGAGACAATCACTGACGGCAACGGCAGCGGAACTCCAGCAGGGACTGATCCATGCTCGCAGTGGCCAATTTGCCGAAGCCGCTGAACTGCTCCGACAGGCGACCGACCGTGATGCCATGGACCTGCTGCCTGATCAGCGGCTCCGCGAACAGATCTCACACCTGGCAGACCAGTTGCAGCAGCTGCAGCTCGATCGCAGCCAGCGACTGGCAATCCAGCGTGATTCTCAGCAGACAATTGCCGAACAGTCTCAACTGATCCCCGAAATGCTGCAGGACCTGGCGGAGCGATTACAGCTGCCCGCACTCGGACTCAACCAGCAGGCTCAGTCTGCCTCGCAGGCCGCAATTTCCGCGCAGGCCGCAGCAGATCAGGCCGGGACTGCATCCGAGCAGCTGCAGCAGCGTCTGCTGCTGCCAGCCGGACAGCAGGCAGAACTGGCAGCGCAGATGTTCGAACAGGCAATGCGACTGTCAATGGAGGCTTCCAGCGGGCCCCGCGATCCTCGCAATCCAGTGCCCGTCGAAGTTGGTAAGGACGTCAGCGAAGCGCTGCACAGCCTGCAGCAGGCCGCAGAAATGATGGCTCAGCAGCAAAGTCAGATGACACCCGCTGATCCGGGTGACGGGGCTCAGAACCAGCAGGCCGGTAACACCCCGCAGGATCCCTCGCAGCAGGCAGCTGAAGCCGGCACCGGGGCGGAGCAGCCCGGGGCCGAACAGCAGATGGCAGACTCTTCTTCCGGACAGCCTTCCGATTCAGCCGGGCAGGACGCCAATGGACAGCAGTCCCCCGGGAATGACCCGACATCTCAGGAACTGTCCCGCACTGCGAAATCACTGCAGCAGGCTGCCAGCCGCTCCATTCCCTCGCAGTTCACCCCCGGACAGCTCAGCAGCGACAGTGCGCAAAACCGCAGTAACCCGTCCGCACTCGGAAATACAGCGGAGTTCGACGGGATTGATCCGCTCTCCCGGCTGCTGCAGGGAACCCGAGGTGACTGGGGCAGACTCCAGGATCAGCTGGATGAAGAGATTCGGGATGCCGGCAGAGAAATTCTGGACCGCGAGTATTCTGAACTGATTCGACGTTACCGACGAAATCTTGCCGGCCGAAAGGATTAGAATGACGACTGCAGTGCAGATCTGCTGCACCGCATCAGATGTTGGCATTCCATCCCCACCAGGAACCCCTGACTCGTGAACACCGACAGGCCACCGGAAAACCTGCAGACGATCCGCATCCCTGCATCCGGAACATTGCTTCCTGCTGTACTTGCACAGACGGAACAGCAACTGCAGGAATGGCTCCGGTCCGTCGGACAGCAGGCATGGCGGGCAAAGCAGATTCGCCAGTGGCTGCTCAGTCGACGCATCTCCTCATTCGCTCAGATGACAGATCTTCCGCTGCCGCTGCGCAGCCTGCTGGAAGAGAACTTCCGGTTCACTTCGCTGGAACCAGTGGGACATCAGATTGCTTCCGACCGCACGGAAAAATTACTCCTCCGCCTGCACGACGAAGAACTGGTTGAATGCGTCCTGATGCGAGAACCCGATCGACGAACGGTCTGCATCAGCACGCAGGTTGGCTGCGCGATGGGCTGCGTCTTCTGCGCCAGCGGACTGCTGGGCGTGAAACGCAACCTGACACCGGAAGAGATCGTGGAACAGGTGCTCATGCTGCATCGTCTGATGCCCGACGACGAACAGATCAGCAACATTGTCGTCATGGGAATCGGCGAACCGCTTGCCAACTATTCTGCACTGATGACGGCACTGGATCTGCTCTGCTCCAGCGAATGCCTCGGTCTTGGTGCCCGCAGAATCACAGTGTCCACCGTTGGCCTGCCTGAGAAAATCCGTGAGTTTGCTCGCAGTGGTCGCCAGTTCAACCTGGCCATCTCACTGCACGCTCCCAACGACGAACTCCGCACCGAAATCGTCCCGGTGAATCGCAACATCGGCATCAGTCAGATCCTCGCTGCCGCAGACGACTTTCATGAGGTCACTGGTCGTCGCGTCTCGTGGGAATACGTCCTGCTGGCCGGAATCAACGATCAGGATCAGCACGCCCGGCAGCTGGCCAGTCTGCTTCGCGGGCGCATTGCCCACGTGAACCTGATTCCCATGAATGGCGTGTCAGAACTGGGGATGGCCGCCCCTGACGAACCGCGAACGCAGCGGTTTGTCAGCATCCTGCAGCGGGAAAAAGTTGCCGTCACCGTTCGAAAACGCAAGGGGGCTGACATTGACGCCGCCTGCGGACAATTACGGCTCAATCGATCCCGTCAGAACAGCTGACACCACCGCCCTTACAACTGCGTAACCCGTATCTGCACGCGCATTGTCTGTGCCTGACCTGGCTGCAGACGCACTCGATTCATGTCCACATTTGCGGCCTCAATGCAGAGCATTCCAGGCCATTCCTCGTCACCAAAATCGGCCATCTGAGCACTCTTGCGAATCCATGGATTCCAGACCACGGCGGAATCTGATCCCTCTCGCAGAATCCGAATGCAACGTCCCAGTACCGGATCGTGCACCGTGATCTCGGACTGAGTATTCAGGTACACGCGGTCGGTCTCTGCGGTGAAGTGAATCGGTGCGCCCGCCGCCGGGCAGTCCCTGACGCCGGCGACCTTGTCGTAATACATCGCCTGCTCCAGTCCGTCCACCTGCACCCGGTGAATATCTCCCACGACGAAATAGGTGTGCAGCGCCGATTCGAATTCGGCCGATTCCGCTGCGTCTGCAGGCAGCTCAGCCGTCAGTTCCATGCTGAGCGTCTCGGCAAAACGCACCCGGAAGCTCAGGGCAAATGCATCGCATTGCGTGCGGAGCAGAATCTCCGTTCCTTCTGCACCATCCTGCTGCTCTGCCACGGTCCATTCCTGCAGCCGCGCCGTCCCGTGCAGCGGCAGCTGTGGATCATGAGGATGCGCCGCGAACCATGGGAAACAGATCGGTACACCACCACGAATGGGTTTTCCCGGTGCGAGTGCCGACGACTGACTCATCCAGATGACCGGCTGCTGCCCTGCAGGTGTCCACTCAATGACGTGTGCCCCGTGCACTGTCAGTGCTCCGGTACAATCCGAACGACGAATCTGCAGACTGGTATGTTCTCCGGGCCCGAAGACGCGACTGATTGTATTCTGCATCACCAGTTTCCTTGACAGCGTCGCCTGCCGCCGCGACAGCATGCCGCGACTCATGACGCCCCGCGGATCTTCTCAATCTGCGACAGTGAAACAAGCGGAAGTGCTGTTTCTGTTCATGAACCCATCTGAAACTGGCACTTTTCTTCCCCGCGGCAGCTGTCTCCCGGGAGTTGTGCAAAACAGGCAGGAAAGGTTCTTGTCACAGAATCCAATCCGATGCAGAATCCAGGAACACACAGCACAACGCAGCAACAGCACCGTCCGTTATGCCCGGACGAACACAGAGCAACGGACTGAGGACTCATCGATGTCGGGTCAGAACAAACGCGGGCTGATCTTCGGGAACGCGGAAGAATCTCTGCAGGAACAGCTCAACCGGAACACTGACCTGCTCTTCACAACTGCTCATCATGGACTCAATGATCTGCAGGATGTGACCTGCATGGTCATCAGTGAAACTGACCAGCAGCTGCTCCAGAATGCGCAGGCAGGCCTGCTGGGTGTACTGGACGCAGTACCCGAAGGACTCTGCATCACTGATGAGACGTTTCATGTGCAGTGGCATAATCAGGTCTTCAGCCAGCTGACCGATGCCGACGCCGGGCAGAATCTGCTGGGCCTGACGCTGCAGGAACTGCTGAAGTCCGCCGAAGATGGGGGGCTCGGCCAGCTGTCTGCTCCGACTGCCGCCGGTCTTTCTGTGCGGCACCAGTTCCGTCGCGATAATGGCACCTTCATCGCCCTGCGACTGAATCGCCTTCCCGCTGATGAATCGCGTCTGCTGGTGACGCTCACGGACGTGTCCGAAGAAGCCCTGCTCAAACAGAAGCAGGAAGCCATTTATCGAGCCGGGCTCGAACTTGGCAATCTGTCTCCTGACGATGTCGCCAGCATGACCCCGGAAGAACGGGTTGCGCTGCTCACCGATCAGATCCTGCAGCTCACGCAGGAAGTTCTCGGATACGACCGCTTTGAACTCCGTCTGCTGAACCCGGAAAACTCCGAACTGGAACCTCTGCTGGAATTCGGCATGTCACAGGAAGCGGCAGAAAGACGTCTGTTCGCCTCAGAATCCGGAAACGGGGTCACCGGATTCGTCGCCTTCAGCGGCCAGACCTACCTGTGTGTGGATACCACCAGTGATCCACTCTATCTGTCCGGTGCCAATGACGCTCACAGTTCACTCACCGTTCCGCTGATGATTCGCGATACCGTACTCGGAACATTCAACGTCGAAAGCCGGGGCACCCTCGCATTCGATAAGCAGGATCTGGAGTTCTTCATTCTGTTCAGTCGAGTGGTGGCCAGCGCCCTGAATCAGCTGCAGCTGCTGGAGGTCGAAAAAACCATGGCTGCAACCGCCAACAGCGATCGACTGCGGCGCGAAGTGGCCGAACCTTCCGATGAAATTCTCAAGGCCACCACATGGATTCTGGAACGCTACATCGGCCATGACCCGGATGTCTGCGAACGGCTGCATCTGATTGCGGACCGGATTCGCGGTATCGCGTCCAATGTCGGCAATATCAATGAAGCTGCCGGCGGTCCGGCATTCAAGTCCGCAATTCCCAGCCGTCCCCCCCGCTCAGCACTCCGCGGAAAACGCGTGCTGGTTGTCGATCAGGATGCAATCGCCCGCGAGGATGCTCATAACCTGCTGGGGCAGATGGGTTGCCAGGTAGAAGCGGTGCAGAATGCCACAGACGCGCGATCAATGCTGCGGAACTACAGCTACGACGTGATCCTGATGGATATCAATCTGAGCGATGCCAGCGGTTATGAATGCTTCAGCCAGCTCAAACAGATCAACTCGCTGGTCCCCATTATCATGATGACCAGCTTCGGATATGACTCCACGCATTCCATCATTCGTGCCCGGCAGGAAGGCATGAAGGCTGTCCTGTTCAAACCGTTCCGCCGCGCACAGATGCTCGATGAAGTGGAAAAAGCAATCACCCCGCCGGACGAACAGGAACAGGCTCCCAAGTAGCAGGGCGACCCTTCCCACTGCACGGTCACGTCCCTGTCATTGACTGCCATCCACTGGCAGCCCCAGCTCCGTTCGCACCAGTGCCGGCAGGTACTTCATCGGCACAGATCCCTGATTGAGCACCGCCTCATGGAACTGCCCCAGCCTGAACTCATCACCCTGTTCACGCTGCACCTGCATTCGCAGGCGATAATGCTGCATCCGCCCGGCAAAGTAAGTGCTCAGCTGAGTCGAACTCTGTTTTGCCCGAATGACCTTCAGCTGTGCTTCCCCAAGTGACTGATAGGCCTGCACCGTCAGCAGCTCCATCGCTTCCTCATCCGTCATACTGGTACAGTGCATGCGATAATCCAGAATCGCATTCACAACCGCTCGCAGATAGAACTTGAGCTGATTCAGACGCAGCTGCAGACTGCCGTCCCCGTAACCCTGATCCAGCATCATCTGTTCCGTGTAGACAGCCCAGCCTTCAATGAACACACCGGACTGCAGCACCCGACGAATCAGCGATGGGCTGCGATTGGAGTAC
>JALQUR010000608.1 GCA_023260695.1 Planctomycetaceae bacterium
GCCGCATTCAGGGCGGGACATTTCACTCGGTAGCCACTGCACTGCTCCGCCGCTTCGGACAGCTCATCGGGCTCAATCCGGATTTCACCATCCTCGATCGCGGCGATTCTGAAGACCTGATGAACCTGGCCCGCTCAGAACTGAAACTGCCGAAATCAAAGGGGCGTTTTCCGCTCAAGGGAACCTGTCTCGACATCTACAGTCGCTGTGTCAATACACAGTCAAATCTGGAACTGGTCCTGCAGAAGTGGTTTCCCTGGTGCCAGGAACATCAGGAACCGCTGGGGCAGCTGTTCAGCAGCTACACCGACACCAAGGAACGCCAGCGCGTCCTCGACTTCGATGATCTGCTTCTGTTCTGGAATGCACTGGCCGCCGATGAACAGGCGGGCGCAGAACTGCGCAGCCGCTTTGACCGAATCCTGGTCGACGAATATCAGGACACAAATCTGCTGCAGGCCGACCTGCTCAGGAATCTGAGCCCTGAAGGCAGGGGGCTGACTGCCGTTGGCGATGACGCACAGTCAATCTATTCCTTTCGAGCCGCTACTGTCCGCAACATTCTGGATTTCCCGGAACAATTTCCGGGAACGCACCTTGTCCCCCTCGAACAGAACTACCGCAGCACGCCGCAGATTCTGGATGTCACCAATCGGGTGATTGCAGAAGCAGCCGAGCGTCATCGCAAACAACTCTGGTCCGCACGGTCAACAGGTGCACAGCCACAACTTGTCACCTGCCCCGATGAAGACGCTCAGAACGAATACGTCATCGATCAGATCCTCGAACGCCGAGAACAGGGGGTGGCTCTGAAGAGTCAGGCAGTACTGTTTCGAGCCTCGCACCACAGTATGGCTCTGGAGGCGGATCTGGGACGGCGAAACATTCCCTTCGTCAAATACGGAGGTCTGCGGTTTCTCGAAACAGCTCACATCAAGGACACCATCTGCTTCCTGCGACTGGCAGAGAACCCCCTTGATTCGGTGGCAGGATTTCGAATTCTGGTCCTGTTACCCGGGATCGGTCAGGCAAAGGCCGCCGGGCTGATGCAGGCCATGCGTGACTCCGGTGGCAGCCTGGACGCATGGGAGGCGTGGAATGCTCCTGCAACACTGCGTGATCTCTGGCCGCAGCTTCTGCAACTGCTGCGACAGCTGCAGAAACGTCCCCGCGACCTTGAAGGCGGCGTATCGGCCGACATCCACGCAATTCGTTCCTACTACACGCCTCTGCTGGAATCCGCCTACGACAACGTCGCTCCGCGTGTCAACGATCTGAAACAACTCGAAGCAATCGCTGCACGCTACCAGAGTCGCGGCGAGTTCCTGACGGAAATGGCCCTCGATCCGCCCACGTCAACACAGGACCTCCCGGCCGATCCGCTGCTCGATGAAGACTACCTGATCCTGAGCACAATCCATTCTGCCAAGGGACTGGAATGGGATTCGGTACATGTCATTCATGCAGCCGACGGCAATATCCCGGCAGATATGGCAACCCGATCTGCGGAGGAAGTTGAGGAAGAACGGCGACTGTTCTATGTCGCGCTGACTCGCGCTCGCAACCAGCTCACTGTTCTTCGTCCGGAACGCTACTACTTCCATAGTCGTCATCGCAGTGATCAGCACTCGCTCAGCAAAGTAACGCGATTCCTGACCGCAAGCGTTCAGGCAGTGATGCAGAACATCTCTCACGGCACACCGGCTGCCGGCAGCCCCGGATCACGACCAGATCTGATTCAGGGTGATACTTCAGAAATCCGCAGACGCATCTCAAAACTGTGGGGCTGAAAACTCCACCCGCACAGTGGTCCATCCTGCGTTGCAGGATGCAACGCTGAGCACTGTCAGCTGGACAGCACACTGCCATCCGCCAGAAAACGCACCTGCCCAGGAAAGAGTGATCCCAGACTCATTGCACTCGCCGCTGCAGAGTCCGTCAGCATCCACTCCAGCAATGAAAAATCACTCACTCGGCGATAGCCCGCGAAACTGGTGCAGAACCTCGGATTGATCTCTACCACCTGCACCTGCGGCCCCTCGCTGTTCGCTCGGCTGACGACAACGTCCACTCCAATCCAGCCCGCAAACACTGGCAGAGCCGTCGCGATCTGCTGCATGACCACAGCAATTGCCTGCCCAGCCAGCGGCTCCACCGGAATGCAGCCGCCCAGATACACCGGCCGCTGATTCTGCCACGCAATCCGCTGCTCCCCTGCCGGCAGAATCAACCTCTGCCCGTCCCGCCGTCCGACAATTGCTGCAGAACAGAACTGCCCATTGATGAACGGCTGCAACAGCCATTCACCCACTGCCCCCGCACCAGCGTCGCCGAGTGATTTCAACACATCAAACCCCTGCGGAAGCTGCCGAATTGCCTCGCAACCAGCGCCATCCCGTGGCTTGATGACACTTGCAGAATCTGCAGTGTCTGCTGCCGCAGAACAAGAATCGGACTGAACTTCAGCAGAACCGATAACCTCCTGCGGCAACAGCAACTGCTGCACAACAGCATCCGCCACGATAACTCCGGGAATCGCAGGAATTCCGCGTTCCCGCAGCCAGCCAGCTGTCTGATGCTTGTCAGTGAAAATCCGGGCTGCTTCCACACAGCAGTTGAGCGTACTGATCGACTGCCAATGACCAGTGTTCAGCTGCTGCAACCGACGCAGCAGCAATCCGTCCGCTTCCGGTGCGATCATCAGGACGCAGTCACACTCAGGCCCCTGTTCTGCCACCTGCTCCAGCCACTCACCGACACCAGTGCTGTTTTCCAGCACCTGCACTTCGCCAGCAGGGAGATTCTGCTCATGCCACAGCCCGGCCACTGTCGTCGACAGCAATACCTGAGTCCTGCATCCCGGGACCTGCTGCAGATCACACAGCACCGCCTGCAGCATCGCCAGGGCTTCCTGCCGCATGCTCTCAGCAGCGTCTGACCATGTTGCATCACAGGCCGTCAGTTCCTCGATCACCAGAACGCGGAACTGCTCACCACTCATGATCGCAGCTTTCGCTGTCTGCCAGTAAACACGGTGTATTCTCCGAATTCGCTCGCCGCGAATTCATCGAACAACTGACCGATCCTCGCGGCATGCCAGTCCGTTGGCTTGCTCACAATATGCACCACTCCCCCTGGCCGCAGAGCACGCCGCGCCGCCTGAAGAAACACCTCCGCGATCCGGAAGTCAGAGTAGTAAGGCGGATTACCGAGCAGCACATCCCAGGTCCCCGGTTCAGGAATCTCGCCTGTGGACGTGAGCAGCGTCTGTACACAATCCAGACCATTCAATGCAGCACTTGCCAGTGTGCACTGCAGGGCGCGAGCATCACTGTCGACGGCGAGCACACTTGAGTCGGCAAACCGTGCTGCCGCTGCCACGCTGACCGCTCCTGCACCGCAGCCCATCTCCACAATCCGCAGCGGCGCACCACTCCGCTCAGCCTGCGTCGCCGCGATCAGATCAAGTGACCGAATGAGCGCACGAGCGCCGCCGTCCAGTCGACGATGACTGAAGACCCCGGGCCGACTTTCACATAACAGAACACGATCCCCCTGACGAAAGCCGAATCGAGCTCGGAAGCCGCGGACTTTTTTGAGCTGCCCGGTCCTGCGGGCCACAAACAGGATGCCTCGCGTTGTCTTACGGATCTGCACCGAGCTGAAAAGTGCCTTCAGCTGTGTTTCAATCCAGCGACATTTGAGCTGATTGGTGGAGACGAAGAACAGACCACCATCCCGCAGTCGCTGATGCACAGACTGGAACATTTCCTGAGCTGCTTCCGCTGCATCGCCCTGCAATGTCGGAAACATCACAGCAGCAAACTCCCGCTCCGGCAGCTCAGCTGCACAAACCAGTTCCAGCGATCCCTGTGATGCGGAAACCGCGGTGGTTTCCTGATGAAATTCCTGCAGCGTCCGCATAAAGAAGTGCTCTGTGGTGAAGCACGTCAGCGATACGTCCGGACGACGTTCCCGAATTGCGGACGCCAGTGTCGTACCGTGCTGCAGTATCAACAGGACCGGGCCGGCTGGCAATTCCGGAGCGGCATCCGCAAGCAACTGGTCGGAACTGGATTTCAGTCGCCTGCGCTGCGTCTCGTCGCTGTTCTTTCGTTGTCTGCGATTCATGGCTGGTACTGTCTGTCGCCGCTTCTGTGTTGTAGTCTGCCCGCTGCGCAGGCCCCCGCCGAAGAAAGGGACGAATCTCAGCAGTCGCTCACACCGCCCACAATCACAGCAGCTGATTTTCCCGCAGAATTCAGCACAAATCCCCTGCAGCACAATCACTTCGCAACCAGCAGCACATCCACAACGCAATCTGCAATGGCTGCATCACCAGGCTGCTGCACTGCTATTCGGACAGATCAATCTGCAGCGGCAGCGCGGGTGCAGGAAACTGCAGCCTGATGGAACTGACGGTTCCTGCTTCAGCAATACTGACCGGAATCTTCCAATGCGCATTTGCCTGACGGCAGAGCCCTTCGTCCCCCGTATCACAGTACCCGAACGACGCTTCCACAATAAAGACAGCCCCGCCCAGCTCACCGGTCAACGGCAGCGTTACCTGCAGTTGTCCGGCAGCTGTCAGCTCCGCCGTGCGGCGTCCGCCGAGCCATTCAGATGCAACCAGAGTCTGCTCGTCCACAGCAAACAGGGACCATGTTGCCGGGAAATCAGTATTCAGTTTGAATCCATCAGGAATCTGCAGATCGATGAGCAGTTCCAGCTGCTCCGCAGGTTTCAGCTGCTGAGCAGTCACTGGAATGGCCTCAGCCGGATCCGGAAAGGTGGATCGCGGTACAACCACCGGCGGCAGCAGTCCAGTCACCGTGAATTCCTCTGCCGCTCCACTCTCCAGGACGATCTTCAGGATCCGGTGGTTATTGGTGTCAGCGACCCACAGCACACCATCAGCGAATGCCAGACCGCCCGGCTCACTGAACCGCAGCGGATCCAGTTCCGACCCGGCCTGCCCATCACCGGCAATGGTGGTTACCTCTGATGTCTCAAGGTTAATCCCGCGCAGCTTGTGGTTATAGGAGTCCGCAACGATGAGCTGACCGTTCGCCAGAGCAATTCCCAGCGGATGCTGAAAACGCGCTTCGTCACCCACTCCGTCCTGATCACCGAAAGCAAACAACGACTGCCCGCGCGGCAGCTCAGAAGTGCCTGCAATGGTGGTCACCTCTCCATTCGGATCCGTTGGCACTCGGCGAATCGATGAACCCTCACTGTCCACCAGATACAGGTACTGACCAGCAGCATCAGCAATAATCTCAGACGGCTGAGCGAACGCGGAGGTGGCCAGTGCCCCGTTGATGACATCCTCTCGACCACTGCCGGCATAAACCCCGATCTGCTGCGTTCCCAGCTGGTGCGACCAGACCTGATGCGGGCCTGCCATGGCGATGTAAAGCACACCGTTGTGATGCACGAGTGACCAGGGACTGTTCAGGTCGGTTTCTCTCAGGGAGGCGGCAGGAGGAATTCCCGGACGTCCCTGCAGACCGGTTCCGGCCAGTGTTGCCACCTGCTGATCAGCCAGACTGATGCTGCGAATCATGTGGTTTTCAGTGTCGGCAACATACAGCGTATCGCCGATCAGAACGGTTCCCTGTGGCCGACTGAATTCCGCCTCAGCAAAGCTGCCGTCACGATGCCCTTCGCGGCCACTGCCAATCACACTCTGCAGACTGCCATCCAGTCCGGCGACAATGATGCGGTGGTGATTGCTGTCGGTGATGAACAGCCGCGATCCGGCAGTATCGAGGCAGATCTTTCCCGGGTACCGCAGAGCAGTGGGTTCCTGGACATCCGCATCCAGACGAAACATCAGCGGAGTCTCGTCCAGTGTGCCCTGCTGTCTGTGGTAGTCCACCAGTCGACCGATGACAGCGTCCAGCAGCTCGCGATGACCTTCGCCACTCTGTGAACCACAGAATCGCCCCTGTGGGTCAATCAGCGCCACTGTCGGCCAGGCGCGGACGCCGAATTTGCGCCAGATCAGCATTTCATTGTCATTCACGACCGGATGACGAATCTCGTAACGCATCATGGCTTCACGGATTGCATCCGAATCCTTCTCGTTGTCGAACTTCGCGGAATGCACTCCGATGACCACAAGCTGATCGGCGTATTTCTCTTCGAGGTATTTCAGATCGGGCAGAATATGCATGCAGTTGATGCAGCAGTATGTCCAGAAATCCAGCAGCACCACCTTGCCACGCAGATCCTCCAGCGAAAGCGGTCGAGCTGTGTTCATCCACCCTGCACCGCCTTCCATGATGCCCGCCGGAATCTCCACGGCGCGCGGAAAGGGATTCTCTGCCTGATCATCCGCGTCCGCAGCCGCTGCCGATTCATCTGCCGCCGGGGTATCCTGGGGCAGAGCGTGACAGGAGCCGGAAAAAACCGCAGTGGCAAGCAGAGTAAACAGCAGACCAGATCGCTGGCGACAGCTCAAAGACATGATCCGAATTCCGATACAGGGAGTGAATGATGGAAACGGCTCCCCCAATGGTAACCATTCCCTGATCGCACTGGCGAGCGAACAGCAGTCCGCAGGTCAATTCCGTATCGAATCACTGTCACCAGGACTGGCAGAACCCTTCCGACAGGGCAGCCCGCAGAAATGGCTCAGCGGAGAATCGGCAGCATCCTCAGATTATCCAGGTCCAGAACACCTGTAGCACCGTTCAGACCGATTCGCACGATCATCTCGCGAGCAGCCGGAGGGACAGCGATCAGCGACCGCACATCCTGCCAGCCCAGACTGCCGCGCCAGCGACCCACCATCTGCGTTCCCAGTTCGCGCCGCTGGTTATCGTAGAAGTGCACAATGATTCCGGCCTGGCCACCCACTCCCGGCCCCGGTACAACTGACTCGTGACGCAGCCAGTAATGGAAGTTGAGAGCCCCGATGGTGCGACCATCCACCGCCATCCCCTGCAGTGCCTGGGAAATCGAATCATGGGACTGATTCTCAAACCGCAGGTACTGTTCGCCATCCATGACATCTTCGGTGGCAAAGGAAGTATTCCGCTGATAGTGCCAGCCGTCTGCTCGGCCATCACTGTTTTCGTCGATATCAAAACTGCCGTTCACCAGCATCGGTCGACGAGGATCAGGACGTACCAGCCGCCGCTCTTCCGACTCACCTGTCATCGGCACAAACAAAGTGGAAATCAGTTTCTCCGATTCCAGTTTTCCGTCCACTCGAGTGAGCAGGTGGAATGCCTGCTGATAGCGTTCACCCACCGGAATGATCATCCGGCCGCCTTCCTTCAGCTGATCAATCAGTGGCTGTGGTACGTTTTCCGGGGAACAGGTCACAATGATGCGGTCAAACGGAGCATGCTCGGGCCAGCCCAGATAGCCATCGCCTTCCTTACATTCAATGTTGTCGTATTCCAGCTCCTGCAGTCGTATTCTGGCCTGCCGCGCGAGCTGCGGAACAATCTCAATCGTATAGACCTCGTTGCAGATCTGCCCCAGCACAGATGCCTGGTACCCGCTGCCCGTCCCGATCTCCAGCACTTTGTGCTCCGGGAGCGGATCGAGCACTTCAGTCATGTAGGCCACGACATACGGTGGTGAAATTGTCTGCTGATAGCCGATCGGCAGCGCAGAGTCCTCATACCCGCGAGCCCGATCAGAAGATCGCACAAATTCGTGGCGCGGCACGGCCCGCATCGCGTTCAGCACCAGCGGGTTGGAAATACCCTCTGCTTCCAGAGCTGTCTGCACCATCTGTTCACGCAGCAAATCCCACCGCGAATTCTGCGCATGAGCTTCCGCTGAAAGAATGCCGCTGAGCAGCATCGGCACCACAAGCGGCAGACTGCGGCAGCCATGACGCAGAACTGCCCCGGCCACAACGGCGGGCAGCGTCCTGTAGATCTCGCTTCGACGGCATTGGCCTGCTGACATTCCCTGAATCTCCTCCATGACAATCCACAGACAATCCATGACAGCTGCAACAGGTCTGGTGCAACAGGTCTGGGAAAGCCCGGTCTGATGGCCGCTGACGACTGCTCACTGGTAACCACTGTTTTCCGGCCAGCCCCGATTCCGGGTCGCTGCACCAGAGCACTCACGGATTCTGTGACATCGAAGTGTTCCCGGCAAGATCTCTGAACCCGACTGCAGGCGAACTCATTCCACAGCACTGTCCTGCAATCGTCGATACGCCTCAATTGCCAGCAGATCACCAACCCGCGCTTCACGATCTTCCGCCAGTGGGATCAGTCGAGTCAGCTCCAACGTCAGCTGACTGATTCGTTCCGCACGTGCCCGGCCCCCATCCAGATCCGGTCCGGGAAGTGCCAGTAACTGCTGCACCCGCAGTTTCCTGCGATCCATGTACTCAGATGTTTTCTGCAGGCTGACCGGCATTTCTCGTCGGCCGTCAGACCACGCGGCGATGAATGCCTCCGGCTCCTGCCGGACCAGTTCTCCGCCGGCAGGCGGAACGCTGGTCGCTGCAAAGCCGGGCGAGTTGTCCGCCGCAAAAAAGAATGCATACAACGGGATGTCGGGCACCCCGATGATCGTTGTTCTGCCGCGCGGCATACGATTCATGCCCTGCAGGTTCAGCCAGAATTTTTCATCCAGTGCATGAAAGCCCAGAATCGGATCGAATGCCGGGGGAGCGGCACTCAGCAACAGCAGCGTTTCGTCATTTCCAACCTGCTGGTCAAACTGCACGATGCCGCTTCCCGGCGGCCGGAGCAGCACCTGACTGTTCGCTCCGCTCTGCGGCAGAGGAACCTGCACATCGTCTGCGGAACCAAACAACTGCACCACACTACCGTGCAGCTCAAACAGACCCTTCCAGGGACCGGTCCATTTCTGAGCCACCAGGCGATATGTCCCGGGGGGTACTTCGGCGAAGCGAAACCGGCCACGGTCGTCGGTGAGCACGATGGCCACCCCGCGGGAAGGATCATCCGTCCCGGTCCACGTCATCGGCCGGTAATGCGGAAATGTCAGTGGCTTGCCTGTACGTCCGTCGCACAGACAGACGGGCACATCAGCAACACCTGCAGTGCCTTCGAGTACAATTCCACTAAGCACAGAATTATCCGCTGCAGGACGTTCATCCGCCGCAGTGACGGGAACCAGCAGGCTCAGACAGGCCACCATGATTCCAGTGATTCTGGCACAATCCCGCAACAAGACTCCAACCCCAGTGGCAGCAGCCGATCCGTTCGGCTTCGGATAAATTCTGACAATTCTCCTGACTGGATTCCTGAAAACTGTATTCTCTGCAGGGGTAAGGAATCCAGACCGGAATCCGCCGCACGTTCTCTGCTATAACACGCCGGCGTGGTTGCACCGCCTCGCGATCACTTCCGGATCATCATCGGGCGACCGCCTCGCCAGCAGCCGCAGGCACCATTTGCTGACCTTCATCGCCGCTAATCCGCCCGCTTCCTGCTTTTCCTGACCTTTCCTGTTCTGAATACCCTACGGATTCCCGGATGTCCCGATTTCATCTCATGGCCACCGCCACCTTTGGTCTGGAAGCCGTAGTTGCGCGGGAACTGGAGCGTCTGGGCTACAGCGATCTGCGGGTGACTGACGGTCGAGTTCATTTTCGTGGCGATGAGCGAGATATCGCCCGCTGCAACCTCTGGCTGCGTTCTGCAGACCGCGTTCTGATCTGCCTGGGAGAATTCCCGGCTCCGGATTTCGACGCACTGTTTGATCAGACCAGGGCTCTGCCGTGGCCGGAACTGCTCCCGATGGATGCTCGCTTTCCCGTCGCCGGACGCAGTGTACAGTCAACTCTGCATTCCGTTCCTGCAGTCCAGGGCTGCGTCAAGAAGGCCATCGTGGAAAGCCTCCGCGGTCGCTATCAGCGGTTCCGCTTCGAAGAATCCGGGGCTCTGTACAGCATTGAAGTCTCACTGCTGAAGAATCTTGCCTCATTGACCATCGATACCTCCGGGGACGGTCTGCACAAGCGGGGCTATCGTCAGAAAGTCGGTCCGGCTCCACTTCGGGAGACAATGGCCGCCGGACTGATTCAGCTCAGCTTCTGGAATCGTGAACGACAGCTTGTGGACCCGTTCTGCGGAAGCGGCACGATTCCCATCGAAGCAGCACTGATCGGCCGCAACATCGCCCCCGGGCTGCAGCGCAGCTTCATCGCCGAAGACTGGCAGTGGTTTGACCGACGCATCTGGAAGGATGTCCGCTCCGAAGCCAGAGATCTGCGTGAACCACGACTGACACTGCCGATCCTCGGTTACGACCACGATTATGCGGCCATCAAACTGTCGGAGCGTGGTGCCCGGGAAGCAGGCGTTGCTTCCGATATCGAATTCCGCAAGCAGGAGCTGAGCGATTTCCGGACGCGGCAGGATTACGGTGTCATGATCACCAACCCGCCCTATGGCGAACGTCTGGGTGAAACCGCAGAAGTGGAAGCTGCGTATCGGGTTCTGGGCAGCGTCACCAGATCGCTGGATACATGGAGCATCTATACCATCACCTCCAACAGGTACTTCGAAAAACATTTTGGCAGGCGTGCTCCACGAAGACGCAAGCTTTTCAACGGGAGACTGGAATGCCAGTTCTATCAGTATCCCGGTCCACGACCACCCAGACTTCAGCAGGAGGATTCCGGCGAAACGGAAGCGACAGACGCCGGCATCGGCTCGACGACAGCACCACCGGCTTTTGACCCGGAGACCATCGGGGAACCATGGAAAGCGGCAGACTGGATCGCTCACGTACAGATCATGCTCGATTCGTTTGCCTGGTTCCTGGGTCGGGAACTCATCCCCCGCAGCGGTGATCCGGAAGAGGAGGCGCAGCGTCTGTTCGCAGCCCCCTTCGCTGTCGTTTCTCATGGGACACAGGCAGATCCGATCCTGAACTACGCCAATCGCACTACGCTGCAGCTCTGGGAAATGGACGCTGCCACACTGACATCCATGCCGTCGCGAAAAACGGCCGAACCGATGCATCGTGATGAGCGTGCGGAAATGATGGCTCGGGCAACCCGCGACGGTTTCGTCGATGATTATCGTGGAATTCGCATCAGCAGCTCCGGAAAACGTTTTCTGATCGAACGAGCGATCATCTGGAATCTGATCGATCAGGCCGGCAAAACAATCGGTCAGGCGGCCACATTCAGCAACTGGACTCCCGTCGAAGCTGCAGACCAGCCTGCGGATTCCACGAATTCCGGCCTCCAGTAGCAGCAAAACCGGACAGAAAAGTCGCGTTGCCCGCTCAGCCGGCTTGTGATAGATTCGCCAGCGAAGATCGGCAGGAATTGCCGATGCACGCGGACGATCATGGCCTGTTCAGAGCAGCTCAGGCATGTCGGCGTCAGGAAGACACAGGACGGGAATTCCGGTTCGGTAAGGAAGCCTCCGGAATGCTCAGATCAGATGGCCATGGAGCAGGCTGTGAGTGCACGCAAGAAAAACGGACTGCGAGTTCTGTTTGTTGATGACGAACGGAACATTGCAGAGATGATGCAATCTGAACTTCCCCGCATGGGGCATACGACCACCGTCGCTCAGTCCCCCAAAGAAGCACTCGAAGCTGCTGCGAAAAATGTCTTTGATGCGGCAATCATTGACCTGCGAATGCCCGGCGGCAGCGGCTGGGACGTGGTTGACTATCTGCGTGAACACTCCCCGGAAACTGACTGTGTCATCAGCACCGGACACGGTGATCGGGATGATGCGATTCGCGCCATCCGCATGGGCGCGTACGACTTTCTGCCCAAGCCCGTCTCACTCTTTGAAATTGGCAATGTGCTCGATCGCATCGCCGCCAAGAAGGCCCTGGAAAACCGTGCCACTGCGCTCGAGGGACGTCTGCAGCGTGCCGAAGGTCGGTCCGATCTGATCGGAACTTCTGTTCCCATGCAGCGAGTACAGAAGCTGATCGATCGCGTGGCACCTGCAGATTCAGCGGTACTGATTCTGGGCGAAACCGGAACCGGCAAGGAAATGGTCGCACGCAGAATTCACGAACAGAGTGAACGCCGCGGAGCCGCATTTGTGGCTGTAAACTGCGGAGCGATCCCGGAAAATCTTGTCGAGAGTGAGTTTTTCGGCCATCGCAGGGGTGCATTTACCGGAGCCGAGACAAATCGCACCGGGCTCTTCGAAGTCGCCAACGGAGGTACACTCTTCCTCGACGAACTGGGTGAACTGGACAAGTCCATGCAGGTCAAGCTGCTGCGATTCCTCGAGTCCGGTGAAATCCGACGTGTCGGCGACAACGAACCATCTCATGTCGATGTGCGGATTGTCTGTGCCACAAACCGCGAACTGCAGGAAATGGTTGAGGCCGGTCAGTTCCGTGAGGACCTGTTCTTCCGTATCAACACATTCGAAATCTATCTGCCGCCGCTGCGCGAACGGCTGGATGATATTCCGGAACTGTCAGCACATCTGCTGGCACGACACCTGAAGAAACCCTCGATCCCGCAGTCAATGCTCCCAGCCGAGACCATTGCGGCACTGCAGGCACATCCATGGCCGGGAAACGTGCGTGAACTGGCCAATGTGCTGGAGCATGCCGCAATCCTGTCAGACGGCAATGCGATTCGGCCCGCCGATCTTCCTCGCAGTCTGCAGCGAACTGCAGGCTTCTCCGAGACTCCAGCCGTCACCGCCATGCCGCCTGCAGTCAGTCCGGCGACTCCGATTTCCGCAGAGCCCAGAACACTCCGCGAAATGGAAGAAGAAATGATTCTTGCCGCCATGGAACGCCACAATGGCGATAAGCCCGCGGTGGCAAAGGAACTGGGCATCGCCCTGAAAACGCTCTATAACCGACTGCACCAGATGGATGATCGTCAGAAGGCAGGCTGAATTCGGCCATCGGACGGCGGTTGAATTTCTGGTGAATTCTCGGTCGATCACAGGCTGCCTGACCGCAGCCCGCTTGCGAAATCTGCTTCGGTGAGCATGATGCATCAGGCGCATCTGTCCTGATCATTCCATCGGAGCACAATGTCATGAGTTTCGCAACGCCTGCCGCTGCATACTTCCGCACCAGTTCCACAGCATTTCACGTCGCACTGCTGCTGACCATGCTCTGCAGTCTGACTGCAGCCTGCGCGGCAGACGAACCCCCGGTCCTCGTACAGGAGCTCGGCCCTGACAACTGGGATCAGCTGGTGCCGACTGGCAAGGAAGTGGATGCCATTTATGGAGACTTCGTACTGCAGAACCGACACCTTCGCGCCGTTATTGCCCGACCCATTGCCTCCCGCAATGCCAACATGACTGTCCGCAGCGTCGCCGGAGCACTCATCGACCTGACCGTACGTGCGCATCAGAGCGATCAGCTCAGCGCCTACTATCCGGCTCGACGCCGACATGCATTTTCAGAATTCACTCTGCAGGATCCCGGGCAGACACAGAACGGTACTGCTGCTGTCATCGTGTCAGCCCCGGGTAACGACACTCTGCCCGCCTGCCAGGCCACATGGTCTCTGGGCCCCGATGATCTGTTTCTGCAGCTCACAACGACGTGGACCAACACTTCCGAAAAAACTCAGACGGTCAGCTTAAGCGATGATCTGCGTGCCGACGGTGGCAAGGAAATCATGCTCCGTGCGGCGGACGGAGTGCAGCCAGCGTTCTGGTTCCACGATGTCTTCTGGCAGCAGGCGGTTGGAATTCGTGCGCCGCAGCACACCGTCCGCGTCAAGGGCAGCGCCCGCGAATCAGTGCTGACATTCGAGCGGAACGATACAGACAGCGTGACACTGGCTCCCGGTGAACAGACTTCTCTGACCCGCCAGCTGTTCGTCAATCGCGACCTGCCGGAACTGCTTGCGGATATGGAAACGACCGACGGAAAGGCAGCGGAACTGCAGCAGCTGACCCTGCATGTACACGCAGCAGGACGACCGGTTGCTGATGCTCGTGTGCAGCTGACGTTCGCAGAACAGAACCGCGGCACAGTGGTCACATCAGCCGCAGGCAGTGTTGCTGTGCGACTGCCGAAACTGCCGGGGACAGCCCGGGTTTCCATTGCCGGCAGCGAATTTGCCGCACAGCCGATTGCCATTGATGCAGACCAGCTGATCATTCACCAGGATGACTATCAGGCAGGCACAGCTGTCATCAGGATTGTTGATGAACAGGGGCGACCGCTGCCCGCCAAGGTGGAGTTTACCGGCAGAGCACCTGCACCGACACCTGACTGGGGGCCGGAAACAGCCGAACATCGCGTGAAAAACCTCGCGTACACGCCGAATGGTCTGGTCCGCCAGGAACTGGCTGCAGGCACCTATGAACTGATTGTCAGTCGCGGTCCCGAATACCACGCCGAATTCACAACCCTGCAGGTGCTCGCTGGCCAGACATCCGAACGAACCATCAGCCTGCCGAGACTCCTGCAGACGCCAGGCTGGATCAGTGCCGACTTTCACAGTCACAGCTCACCTTCGGGCGACAATACGGGAAGTCAGCTGGGGCGCGTTCTGAATCTGGCTGCGGAGCATCTCGAATTTGCTCCCTGCACCGAACACAACCGCGTCAGCACATACACGCATCATCTGCGTGACCTGCAGCTGGAAGCATTTGTTGCCACCGTGTCCGGAATGGAGCTGACGGGGTCACCACTGCCACTGAATCATCAGAATGTTTTTCCCATGGTGTACCGCCCTCGTACCCAGGATGGCGGAGGCCCGGTCACCGATGTCAGCCCCGAAGCGCAGATTGAACGACTCGCCGCATGGGACAATAACAGCGAAAAGCTCGTTCAGCAGAACCATCCTGATATCGGCTGGCTGTTCTACGACAAGGATGGAAATCAGCAGCCCGACGGAGGATACAGCCGTTCCTTTCCGCTGATCCATGTGATGGAAATTCACCCGATTGATCGACTCCTCAATCCGTCCGCATTTCAGATGCAGGATGGGAAGCCCAGGAACAACCACACTGCGTTCAACTGGCTGCAACTGCTCAATCAGGGCTTCCGCATCTGGGGCGTCGTCAATTCAGATTCCCACTACAACTTCCACGGGTCCGGCGGCCTCCGCATCTGGGTTCGCTCCAGCACCGATGACCCGGCAGCCATCAGCAGTGATGAGATCCGGGACGCCAGCCGTAATGGTCACGTCATCATGTCCAACGGCCCGTACCTGGAAGCAACGTTCGGTGAAAGTGGATCCACAGCGCTGCAGGCGATCGCTGGTGATGATCTGCACGCAGCCTCCGGCAGGGTTCAGGCTCACATCCGTGTGCAGTGCGCCAACTGGCTGGATGTGGATACGGTCAAGGTGCTGGTGAATGGACGGGCCAGTGATGAACTGACCTTTACGCGACAAAAGACACCGCAGTTGTTCAGCAACAATACGGTGAAGTTTGAGCACAAGCTGGAAATCAGTCTGCCTCATGACGCACACCTGATTGTACTCACCGGGCACAGTGCTCAGAAGCTGGGTCCCGTCACCGGGCCTGGCTGGGGTGGGCAGGCGCCAGCAGCACTTTCCAATCCGGTGTTTGTGGATGTCGATGGAGATGGCTTCAGAGCCAGCCGCGATACCCTCGACGCACCGCTGCCGGTGAAATTCCTCGCTCCCTGAATCCCAGCCGTCCTCGCGGCGGCAGCGGCGGAAATTCCACGGCCGCTGACCGGCAATGCAGTTGACACTGCACGGGAGTTGTGCAGTGTGAGTGCTGAGTGGAATCAGCCTGCGAAAGTGGGCGGTCTGCACACGTTGTGTGAGGCCCGGTCCCCGCAGCGGGCTCAGGCTTCACTTTTCAAATGCAGAAAATTCCGTCATCATCCGCAGCATGCGGGATTGGCGGAATTCGATTCAGGCTGTTCATGGCCATGGTCGATGAACGGCCCGACTGCGATGCGAATGCCATTCCGATATGCACTGGTAAAATCACTGGTGAAATCGCACGTGCACGTCGGATCCAGTGTCTCCGCCGGGGGTGTGACGGCGAACGGGGGAATTCCTCGTGCTGCGTCAGATCGGACGCTTCACCGCTTTCTGCGGTTGTTCGGTCTGCATCAGCAGACGGTGGCGATTGCCAGCAGTTTTGCCGACAGTTACTGACGTCGGGGAAACCTCCCGTACAAGCACCAACCCGCAGAGAATCCCATGTGTCTGCGGAGCACTGTGTCTGCGGAGCACTGTGTCTGCGGAGCACTGTGTCTGCGGAGCACTGTGTCTG
>JALQUR010000614.1 GCA_023260695.1 Planctomycetaceae bacterium
GCAAGGTGTTCGCCCGAAATCACAAACGCCGATTCTGTCAGATCGACAGACTCTACATCCACAGTCCAGGGTTTTCCCGCAAGTGCGGCACCCCTCGAAACTCCCCATAATCTACTGGCACAGACCAATCCAGGTCAAGAACATGGGCTACTACTCCGGTTGCGGAGCAATTTGACGTCCTTTGCCCGTGTCTGGCTGCAATCGCCGCAACTCCCACCCAATCACTGCAGCCCCCGCAGTTCTCCCGGTCCGATCCATGACCTCCTGAGCACGTTTCAGGGCAGTCACAGTTGTGGCAGCATCGGCAGACCCCACCAGTCCGCACCACAACAAGCCCTCCAGAGCCCGATCGTCACGATGCAGCAGCAAATCCGCCTGCGCCACAACAAGGGCCGCCACGGCGCGGACCGGTCGAGCAAACTCCTGACTTCGCTCCTGCCAGCGATCCACCTGAAATACCGTCAGTTCGGCCGCTTCGTGCAGCTGACAACGCCACGTCTGCACCTCTGCCAGCTGTTTCAGAGTCCCCCGCGCACCGAGCATCTGCTGCCGTAATTCCACCACACAAGCCCCCCGGTAATCCGCTGTCCCCAGCAGCGATGAAGCTGCCAGCAGACGCCGCAGGGCAGAACTCGCCTCGAGGTCCGCAGCCTGCACTGCCATCCGCCGAGATGCGGGGACCTGCTCATCCCAGACCAGCGGTAACTCAATCACGTGGCGGCTGTCAGGGTCCGAATCAAGAATTCGCTGCACCACCTCCACACACTCTGAAAACTGTCCCTGTTCTCTCAGCACTCCCGCGACCATGCCACGGAGCTCTCGCAGTGCCCACGGACGATCCTCCACCCCCATCGCAGCGCGAAATGAACTCAATGCCCCCGCCAGATCGCCCGTTTCCCGCAGAACCAGTCCCCGCTCCCATTGCGGTGAACGACTGAAACGCAACTCCGCTATCTCCTCAATCCGCAGTCGCTCCCGATTCCCGGCCACGGTTCGAAAAATCACCGCGTCGCCAGGAATGTCATCGATCGTTCCCAGCAACCTCTGACCCCGCTGAACACCACTGCCCCGCAGATAAATCTCGTGGTGCCGCGATGGCTCGGCAGGCGGTACGGATATCTGCTCTTCGTCTGCAGCTGCGCACTGCGCGAGATCCACCCAGCCTGATACGCCAGCCACAGACGCCAGAACTGTCATCACACAACAACGCAGGAAGCGGAATCCTGCGGCCTCACTCCGTGTGACCAGCGGAGACGTACTGCCGATCCGTATCCATCCCAAACCGCTGCCGCGCATCTCCCTGCCCCCGTCACTCCAGCGAACCCTGCACTGCATGCAAACCAATACGACACCTGAACCCGTCACAATGCCCGGCAGCAGCTGCGGTCTCCTGTCCGCCACGCCCAATTCACCGCTACGCCACAATACCGGTCAGCAATCCCATTGCCCTGCTGCCAGCACCCTGTCAGTGGCACCAGCGACCGGTTCGCTGCCAGCAGCCACAAAAAAAGGGACCGCCGAAGCGGTCCCTTTGCATCTCGGATCAGCAGCAGCCGATCCTCATTCTTCTTCTCCACCGCCCAGACTGAACAGCGGACCCGAACCTTCGCCGGTACCACCCTTGAGCTCGTCGCGAGCTCGCGGCGGAGCAGCGGCTGGTGCTGCGGTTTCTCCCTCATCTGCCGTCTCTGCAGATTCGGCCGATTCAGACTTGCGGCTGAGACCAATCTTGCGTTCCGCTGTGTCAACTCGCAGAACGCGAACTTCCAGGTCTTCGCCCACAGTCACCAGTGACTCAGGATGCTCGACCTTGTGATCAGCCAGCTCGGAAACGTGCAGCAGACCTTCGAGATCATCTTCCAGCTGGATGAAGACTCCGAAGTTGGTGATCTTGGTGACCTTTCCGCTGACAGTGCTGCCAGCCTGATACTTCTCGGGAATTCGAGTTTCCCATGGGTCTTCAGACAGCTGCTTGAGTCCCAGAGCAATTCGGCGACGATCCTCATCCACTGACAGAATCTGACACTCGATCGGATCGCCCTTCTTCAGGATCTCATTGGCGTGAGATACCTTGCGGGTCCAGGACATGTCGCTGATGTGCAGCAGACCGTCCACACCCTCCTGAAGCTCAACAAACGCACCGTAGTTGGTCAGGTTGCGAACGGTTCCGCTGACCACGGTGCCGACCGGGTAGCGAGCCGTTACTTCGTCCCACGGGTTCGGCTGAGTCTGCTTCATGCCGAGTGAGATTTCCTGCTTGTCTTCGTTGATCCCCAGCACCATCACCTCGACACGATCGCCGATGGAAACCAGTTCACTGGGATGATTCACTCGACGAGTCCAGGACATCTCACTGATGTGCACCAGACCTTCGATTCCGTCTTCGAGCTTCACAAACGCACCGTAAGACAGCACGTTGACCACTTCACCTTCAACACGGGAACTGACAGGATACTTGCTGCTGATATCAGACCAGGGACTGGCTGATTTCTGCTTCAGCCCCAGAGCAATCTTTTCCTTGTCGTAATCGATGTTGAGCACCATCACTTCGATCTCGTCGTCGATCTTCACCATCTCTG
>JALQUR010000630.1 GCA_023260695.1 Planctomycetaceae bacterium
AGGAACGTGAGAGTGTGTCCAGCGACCACTTGCGTTGTTTGCGCAGTTCCCGGATGCGGCGGCAGACGGAGCGGCTGACATCTTCCGCGGAGCCACTGGGTTCGCGAGAACGCTCTCGGGGCGATCGACTCATGAAATCTCGCTGGGTTGTTGTGCGTTATAGCGGAGTTGTGTTCTTGTAAACTGAACGGTGTCATTCTAATATATTGAACATCAGTTACAGAATATTCAACTGTCGGGAGATCGCAGGGTGAAGGCACTGGTCAAGCGTCGATCCGAACCGGGATTATGGCTGGAAGATGTTCCTGAACCGCAGGTGGGCGTCAATGATGTGCTGATTCGAGTGGATCGTACGGGGATCTGTGGCACGGACGTGCACATCTACGAGTGGGATGCGTGGGCGGCTCGAACGATTCCTGTCCCGATGGTTGTCGGACACGAATTTGTCGGGGAAGTGGTGGAGGTCGGAGCCAATGTGAACGACTTTCATCCGGGTGACGTGGTCAGTGGTGAAGGGCATGTTGTCTGCGGCCGTTGTCGCAACTGTCTTGCCGGCCGGCGTCATCTGTGCCCGAAGACGAAGGGGGTTGGTGTCAATCGCCCCGGGGCCTTCGCGGAGTACCTGTCGCTGCCGATGACCAATGTGTGGTGTCATGATCCGGGCATTGATCGAGATATTGCTTCGATCTTTGACCCATTCGGGAATGCGGTCCACACGGCTCTGGCATTTCCGGTGCTGGGAGAAGACGTACTGATTACCGGGGCGGGACCGATCGGGTTGATGGCCTGTGCGGTTGCGCGTCACGCCGGGGCCCGGTTCGTGGCGGTCACTGACGTGAATCCGTGGCGTCTGGAACTGGCAAGGCGGATGGGGGCCACACGGACTGTGGATGTGCGGACAGAGAAACTGGAAGACGTGCAGCGCGAACTGGGCATGGTTGAGGGCTTTGATGTTGGTCTGGAGATGTCCGGCAATCCCCAGGCGTTCCGTGATATGCTTGCCAGCATGGCACATGGCGGGAAGGTGGCGATGCTGGGGATCCCGGCAGCGGAGATGGCGATTGACTGGACGCAGGTCGTCTTCAATATGCTCACAATTCACGGCATTTACGGCCGTGAGATGTATGAGACGTGGTACAAGATGACGGTCATGCTGCAGAGTGGACTGGATATCAGCCCGGTGATTTCCCATCGTCTGCACTACAGTGAGTTTGAGCAGGGATTTGAGATTATGCGTTCTGGTCGGTCCGGCAAGGTGATTCTGAACTGGCGTGACTGAGGCCTTCAGGGGCAGCGGATCAGGCGGGGAGAAACAGGTATGTCTCAGCTGGAAGAACTTGCGGCCGCGCAGCTGCAGAGTATTCAGGAGCAGGGGTTATTCAAGTCGGAGCGTCTGATTGATTCCCCGCAGAACACGGGGATTCGTCTGCAGGACGGTTCCGAAGTGCTCAATCTGTGTGCGAATAACTATCTGGGTCTGGCTGACCACCCTGCTCTGACTGAGGCTGCAGCCAGCGCGCTGCAGCGCTGGGGCTATGGAATGGCCTCTGTACGATTCATCTGCGGTACTCAGCAGCTGCATCAGAACCTTGAGCATCGGTTGAGTGAATTTCTGGGGACCGACGACACGATCCTGTACAGCTCGTGTTTTGACGCCAACGGCGGGCTGTTTGAGACCCTGCTGGGTGAAGAAGATGCGATCATTTCAGATCAGCTCAACCATGCCAGCATTATTGACGGCGTTCGACTCTGCAGGGCAAAGCGATTCCGCTATCGCAACAATGACATGTCAGATCTGGAGGTACAGCTGCAGGCTGCTGCCGATTGTCGCTGTCGGCTGATTGCAACGGATGGCGTATTCTCCATGGACGGTTATCTGGCCGATCTGCCGGCGATCTGCGAGCTGGCGGATCGCTACGATGCCTCGATCATGGTGGATGATTCTCACGCTGTCGGTTTTATTGGACAGTCGGGGCGCGGAACACCGGAGCACTTTGGTGTTCAGGATCGGATTGATCTGGTGACCGGCACTCTGGGGAAGGCACTCGGCGGAGCAAGTGGTGGATATACGAGTGGTCGGCGAGTGCTGATTGATCTGCTCCGCCAGCGCTCCCGTCCGTATCTGTTCTCCAACTCACTGGCCCCTCCGATTGCTGCAGCATCGCTTGCTGCACTGGATCTGCTCAGCAGTTCCGATGACCTGCGTGCCCGGCTGCGTGAGAACACAGAGTATTTTCGGGAAGCAATGACTTCAGCAGGGTTTCGAATTCTTCCCGGTGAGCATCCGATTGTGCCTGTGATGATCGGGGATGCTGCTCTGGCAACCAGAATGGCAGACACGTTGCTGACGCGTGGGATCTATGTAATCGGTTTTTCCTTCCCGGTGGTTCCGCGCGGTGAGGCGCGGATTCGTACTCAGATGTCGGCGGCGCACAGTCGTGTGCAGCTGGAGCGAGCGGTTGAGGCATTCAGGGAAACTGGCATCGAACTGGGGATTATCTGAGTCTGCCGCCGACTGTGTTCAGGAATCAGTTCTGCTGCTGTGGTTTCTTTTCTGCGGCATCCGAACGCTGCTGGGCCTGTTCACGTATTTTCTGCTTTGCGTTCTGCAGACGATCCGGCCACTGAAATGTCGGAGCGGTCTGTGGATCATATCCCTGCAGATGGCCACGAAGTCGGGTTTCCGGGCGTGTATAGACCAGAACAGTATCGCCGAAGACGGAGCGGCAGATTTCGGCAAGTCCCCGATCGTATTCGATGAGTTCGTCGCGGGTGTCGACGTGGTTGTGATCGTGGTCGTTCTGGCGGTTATTGCTGAACCACGACTGCACTCCTTCCGCGAAGTACTCGTGATGATTTACAGAGGCATACTTGCCGGCCCAGAGTCCGGCAGCCATTGCTTCCTTGTAGGCGTTCTTTACGCGTTCATCAAAAGCAGGATCCACAACATTCAGGCCACGCAGATGCATGTTGTGCGCAAATTCGTGGATCAGAATGTTTTCAGCTCGATAGGGGTCACCTGGATAGCCCAGCAGGTTTTCTTCACCGCAGGAACAGACCGGGTCGGTTGCTGATCCGCCCAGCCCGCGAGCTCTGGCATCCCAGAAATCTCTGGCGGAGACACCGGGGATCTGGCGACCGTTGTTCCGTTCGTGGCCCATGCGTCTGTATTCAGGCACGTCACACGTGAATTCATTCCAGGCGATGATCGAAAGCTGAGAGCCTCCCTCAATCATTGCCTGCCTTACGTCGGGGCGTTGTGCGAGCATCTGCCGGATCAGCCAGGCAGCCTCCCGGAGTGCATAGTCGTTGACCTGGGCTGAAGCAACGATCGGAAATCCGTCTGCCGACAGGTATTTGGTGTAGAAGCTGTCGAGCTGCATCTCAGGCGGCGGAGCAGAGATCGTTTCCAGATCCTGAGCATTCAGGATACCGGCCAGGCAGCCGAGAAGCAGCGAAGGAATGACCAGCAGCCTGCGTGTGAACAGGAGTGTTTTCGGGAACAGTGAGTGCGGGTGAACGGCGGTGAACACAATGGACCTCCTGTGTTGAGCGACAGGAAGAACACTGCGGATCCGGGAATTGTTCGTGGACTCTGCGGCAGGCAGGCTGATCAGTCCATGAAGATCCGGTGCCAGTTGCGATACATGCAGTCCAGCAGATCGCGTCCTTCCTCAGTTGCACTGTAACGAATAAAGCCTTCGCCCGCTTCTGACTGCTCTGCAACGATGCGGATATTGTCTGCTTCGCTGTACATCCATGCTTCTTCCTGCAGCGCGGCAAATACTTTCTGCAGGTCAGGCAGATCGTCAGTCAGAAAGACTTCACCATCAAGGAAAAGCTGGTAGCAGTATTCTTCAAGCTTCGACCATGGCAGATCGGTGGATTCCCCGCGGTAATAGGGATGCATGACCGACTGATCATCCGGCTTCATGTTCGGATTGTGCAGCATGTCGATCGCATTCCAAGGACAGATGGTGAGCTGGTAGAACTCACTACTGTCATTGGGGGAGCGATAGCACATCTGGCAGC
>JALQUR010000637.1 GCA_023260695.1 Planctomycetaceae bacterium
TGTATTTAATGATGAAGTGGGCGTTTGAGAACGGATATCGTCGTTATGAATGGAAATGTAACGCCCTGAACAGAAAGAGCCGGTATGCTGCGCAGCGTCTTGGCTTCTCTTTTGAAGGCATCTTCAGACAGTCGAATATTGTAAAAGGTAGAAACCGCAATAGCAGTCACGGAAGCAGCAGTTCCCGCCGAACAGCTGCCAATGATTGAGCACTCGCCGGGGATCAGCCCCCCATCAGCGGCCCTGTGCGGTGGCCTGCTCTTCCAGCATCCTGATCCAGGGCGCCACGTACTGTCCGTTGTCATGAAAAGTACGGCCGCTGAACAGATTGCCATCGATCACGCAGGATTCATTCACAAAGATGCCGCCGCAAACCTCAAGGTCAAACTGACACTTCGGAACGGTCGCCATCCGCCGGCCACGCACACAGTCAGCATAGGCGGGAATCTCAACACCGTGGCAGACACTGGCCACCGGCTTTCCGGCGGTAAAGAAGTGCCGGGTGATCCGCACCAGATCCTCGTCATAGCGAATGTACTCAGGAGCTCGGCCACCGGAAAACAGGATCCCGGAGTATTCCGCTTCCTGGACATCTCGAAACGCGATGTCCGCGTCGATGGTATACCCCTCCCACTCCTTTGTGATGGTCCAGCCCGGTTTGATCTCATGCAGCACCATCTGGTACTTCCGCTGCTCGGGCGCAGCCACAACCGGCTGAAATCCGGCCTCAATCAGGCGATAGTACGGGTACATGGTATCCAGCGTTTCCGTGGCGTCACCAACAATGATCAGTACCTTGCCTCTGTCTGTCACCGGAAAATCCTTGTTTCAGCAAATTGTGGAAACGGCATTCTGAACGCGGCGGAGTGCCTGCAGGCGCGGCGGAATATCAGTCTTACTGCAATTCCGATTCCGCTGCCTTCAGGCGTTCATCGCGGTCAAATGCCTGCAGCGCCGTAATCAGTTCACCCAGTTCACCATGGATGATACGGTCCAGCTTGTAAAGCGTCAGCCCGCAGCGATGATCCGTCAGACGGTTCTGCGGAAAGTTGTAGGTGCGGATTCGCTCACTGCGATCGCCCGACCCCACCAGCGTACGCCTCGTCGCGGAGCGTTCAGAATTCAGCTTGCTCTGCTGCAGTTCCAGGATCCGGCTGCGGAGCACTCGCAGGGCGCGAGCACGATTCTTGTGCTGGCTTTTCTCGTCCTGACATTTGACGACCAGACCGGTGGGCAGGTGAGTAATGCGGACGGCACTTTCCGTCTTGTTCACTTTCTGTCCGCCCGGCCCGCCGGCTCGCATCGTATCCACTTCAATATCTTCCGGACGAATCTCCACCTCCACCTCGTCGGCTTCCGGCAGGACAGCAACCGTGGCAGCACTGGTATGCACACGTCCCTGAGTTTCTGTTTCCGGGACACGCTGAACGCGGTGGCCCCCGCTTTCAAACTGCAGGCTGTGATAGGCTCCCTCACCCGTGATGGAAAACACGACTTCCTTCAGTCCGCCCAGTTCCGTGGGACTGAACTCCATCGTCTCTGTCTTCCAGCCCTGCTGATCGCACCACGACGAATACATGTCGTAAAGATCGCGAGCAAACAAAGCGGCTTCATCACCACCGGTGCCGGCACGAATCTCCATAATGCAGGACGTGCGGGTGAGCGAATCGCCGGCGGTCGCAAGGTCTTCCAGCTCGACAAGAAGTTCATCGCGTTCACGAATGAACTGGCGGAGCTCTTCGCGGGCATACTCGCGGGCCGCGGCGTCCGATTCTTCCTGCACCATCATTTCGGCCGCTTCAATATCTCCCTCCAGCGACGCGTGGCGACGGACGGCAGTGGCAATCCGAGCCAGTCCGCCCATTTCCTTCTGAATGGCCAGCATCCGCGTGACATCCGACAGCACCGCCGGATCCAGCATCTGCTTTTCCAGTTCAGCATAT
>JALQUR010000640.1 GCA_023260695.1 Planctomycetaceae bacterium
AGGAACGTCCAATGGTTGTCACCTGATCCGCTCGCAGCCGCACGACATCTCGCCACGAACGCCCGTCCCACGTGAGCAGATAAGCGGGTGCGTTCCCGTCAGGAAACGCTGCAGCAACAGATCCGGATTCTTCACTCATGATTCCACGGGTCTTGCAGAGGCGGTCGCCGGCACCAACTTTCACTCCACCAGAAGCATCCGCTGCCTCAGCTGAGAATGCAATCGAAACCTGACTGCAAAACCTACGTCAGTACACCACCAGTCAGTACACCACCAACGAGCGCACCTCATCGCTGCCCACAGCAAAGCCTATCTTCATTTCGCAAAGCTACCCCGGCCTGTTCAGAGGAAGCAGGCCGGGGGCACGCTTCAGCAGTCATCACTCAGCAGACTCAACCTTGTCGAAGTCCCCTGCCATCACGATGAACAGACGATCCGGATCCAGATGCGTCCGCAGAGCCGTATTCACCTGCTCTACTGTCAGCTCACGCACCTGCTGCTCAAACGCTTCCGTGTAATTCATGTCCCGGCCGATGAACGCATACGTCTCCAGCATCTGCACCAGAGTTCCGTTGTTCGTCCTCCGCACCTGCTGCTGCTGCAGATAACCATCGCGAGCCGCAACCAGCTCCTCCTCGCTGATGCCATCCCTGAGCAGTCGATCCAGCTCTTCCCGAATCGCAGTCTGCAGCTTGCCGCTGTTTTCCGGATTCGAAATCGCAAAGATGAAGAAACTGGTCCGGTCATCCACCGCCGATGGCTGCAGTCCCGACTGCACCGTATACGACAACCCGTCCTGCTGCCGTACTCGATTCCCCAGCCGAGAACTCAACCCGCCGCTGCCCAGAATAAAGTTTCCGATCGACAACGCCGCATAGTCCGGATGAGAATCCTTCATCGCCAGAGTCATCATCGCCACGTATGCAGCATTCGGCTTATCGGGCGTCTTCAGCTTCGTCACGCTGCCTTTGGCATTCGCCACATGCACTCGCGGCAACCGACCAAACTCAACATCCGAATCCCAGCCCTTTGCCAGTTCATTCACGACCTGCACCACCTGCTCGGTGTCACACTCACCAACAATCGTGAGCTCACCGACAGCCGCAGCAAGCTGCTCGTTGTACAGTGATACCAGCTGCTCGCGAGTAATCTCGCGTACCATCTGCAACTGCTCCTGCATGCCCGCCTCATAACGCGGATCGCCCTTCTCATAAGGAGAAATCGACTGCGTCGCGGCCATCATCGCCTGAGCCACAGGGTCGGACACCTGCTGACTGATCCCGGCAATCATCTCTTCCCGAACCAGTTCCAGCTCCTCTTCAGGGAAGGCCGGGTTCTTCAGTACGTCCTGCATCAGATTGAGCACCGGCATCAGGTTCTCCCGCGTCGCCTGCACACTCACAGTCAGCGTTCCCGCACGTCCACTCACAGACAGCCGCGCCCGATAATTATTCAGCTCGTCCGTGATCTGCTGCCGGGTGCGATTGGTCGTTCCACGGTTCAGCAGCGACGGCAGCACCTCCGCCACCGCACCCTGACCGTTCAGAGACTGCAGGTTGCCGTAACGCAGAGTCAGCTGGACGTTCACCTGATCGCCGCGACTGCGACGCGGGAGCACAGTCACTTTCAGCCCGGAAGGCAGATCTGCACGCTCCAGTCGCTCTTCGATCGCCAGCGGTGACGCATCAAACTCCTCACCCTGAACCACCGCCGCTCGGCCACGGTAATCCTTGAGCAGTTCCGCGAGATCCGGGGCGGCCGGTATGCTGATTCGCTCCGCCGCTTCCGTTGGCTCAAACAGCCCGGCAGTGCGGTTGTTTCGCGTCAGATACGTCTTCGCCACACGATTCACATCCTCCGCAGTCACCGCCTCCAGACGATCACGATGCAGGAAGAACAGACGCCAGTCACCCTGAGCCGCCCAGTCGCTGAGCTCAATCGCAACTTGCTGAGAATTTGCCATCTGCAGCTCGCGGCGTTTGAGCAGTTCGGATCGAGCACGCTCAACCTCTTCGCCCGTGAATGGTTTCTCCGCAGCAGTCTCCACCGCATCCACCAGACTCTGCAGAAGTGTCGGACCATCCGTGCCTTCCGATGCTTCCGCCAGAAACATGATCTGTCCCGGATCGTGCAGGGCATAGGAAAAGCCACCCATCGACGCCGCCAGACGCCGACGCACGAGTGATTCGTACAGTCGACCAGCCGGCTCACTGGCCATTACGCTGGCCAGCACATCAACCGCGGCGTAGTCCGGATGACCACCAGCAGGTCAAACTGGTAAGAGGTGAGCTCGCATTCCTGGCCACGGACGCTGACGCGACGCGCATCGCGGTCAATTTCAAGGCTGCCAAACTGCATGATGTGGTGCGCGCTTTCGGCATCCATCGGTGGAACACCTGGCCGACGACACGCTGGACGAGATTGCCGCCAAGCGCAGCGCCTGGACACAAGCCCAG
>JALQUR010000651.1 GCA_023260695.1 Planctomycetaceae bacterium
TACTCAGGGGGAGAGTGCTGCTGAGTGGGTAAATAGTGCTTCCGAGAAAGAGATTGCAGATGTGCTGTCCCAGCCCTCTCTGATCAATTTTCTGAATCAGGTAACTCGAAATGCTTCTGAACACCTGGCTCTCTGTTGCTCGTCGTCGTCTCTTCTCAAATGCTGACCGTCGGAGCACACACAGCAGGACGCAGCGAACGACTACTCTGGAGCAGCTGGAGCAGCGGACACTGCTGTCAGTGAACGCTCTTGTCATCAACTCCGAAAACTACGACCTGTATACAAATCCGGCAGGTGGCCTCGAAGTCAACAACGGCGATATGGCTGGCTACGACGGTCTGGTCCTCGAAGGATTTGCAGTCTCCCCGACTTCCGGTGATGCGATCTCCATTGATCTGAGCGGGCTGACACTGCATCGTCTTGCCATCGAGTCGGTGACGATCCCTGATTTCGCAACCATTGGCCTGGATATCGATCTGACCAACGTAACCGGGCTGGAGTCGGTTGCGATCGAGGATATTACGGTTTCCGGAACAGGACGGGCGCTGGACCTGACATTCAGCAACACCGACACCAGATCACTCACCATCGAAGACAGTAATCTTCCCGGCGTCAGTATTTCAGCCCTTGCCGGTTCGAACATCAGCAACGGAATTGTCACCGAAAACGTCATCAGTGCCGGAGAAGGGTACGAAGGCGTGCTCCTGAATGTGCAGAGTTCTCCCGGTCTGGTGAGTACGGCTGATAACTTCCGCATCATCAACAACACTCGGATCAATACGCTGGATCGCGATGCTGTTCGTGTTAACGCCACTGCAGGTCTCGACGCCACGAACAGTTCCGTTACGGAGCTTCGCGGACTGACCATCCAGAATAATTCGATCGGATCCTCGGAAGGTGCTGACGTACTGTTCCGTGCTGAAGGTGACACATTCGTGCAGCCTTTCAGGCTCACCAATCGCGCTGTTCGCGGAGAGTTGCTGCAGACATTCGTGTTTGATCTGAGTGATATCGGGCTTGCCTTTGATACGGACGCAACTACCGGAAAACCGTTCACGCCCCTCAATGGATCCGGAGCAGCGACTGGTGTCTCCACTGCGGTGCTCAGCAATAACAATCAGACACTGACTGTGAACTTCACCGATTTCAATCCCGGTGAAACGCTCGAGTTCGTGCTGGACATCGACCTTGCCGACGGAACTCCGACTTCAGTATTTGGCAACAATCTGATTGGTGCCGATGTGTCCTTCGTATTCCTTGGCAACAAGAATGTCGCCGGCCAGATGGCAGGGGACCCGGCTGCCACATCTGCAGCTCAGTTTCTGCCGGGTGCGGGTATCGCTGGAGTAACTCACGGGATCCACATTGATGCCGACGGCAGTCCCATCAGCGAGATCTCAATTGTCGGCAATACCATTACTGGTGTACCCGGTCATGGTGTATTCCTTGATTCAACGAACCAGAGTGATGTCACGGGTGAGGTTCAGGGCAACACGATCGCCTCCTCGGGGATCGATGGCATCCGGGTCAGTATGATTGACAGTCGCTTTGCCGGCGGGATTGTGGAAAACGCGATTGCCAACAACGGCGGAGACGGAATCTCGCTGCTCCCCGAAGCATCATTCTCGGGTGGAGTTGAAGCCGTCACGGGTGGCCGAGCAGGTCAGAAGTTTGTGATCACCTCCACGAACCATGGCCTTGTGGACGGTGATGTCGTCATTATCCAGGGTATCCAGGAAGGTAATCAGGGAGTCAACCACGCGGCCAACGGCCAGTTCGTCGTTCAACGAATCAGCAACAACAAGTTTGCACTGCAGGGCACCGATATCAACTTCGGGCGCATCTTTGTGTATGCAGGAGGCGGTTCGTGGTATGTACCGGACTTCCGCGGTGGCGGGTCAGGACAGAATGACGCTCGTGGATTTGCTCAGATTGACCTGCAGGTCGACGGTGCCTCGCAGGCCATCTCCGATGCATCCAATACCACTGACATACGAATTACCTCGGCCGCACATGGACTTCGCACTGGCGATCGAATTCGCATCACCGGAGTGCAGGGAAACACGACAGCCAACGGCACATTTTCCGTCACCGTTCTGTCAGCGAATCAGTTTCTGCTGCGGGGCGTTGCCGGAAATGGCAACTACACAATTGGTGGCAGTTTTGTGCGACTGGAAGAGGCGGCCTCCAACGGCGATGTTGTTTTCCAGGGAATCAGCGGAAACACCATCACCGGCAACCTCGGAGAAGGCATCTATGCTCGACCTGAGGTCGGTTCGACGGTACGGGCAGACATCACTCGCAATGTGATCTCCCAGAATCAGTCACATGGCATCCAGTTCGAATCATACAGCTTTGGACTGGGCACGGATCTGCCGCTGCTTCCGGGGAATACTGGTGCGACGGTTGAAGAATGGGATCTGGGCTTCAATGTCATCATTGGGACCGAATCTCCAGGGCAGGGCAATATCAC
>JALQUR010000686.1 GCA_023260695.1 Planctomycetaceae bacterium
CTCGTGAGTTGTTTCTGTGGTGCGGTTGTAGACCCCCACCGAAAAACCCTTGTTGGCCATATTCATCACGAGGTTCTGACCCATCACGGCCAGGCCGATCAATCCAATATCATGTTTTGACATAATTCCGTGCACTCTGAAGGAAAACAGATTTCAGCAGCGTCCCGGCACGCAGAACAGACAGTATTCGGCTGCGCCGGGCAGCCGGATCGGAAGATCATTATCGCCATGCATTGGCGATGCAGTACTATCGCTGCACTCGAGCTGACCCGCCGGATGCAACCGCTTCCACTTCCCGGATCGTGGCCATGGTCGTGTCGCCTGGATAAGTCGTCAGCAGCGCGCCGTGAGCCCAGCCCAGATCAAGTGCGGTCTGAGGGTCCTTGCCACTGAGCAGACCGTAGATCAGTCCGGAGGCAAAACCGTCACCACCACCAATGCGGTCAACGACGTCCAGTTTCATGGTCTTTGCCTGGTACGTCTGACCTTCCATCCACAACACTGCACTCCAGTTGTGCCGGTTGGTGGATTCCACTTCCCGCAGCGTGGTGGCAACCGCCTTCACACCTGGCAGCTTGTCGGCAACTTCTTCCATCATGCCGAAGAAAGCGGTGGGGTCGAGCTTTGAGTGAGCTTCCACGTCCTGCCCGGAAAGCCCAAGGCCCTTCTGCAGGTCTTCCTCGTTGCCAACCAGAACATCAACATGTTCAACGATCCGGTTGAGCGTATCCTGCGCCTTGTCGAGTCCACCGCTGATCTGCCACAGCTTGGCACGGTAGTTCAGGTCGAAGGACGTCACGGCACCAGCGGCACGAGCCGCCTTCATGCCTTCAATGATGACTTCCGGAGTCGTCGGTGACAGAGCAGCGAAGATTCCGCCACTGTGGAACCAACGCACACCACCGGCAAAAATCGCATCCCAGTCAAAGTCACCGGGTTTGAGCAGGCCGGCTGCCTCGTTACTGCGGTTGTAGAAGACAATCGGAGCGCGAACGCCATGTCCCTGATCACTGTAGACGGTCGCCATATTCGGCCCGCGAACACCGTCGTGCGCAAACCGCTTGTAGAACGGACGAACCCCCATGGCCCGCACTCGCTCGTTGATCAGTTCGCCGATGGGGTAGTCCACCATCGCCGTTGCAATACCTGTCTTCAGCTGAAAACAGTCGGCCAGATTGGCGGCACAGTTGAATTCACCGCCGCTGACATGAATTGAACACTGATTGGCCTTGCGGAACGGGATGATTCCCGGATCCAGACGGTGAATCATTGCGCCGAGTGACAGAAAGTCCAGATCGCCGGTTGCAGCAACGTTGAGCATTAAAGAAGTTCCTGAAAGCAATGAAACAGGTGAGCCGGTCTGGAGAAGTGCCAGCGGCCCTCTGAAAGATCGTTGCAGCACTCCGCTGGCAGGCTGGTACAGTCCACCCTTACGTTGCGTCACGCACACGTCTTCAGCATCGTCAAAACGGCTGACGAAGCACGAGATACTAAACGGAGCCGTGGACGAATTCAAAAGAACTGCCAGTTCCCGGAACATGTCCCATTCTTCGGGAATTCACTGCAGAAAGCGTCCCCATTTCTGGTGCAGCTTTCACTCGGCAGCCGACATTGCAGCGCTGGATTCCTCGTCGCGCCCCAGCAGACGGCGGATCGTCCCCTGAGCATCAATCACCAGACTGAACCCAATCGGAATCAGCACCAGCGTGAATATCGTGGAGACGATCATCCCCCCCAGTACCACTGCACCAAGCCCCTGATACAGCTCGCTGCCCGCTCCGACACTCCAGACCCACACGCCGTCAGCCAGCACAGGGAGCGGTACCACCAGCGGCAGCATCCCCATGAGTGTGGTAAGTGTGCTCATGCAGATCGGTCGCATGCGACTGCGAACGCTGGCACAGACAGCTGCCACCGTCTCCATCTGATCGTCGCGAATGTGATTCAGCGCCTGATGGACAATCAGAATCGCATTGTTTGCCACTGTTCCCGTCAGAATCACAAACCCCAGCATGGTCAGCATGTCCAGAGGCTGCAGGCGAAACAGATTCATGATCTGCAGTCCGCCCAGCCCGCCAACCATCGCCAGTGCAACACTGATCATCACCACCAGCGGATAC
>JALQUR010000695.1 GCA_023260695.1 Planctomycetaceae bacterium
GCACTTTTTCCTGTCCTTGTATGAAAATATGTTGTTAGATCAGAACCATAGCAATTCTGCGGCACTGATTACTATTTCTGCGCATACCTTTTCCGCAAACGCATTGACTTGAGCAATCATGATGTTGGCCATGTGGTTGCGCAACTCCCTTGCCAGCTCATCCATTTGTTGCTTTGGAATCGATGACCAATCGCTGGAACCACGTGGTGATGCGAGTGCGGTAATTTTCTGTCTCTGATCGTCCATCAGTAGAACTTCTACACGCCCAACACCCGCGTCGGATCGAATAGGAACGGCAACGCCAAGCTTGTTAGCCTCAGCCTCCAGCATTTTCTGCCAATTCGGGCCCAACATGCTCTCGAGGAGGACTGAAAACTCACGCTTTACGCGGAACTGCAAATCCTGAGTGGAACCACATTCTTCCATCGCGTTAGACCTTTCCAACTAATCCCGGAGCCGCAAGGTGTTTGCATTTCTTAGTATACACACATGCAGAATTAAACACCCGAAGTGCTGACCACCCATTCAGAATTTATCGCCAGGAGAGCGCCTAAAAATTCCGCCTCAAGAAAGCCTCCGCTTGAGCGATCGCAAAATCCTCCGCCCTCAAGACGCATGGCAACTTTGCAGCTGGCAACAAACTTGAATGGCTACACACTTCGGCCTGCGAACGAACAACATTGGAAGTCCAAGGCTTTCGCTTTGTGGACTTGCCGCAAGAATTATGATTACAGATCCATACGGGAATCGGATGGGCCGAAGAGAAGGTGGTTTGCATCTGAGAATGGCAGCACCGACATCTCGTCATCGATATTTCTCGTGCTCGAACCGCACCGCGCCTCGGAGATTGGGGCGACTGTACCAGCCAATCGCCACTTTGCAGCCTTGCGGCTACCGCAATGCTCCACCTTTTGCAGTACTGCCAATACCAAGTCACGGGCACCTGAACACGGTGCGGAGTGTGATTGCGTGCTTGCAGCGGTTCTTCTGCGCTCAAGTTCACAGCGGCATCTGGTCATCAAGAATCAACGTGCATCTCTTCGTTCTCCCATCGCAGCTTCGATCTCCTGGACGGTGTTGCATGAAAGTAGAAGGTCCAGATCGGAGCGCACTCGGCGGTTATACATCCCACGCCCCGTGCGAACAGCTTTCGGCAGTTGAACAGGCGCATCCAAATGCCAGATCGTGCACGGTTCATTCGGCCAAGGTTTGTTGATGTTCTTCATCTCTGGAACCACGTCGATGATCGGGACACCATGATCGATCTGATTGACTCGCCAGATGAATTTCACTTCGCCATAAACTCGGAAAGCGAGATAAAGGGGACGCACCGTGTGTTCCTTGTAATCCCACCACACCCGAAACTCCTGATGGATATCCCAGTGGCTTTTTCCGTTGTGCCACATCGGATCCGTGTTGATTGCCAGAATCCAGACCTCTGTCGTAAACGCTTTCATCCCGTACTCCTGGTCCAGAAACCTGTAGAAATAATTCACCCACAACCTGCCATCCGCCTCGACGGTGTTACCGGTCAGGATCCGCACACACTCAGTCAGAAACTGCTGCCATGAAAAGCTGAGGATTCGATCTGCAAACCGCCGGTCAGCTTTGGCGTAGTTGTCGGCAAATTGATCATCGGTCGACTGCACAAGTGCGACGATTTTCTGCACCGGTTCATCCGTCTCGTCGAGCCGGGGAAGGTACTTTTGACATTGTTCGTTCGTTGGAACTGAAAAGCCGATCTTCGCCTCAATAATGATGTGAAACGAGCCGGGCAGGTGAATTTCGATGTCTGTGACCCCGTGTAAAGAATGGCCACGATGGTGTTTTTGCAGATCAATTCTCACATTGCGAAGCGCCCTGGTTTGAACCCCCTGAACGCCGATTTGCCTCAGAAACCACTGCAGTAACGGCAGACATTGCTGAAACGTATAGCCGAGTGCGAACGTGAGAGCATTCTCGTCACACCCAATTAATCCAAACGGCGTTGTGACGTTACGCTGATTCACATGCAGGGGAACGCAACGTGTTCGATCGTTCATCGTTTGGCTCCTCAGAAGTATTCAAGTCTGTAATGACACACAGCATCAACGAACTCTGACCTTCAGTGACATGCGATTAGCATCCAGTTCATCAGGTACTTACGCAAGTACCGCCTCGACACCAGCGGGGGTTGCCCCGTCGCCCAGCTGGCGGCAGCACAATCTTCGAGACAAACGCAGGAAAGGAAAACGATCGGCTCTATGCTCTGGAGATCGCACGGATTGGCGGTTAGCTGGCACGTGCTGAAGATCCGCTAGCGGGAAATAGAATCATGTGGCCAGAACTCTCACGACTCACCGACATCCATCTCGGATTTGAACTGAGTACCAAATCTTATGAGTAACGGAAATGTTGACCGGGCGTTTACGTCTGAAGCAGTAGCGATTCTCGCGTACATCGGGGCATTCCACGCAAGCATTAAGAGAGACAGCCGAAAGGCACTCCGGAAGCCCGGTGAACAAAATGCTCCATCACCAGAAAACCAGAGACATGGTCGGCGTGGAAATCGGCCCGCCTCAGGACGTGCCGGATGAACTCGAATGGCTGGGACGAGAGCTTCGGATGTCGTCAGAAAGGAAGTGCTTTACGGCGTTTTGCGTTCTGCTGAGTTTTCTTATTCTACGAAATTCCCTGAAATCCCAAACTAACGAACTCAGGAAAACTGGTGCTGTCGTCCAGCGTTCTCTGTCACCCGGGTGTGCGGATCACTTTTCAGACACCAATCAATCAGACTCTCAAGCATGACCAGAATGTGGATCGCTGTAGTATCTCCACGAGACCATCCCGTCGATGGTCGTAACTGCCTGAGCCCTGCTGCGACAAACATTCCCGCACGCTGCAGGTATGCGGACGCATCCTGTTGCACCTCAGTTGGACAGTCGCTTTCATATCGTCGTTTTTGTAACCAGAGAATGGCCAGCAGAAAAACTCGCCAGTAACCATTCCGCTTAGCCCGCGCGAACCAACTCAGATTGGTGCACACCCAATCCTCCCTTCCCAGCCAGTCAAATTCATCCAGCGCCATCAGCATGATGGCCGCGCGGGCCTTGTTCTTACCGTCCAGATCCGGAGATACCAGAAACCCCTTCATAAGCACTCGCAGCCAAGGCATAGCGACAAACCGCGTCAGCACCTGATCCGACTTGTTATTGTTGATTGGCCGCTCACGTCGTTTGCTGGAACGACAATAGTGCAGGATAGCTTCTTGAGCGTCAGACAAGTGCTCTGGCCACTGCAACCGTTCGATCTCGGAAGCAAGATTCTGTTTCCATCTTGACATTCTTTCTGTCATGTCGGCGATGGGGGGCAGCAGCGGGATCGGGAGCGGCGAAAAGACTTCAAACCCGTCGTCAGAATCCTGATCGGCGGAGAACAGTGTTGTTCTCCATTTCGACGCGACTATGACCAGACCGGCAATGTACGGATGATGATTCAGGCCCGATTCCCGGATCGCACGGTGCAAGGCAGTCAAAGCGGTACCTGTGCGCATCGCGGCGTCGACCATGATGACCGTATCGTATTGTTGCAGTTCCGCAACCTGACGACGAGTCAGATCGAGAATGGACCCCGTCTTCCATCCCAGACCTATCGCAGGTACAACGAGTTCATACCTTTTTCGCAATTCCCGACTCAGCAGTCGGGCGATGCGTCCTGCGCGACAAGCACGCTGCTCGTGATAGACCAGACATGCCTTTCCCGGATGACTTCGGAGCAACTGCTGTAGCAATTTGTAGCAATGTCGCTTCAATCGTTCTTCCGGCAGCTCGAATAAGTGCTGCTGACGAGGCGCCTCGGTTATCGTTCGTCCAGTCGGAGCAGGCTCGATACCCAGCAATCGCAGGGTGTTAATCGTGTAAGGATATTGTGTGCCGTCGATGCGTTTGCCAATTTCGATGACACCCTTCTGCAGGAAGGCTGACTGCAGCCGAGAATTTAGCTGAAAGCTGGCGGGTGTGTCAGCTCTGCCAAGTTCCGGTTCGAACAGTCGCAGGCTGGATATCCGATTCCCGGGGCAAAGCTGGCGATATTCCTCAAGAGAATATCGTGTCTCCCGCTCCTCTACCCACAACCCACTGCACGTGTCCGCGGTAGGATTTGGCCTGGTCAAATCCACCTGTTTCACCAAGGCGACGCGATGAACCCAGCCACTGGCACTCAACTCCTCCGCCTTTCGCGCCATTCGATCGACCAACGTACCCGTATGCGCCACGTCACACAGGCAGACCACGCGTGATCCCCGAAAAGTCAGCTGGGCGCATTCAAACTTGAGATCATCAATGCCATGTACCGCAACCGCGTGCACATGGCGCCAGCCCTGAGTCACAAAAACCTTGCAGGTGCGCTGCGCGATGGCATAGACAACATTCCCAAATGCAGCCAGCACAATAGTCTGCGAGCTTTCTGAACCAAGCTGGTACTTAAGATAGTCCGCCAGGTGTTCGGCAATCAGATCCAGCAGACTTTCGTACTGCAGCGGGTCCCGACGTCGCAGAAGGTCCATGCGACCAAATTGTGTGCTTTCAAACGCAATAGAACCATCGGGAAACGCAACGGCTTGGTCCCTGACTGCAACGATACTGCGGAGCTGCTCTGGCATTCGACGCGGAGTTGCTGCTTCTGCAGCCATTTTATGTAACACCCACCATTTGCGACACCGAGGACAACTCTCAAGATGCTGATTCTCCGTCTCGTCAGGATCCTGTCGAAGATGAGCTATTTCGATGATCCGCCCTGGTGTGAGGTGGGGATCAGTCCCGTCCGTCGAAGAACAGGCGAGTCTCAACGCTTCCATAAAATGATCGCCACCACGGACAGGGCGATCACCTGCCTGACCTCTGTGAAACGGATGGCCTCCAGGTCCGTCCACTTTGTCTGCAGATTCGGAATCGTCCATCCGGAATTCGGGTCGTCCAGTCACTTTCTATACCTCACAAAATTCAGATCAACGCTCTGGCAGTAATGATGTCTTCTCTCAATCGTCCTGTCGCCGGAGTCGCCCCTCCCACTCATCTCTCAGACGCATAAGAATGCGGTGAACCTGCTGACGTAACGCGAGGGCTGTCCGACCGGTCTCATCGGCAATTACTCGGTAGTTACAGCCATCGATGAATCTTCGCTCAAGAAGCCACCGGTCTTTATCCGGAAATGAGCGAACCTGGTCGCGCATCCATGCCACGTCTTCTGCGAGTTCTGTCTGTGCATCCGGCTCTTCCTGCAGTTGGCGGAGTTGATCAAGACAGCGTTTGGTATATTCGCGAAAGGCTCTCCTTTGCGCTTTCCAACTGCGAAAATTTCGTAATCCTTCCGTATGAAGGATTACACGAAACCACGGCTTTAATTTGGCAATGTCTTCCACCTGGTCAACCGCGGCATACGCCTTCAGCGAAGCTTGCTGAAAAACATCTTCGCTCGTGTGCCAGTCCAGCCGAAACCGTAGAGACACTGACGACACAAGCTGCGGATGGTCATCGACAAGGTAATCCGTCAGGAGTCGTCTTCGTTCCGCCCCATCCGTGGTCGTTGAGCCATTTGGCTGAAAATCCGAGGTCGACATCAGTAACGGCTCCAGATCACAAAAGCATAGACTGGTTTCCGGTTCGCTGTGTACGAGATACATTGATGCTTCAGACCAGAAAGTGTTATGCAGAAAATCAAGAAAAACTGCGAAAGCGAATTTCTGTCAACAGCACACCTGAGCCCTCTGGCCACTCCACGGATAGACTGATATATTCCGCGCCAGCAAACCTTGATGCTGACTCCAAACGATCACTGACACCTTCGCCTCAAGCTTCTGCAGAACTTCCCCCAGCGGCCTGCCCGCGGACAGTATTGCTTCACCCTCCTGGAGCAGCTTCACGATCTGTTCCGGCCTGCGACGTCGTCGTTCCATCTTCAAAGTCTCCTTGACCTTCTCAGGTCGCTGAGACTCGCGTAACACATGGATCAGATTTTGGGGAGCATGCCAGCCGGTCGCCCGCGTTTCGCTAATACGCCCAGTCTCAGCAGCCTGTCAAAGCACAGGAGCGGCACAGTTGCCCGTGCCGCTATTCAGTAGTTTGATGATCGGTTCAGCCTTTGGCGCGGACCTGAATGGCCAATTCGCCGTTTGCATCCGTACGATCGACGGCTGGAAACCGGAGCCAGAATTCTCGATCCAGTTGACCGTCAGCGGACAGCAACTGCAAATGTGCAAAATTTCCCGTAACGTACGCCACGCGGAACGTTCCTACGCAGACCTCCAGTTCTCCGCAGATCACATACCCGTAATCGCGCGAAGGATTCCAAAGTCGCTGCAGCCAGCTGAACGTCCCGAATTTCAGTAACACCTGGCCATCCGGCAATCCATGAATGTGCATGTGGCCATCCACTGGTTCCAGCCACTCCGGTTGCCACACGAACTGGGTCGGATCGCCGGCGGCAGCACCTGACGCGGGCGTCGTCCGCTGCCATTGTTTGCTGCTGAAGCCGGTGTCGCGAAACCATCCCACCAGCACGGTGAACCCCAGTACCAGAAGGATTTCAACCATCTTCTTACGACCAATGGCTGCATATTGGATGTACCAGCATTTCAGCACTGCGCCGATCCGATTCTTCAGCCGCTGAACGACCGTCGGCTGATTTTCAGCCGTAATCAGGAACATCAACAGGAAGGGCAGGACCAGCGGCAGTAGCGCAGACCACACGCCGGCGGAGTTGGGCGGGTAGAGCATCAGTGTTCTCCAGATTTCTTGAACGAACGGAACGGAGGAGACATGTGCCAGCACACTAAACAGATGCGCGAGCCCTAAATGCGTTAGCCGAAAATTCCCCGGATTGTCGGCACAAAGACGGAGTTACAACGCGTAGACACGTGCGACAAAAGTACTTCGCATTTCTGCGGAAATGCCTTGTTCTGGCCTGGCGTGATGAGTGGGCTGGCGCTACTTTT
>JALQUR010000720.1 GCA_023260695.1 Planctomycetaceae bacterium
GGTTCCGACCGCTGAATTGCAGATAATGCGGGGCAGGCCTCTTCTGACTGCAGACGGGAAATGCTGACCTGTCTGCCGCAGAAGATCATCATCGAGCCCAGTCCACTGCAATCAGCAGCATGCCGATTGTCGGAGCGGCACATGTCCGAACCCACCGCAACAGAACAGTCTGACCAGGCATCCGCAGGTCGCTCGGAGGCAGCATGCGGTAAGGACGCTCCCCAGCCTTCCGGCGCAGACATGTCACTCTCTCAGATCGCCCTCGCGGCAGCTGCCGCATTCTCCACCTACTTCTGCATGTATGCATTCCGGAAACCGTTCACGGCCGCCACCTGGGATGGCCAGCAGTTGTTCGGACAGGAGCTCAAGGAAGTTCTCGTTGTCGCACAGCTGTGCGGCTACATGACTTCCAAATTCGCCGGGATTCGCATAGTGGCAGAGCTTCCACCTCATCGGCGCGCCCTGGCAATCTGCGGACTGATCGGACTTGCTGAACTCGCTCTGATTGGTTTTGCAGTTGCTCCACCGGCACTGCGACCTGCGTTGCTGTTCCTCAACGGCCTGCCGCTGGGAATGGTTTTTGGAATCGTGCTGTCATTTCTCGAAGGACGGTTGCAGACCGAAGCCATGGCTGCGGTCCTCTGCTCCAGCTTTATCATCTCCTCCGGTGTGGTGAAGTCCGTCGGAAGCTGGCTGGTGGAACAGCAGCAGATGAGTGAATTCACCATGCCCATGACCGTCGGGGGAATCTTCATTCTGCCCCTGCTGATCTCCGTTTTTCTGCTCCAGCGAACACCACCTCCGGGAAACACGGACCTGCACCAGCGTCAGCAGCGACGCCCCATCAACCGGGCCGAACGCAGAGCGCTTTGGCTCTCCTGCTGGCCGGGACTGTCCTGCCTTGTCGCCATCTACGTGGCACTGACAATCCTCCGCACCATTCGTGATGATTTTGGAGTTGAGATCTGGCAGGAAATGGGGGTCTCTGAACAACCGTCCGTCTTCACGTATTCGGAAATGCTTGTGGCATTCCTGGCCTGTCTGCTCAACGGGTTTGCCGTTGCTGTTCGCGGCAGCCTGATGGCACTGCGGGTGACATTCGTGCTGATGGCGGCGGCCCTGACTGCGGTCGCTCTGTCGCCCGTTCTCTATGACGCCGGACTGCTTTCACCGTTTGGATTCATGGTGACCTGCGGAGCCGGACTGTATGCCCCCTACGTTGCGTTTCACACCACTGTCTTTGAACGCCTGATCGCCATCTCCCGGCACCCTGGAAATGTCGTTTTTCTGATGTATGTTGCAGACGCCTCAGGATATCTCGGCTATGCCGTCGTTCTTGGTGGGAAAGCTCTGATCAGCGCTGACACGCAGATCCTTCCGTTGTTTCAGTGGTCGCTGACCGGGATCTCCGTCGCAGCCACTGCAGGTCTGCTGCTGGCCTGGATCTTCATTCGTCGACTTGCAGACGACAGTTCTGCAGCGACTGTCAACGCTGCGGTACAGAAAGCAGGATCTTGACCAGCCCAACTGAATTTCCTTCGACCTGTCTGGCTGCAGTCTTTCATGACGCAGCACGGCCACTGCAGCTGCAGCATCTTGCCGTCCCGCTCCCGCGTTCCGGTGAAGCTGTCATCCGGGTGGATCTCTGCACAGTCTGCGGCAGTGACCTGCACACAATCACCGGACGGCGGCAGGAGGCGACTCCAACGATTCCCGGCCATGAAGTCATTGGCACTGTGGTTCGTGTCGGGGACCCGGCACCACTCAGTCTTGACGGTTCCGCTCTGCAGCCCGGAGATCGCGTCAGCTGGTCCGTCTGCGTCTGCTGTCAGAATTGTGAACGCTGTCGCAGCGGACTGACCCAGAAGTGTCTCAGCGTTACAAAATACGGTCACGAACTGGCCGAGGGACATCACAGCCTCAGCGGCGGGCTCGCGGAATATCTGCTGCTGCGGGCCAATTCGGCTGTCCTGCGAGTCGATCCGCTGTTGCCCGACGAAGTTGCCTGCCCGGCAAATTGCGCCACGGCAACCGTCGCTGCTGCCATCAGGATTGCCGGAGTAATCGAAGGTCGTCGAGTCGCAATTATTGGCGCCGGTCTGCTGGGACTGACCGCAGCCGCCATGGCAATTCACCACAAAGCTGCGTCGGTGCAGATTCTGGATCGCGACCCGAAACGCCTGCAGCAGGCCGCTCGATTCTGCCCTCAGGTTCAGGCGACAGATTCCGAACAGGGGCCGGCAGATGCAGATGTCATCCTCGAATGCTCAGGCGCGCACGCTGCCATCGAACAGGCACTCGCAGCACTTGCCGTCGGTGGCACGCTGGTACTCGTCGGCTCCGTGATGCCCACACCTCCTGTTGCACTGCACCCCGAACAGATCGTTCGTCGCTGTCTGACAATTCGCGGGATCCACAACTACACAGCCGACGACCTGCTGGCTGCTCACCGCTTCCTGATGGCTGAACATTGGCGTTTTGATTTCGGCCAGCTTGTGCAGCGGATATTCTCGCTGCAGGACATCAATGAGGCCATTCGCTGGGCACTTGCTGAACAACCACTGCGGATCGGGATCAGGCCAGGGAGGACGCGATGAATTCCGCGCTGCAGAAAATCATCGAGCTCTTCCGACAGCACGGTGACTCTGAATACGGTGGTGAGTCGGTAACACAGCTGGAACACGCTCTGCAGACGGCTTTGCCGGCGTTGTCGCGTTGCTTGGAACGTTGACCTTCTGGCAGCCCAGCTTCTCACTCGTCTTGTTGTGGTTCATGGCTATGCCGCTGGCTGGCTTAGGAGCATGGCTACTTGCAGCCCGATTGACGCAGCGTGCGGGTATTCGTGCCTTCATTGGTTTGGGCTATGGATTGAGCCCTGCTCTTTTGGGAGCACTAACTGAAGGTCGCCCTGCTGCCGTCATCGCCCATATCCTCCTTCCCTTCCTCTTCTTTGCAGGCATTCGTGCAGCTCGTTCCTGGTCTGCCTCGGCCACAACCGCGCTGCTCTTCGCAGCGATCGTGTCCTGTGCTCCGTCACTGACACCCGCACTTCTTGTGGTCTGGATTGGCACGCTGCTTCTCACCGGCCGCTACGTCCCACGCTTCTTGGCTATCCCTATTCCTGCCGCTGCACTGGTGGCTCCGATTGTGGTGATTCAGGTCTTCGGGCTG
>JALQUR010000080.1 GCA_023260695.1 Planctomycetaceae bacterium
GATCAGTTGAAATCTTTGTCGTGTTCGCGGTGCTCCATCGCCCCCTGTCGATCGAAAAATGTGTCGAACGACAGCCACAATGATCGGGCATAACGGAAAAAGACTACAGGGAAAATCAGGCAAAACGTCGCCAATGCCGGAATCAGGATCTGCCGATCAATCCCCATTACAAATCGCAACAGAATCCAGCTCCAGGTCGCCGTCAATGTCGTGACACCGTAATTGATGTACGTGGAGCCAAGAAAATAACCGGGACTTCGCTCAAAACGATAGCCACAGTGAGAACAACGCTCGTGCATTCTGAACAGGGCCGCAAACAACTCCCCCCGCCCGCAGAGCGGACAGCAAAGCCGCAGGCCTCGTGATACTGCCTGGCCGAGCGAATCGGACGGGGCAATCTGCTGCTCCGTGTCATCTGCGTCGGCATTGTCGTTCTGCATCTGTTGGTTCCTGTCACTGCTCCGGCCGTTGCCGGTTTAACTAGCAGCCTGATCTTCAGTCTGTTCGGACTTACCGCAGCCTCGCCATCATCCGGTATCGCTGTTGAACTGGATGTTTGTGCCCCGCGGGCTTATCGCTCAAACCGAAAAGAATTCCACCGGATTCGTCTCCGCCTCACTCGCTGTACAGCTGACGCCCGGAAACTGCTCACCCAATTGCACTGCGAGCCGTTCGATCGCTGGCCGTTCACTGCCATAATGTCCTGTGAGGACCAGATTGACCCCTGCAGCTCGCGCTGCCAGAAGCGTATGAAATCTGGCTTCACCGGTAACAAAACAATCGCATCCCCGTGCGATCGCCGTTTCCAGAAATCCCTCAGCCGCCCCGCACCCGATCGCTACATGACGAACCTGGTCTGGCCCGCCCCGGCACACCTTCAGCCACTGAGTGCCGGTCACCTTCGCGACCAGGCGAAGAAAATCATCCAGCTCAAGAGCCGGTGACAACTTCCCGGAACGTCCTGAACCCAATTGAGGATCTGATTCGGCAGGCTGGAGCGGGACGACCTGCTCAAGCCCGAACGATTGGGCGAGCATCTGATTGATCCCCGCAGCGGCGCTATCGAAGCTGGTATGAGGACTGTAGACCGAAATGCCAGCCTCAATCAGTTGCAGCAGAATGCGTCCCTCGACCGTGTCTTCCGTCAGCCTTTGAACTGCACGAAACAAGACCGGGTGATGACTTACAATCATCTGACAACCACTCTGCACCGCCTCTGCAGCAACCTCCTCTGTCAATGTGAGACAGGTGAGCAGGCGATCAACATGGCGAGAACGTGCTCCGATCAGCAGGCCCGTGTTGTCCCATGCCTCTGCCAGCTGAGGAGGAAATCGCCGTTCCAGGTCCGCACAAATCTCTGCAACTGTAGCCAAGACACCGTTCTCCAGACCTGGTCCGACAAAACAACAACAACACGAATCACGACACCTGCTGATGCAACTGGTTTTGATTTCCCCCTGAAGCATAGGGATTGCCGCTCAGGCAGACCACATACCGCTGCAAAATCAACTGCCGGCAGGAATTCAGCAGGCACCTCTGCAACATGCACTTCTGTATCATGCATCCCGGCACTGCCAACCCTGCAGATCAGAATAACCGGCATTTGTAAGCGTTGATTCGACTTGACACCAGTCTCGAGCGTACTAAGGGTGGAAATTCAAACCACCATTGAACAGAATCTGGTCCCCGCTCCGGTCGCCCCTCACCATTTCTGGCCTGACAGTTCTGACTCCGCGACGTCTGAGAGCAATTCATGACCACCACGACTCACAACAATCGGGAATCCATCTAT
>JALQUR010000094.1 GCA_023260695.1 Planctomycetaceae bacterium
GGATGACGAGCTCCGTATCGCTGCCGCAGCTCATTCAGCTCGGACTGCCGGTCCAGCAGTTCCTGAGTAATCCGCTGAATATGAAAACTGTCCTGAGTCCCCAGCCCCATCGACTGCTCGATCAGCTGTCGCCCGGCGGAATCCAGTGTCTCCATGGCGAACTGCAGAATATCCTCACCGTTCTCGATGGCCCGCACCAGTTCCTGGTGAGTTGTCCGAGCCTGCTCGCATTCACGCTGTGCCTTCGAGTATTCGAGGGTCAGCTGCTCAATGTTCTTTGAGATCACATTCAGGCTGTTGTTGCCATCTCCTGTGTCCACCAGCTCCGGCGCTGAACGCTTCAGCGCAAGCCGCTCCTCAGTCAGCTGAATCAACTCTTCTTCGATCTTCTGCAGCCGAGTATTGAGTGTCTGCAACCCCTGCTCTGAAAGCCCGCGGTTGGTTTCATTAAGGAACTGCTCATAGCCCACCAGCATTGCCGTCAGCATCGCCGCTGCCGCGCGCGGATCCTTTGAGCGATAGCTGATCTCCAGCACGTTCGTGTTGAACTCGGCAGACGCCGACAGTCGATTCCGCACGGTTGTCGCCCACCACTTCGGTGGCACTGTGCCAAGATCCGCCTGGCGATATTTCTCGGGAAGAATCTGCAGCGCTCGCAGAATTACTTCCTCCTCCGACATCAATGCAATGAAGGTCGGCATTTCATGGGCCGGACTGGAGCTGCTGACGGGGCTGTCCTGATTGACAGATGCCCCCAGTCGCACGATGTACAGCGATGCAAAGGATTCGTAAATCCGATCCGCTGTCACGTAATAAGCCACTCCGACAATCGCGCAAAGAAGAACTGATGCGATCAGAACTCCACTGCGCAGTCTGACGGTGCGCAGGAAACGAAAGATCGTATGCAGCGTTGACGCTGCCGACCCGCCGTCCGGATTCGAATTCAGGATCCCTCCAGGATCTGACATGCCCGGCCTCCCTGCCGTCCCTGCTTTATCGTTCACCGCACTCCGGATTCCGTTCGGAAGCGGATGCTGTCGTTTCACTTTCAGAACAACGCCGTTGATCCCGTGATTCCAAAGCGAATGATGTTCAGTGCGTCCATGAAGACCGTTCCCGGCGTCTGTTCGACTGAAATCACATCTCCCGGTCCCAGTCGAATATTGGATGCCTCACTGCGTTTCGCCCTGCGATAACTCACCTCAATCAACAACGGCTTCTGCGATTCCGGATGCTGCCGGATTACATAAATCTTGTCCGCCAGCTGATTTGATGTTCCACCGGCCAGCGATATTGCCTGCAGCAGTCTGAGATCCTTGCCGATCGGAAATTCATACTGATTGGGACTGCGGACCAGCCCCTGCACATAGATCGGTTCCGGATCGCGCTTTTCAATCATCACGACACCGCCGTCCTCAACCAGATACGATCTGCCGACAGACTGAGCAGCAGTACTCAGATCAATGGAGTAGGAGCTTATTTCGCTCGACGATTCCGCCGAAACTGGCCGGATCATTCCCTCCCCGCCAGGAGGCTGATTCTGAATTCGATTCATCCGAGGGTTGCGCACCTCCACCAGTCGACCGGCGTCGTCAGCCAGGCCTCCGGCTGCAGCAATCGCTGAAACGACGTCACTGGCATAGGACGGAAGTTCGTACACGCCCTCTTCACGGACTGCACCCAGAACACGGATTCGGTTCGTTTTCTGAAAAGTCACTGTCACCGTCACTGTTGGATTGCGATACAGCTCCTGCCGCATCGCTTCCGCCCTGATCAGACCTTCTGCCGCCTGCGGTTCTATGCCCTCAACGCGAATCGCTCCGATGTCCGGCAGCCTGATGGTGCCGTCGTCCTCAACTCGAGCAGCCATCTCCGACTGGTCGCCATCCGAAAGACCGGCCGCAACCTGCACCTTCAGAACATCGCCAACCCCGATTGTCTGACTGCCGCCGATATCGCTGGCAAGCCGTGACAAATCCACCTCCTGAGTATTCGTCTGCTGAGCAAGCCGAAACTTGTCAGGAAGCTGCGTCCCGAACATGTTTGCTTCGGCATGAAAATGGTTGCTGCTCCGGCAACCGGCGTTCAGCGCCAGCAGCGGCAGCAGTACGCCGCAGAAGATCAGCAGCCGCAGGGATCGGCGCAGCACAGCATCCGTAGTACGGATGCCGGCAGCAGTCGCTCGGCTACGGCGGTGTTGATTGTCTGTCCTTACCATTTTCGGTCCGACGCCTTCATCGGAATGTCAATCCATTGACTGATCTTCTGCTGCTGTGAGCACACAGAACATCCCCGGCAGTTTCTGCACAGCCCAGAAGCCGACGGCAGAAACAGCAGGTTTTCTAGGGGAAAATGCCAATTCGGGTCAAGATGAGATCTGCACCCTTGAGTTCGCCATAAATTAAGTGCAAGCAACGCCTTAGGAATCGTACCGGGCAATACAGCAGGTGTGCCTCAGAGACTTTTCCGCGTGTTTTTCCGTACCTCATCGCTGCCCTCGCAGCCACTCCAGGGCAGCCTCTCCAACAGCACCACTGAACACAGGTGCTCCGTACTTCTGAGAGTTCCAGACACGTCCGCAGCGCTGTTCAGTTGGACGTCACCTGCGAGTGGGGTATTCTTGGACATCGTGAGGGCGACTCCGCTCGCCCGAATTCGATTCCCCCGGCATTCAACATTCGTTTCACTTTCAGCTCGGAAAACCCACCATGAAACTGTGCTTCCACCATTGCCTGTCCCTGCTGCTGATTCTGCATGTGACCTTCAATGTCTGTGCTGGCGATGAACCGAAGGCCGCCGGTGGGGAAAATTCTGATGTGAAATGGTCGCCCCTGTTCAACGGGAAGGACCTTGAAGGCTGGAAAGTGACGAATTACGGCGGTGAAGGAGAGGTGCTCGTCGACAAAGGGGAAATCGTCATCACCCAGGGACAGGACCTCTCCGGAATTCACACCGTCCGCAAGGATCTTCCCACCGAAAACTACGAAGTGCAGTTCGAAGCCATGCGTGAAGCCGGCAGCGACTTTTTTGCTGCAATCACCTTCCCCATTGGCAGCAACCACTGTTCACTCATCCTTGGCGGATGGGGCGGAGGACTCTGCGGAATCTCCAGCCTGGATGGTATGGACGCTTCTGAAAACGAGACCACGTCCTTCCATCAGTTCGAAGGCAAGCGGTGGTACAAGGTTCGCGTCCGCGTCGAGGGCAGCGAAATCAAGGCATGGATTGACGACACTCAGATCGTTGACACGGATACAGAGGGACGTCGTGTGGACGTTCGATTTGAAGTTGAACGATCCAAGCCGTTCGGATTCAGCACCTACGCCACCACCGGCCGCATCAGGAAAGCAGGAATTCGCCGACTTCCGGCAGCGAAAGAGCAGAAGTCTGCCCCGGCCGATGCTAAGAAGTAATCTGCGGCAACACCGGCCCGATCCATAAAAAACCAGGCGCACTTCTCAGCGAGCAACGGACGATGTCCTCTGACGAATTCCTCTACGAACCCCTGTTTCAACTCCATGACGATCAGACTCCCTGGCGAAAACTGACCTCAGACTTCGTCAGCACCGAGTCTTTTCGTGGACAGGATGTGCTCTGCGTGGACCCGCAGGCACTCACACTCCTGTCCAGCCAGGCGTTTCATGACATTAACTTCCACCTTCGGCCGGGACATCTGCGGCAGGTCGCTGCAATTCTGGACGACCCGGAAGCATCAGAAAACGATCGCATGGTGGCATTGACCATGCTGCGAAATGCTGATGTTGCCAGCAAGGGTGTGCTGCCGTTCTGCCAGGATACCGGAACAGCCACAATCCTTGGAAAGAAGGGAAATCGCGTCTGGTCCGAAGCTGATGAACAGGCTCTGTCGGCCGGAGTTTATCAGGCCTACGCCCAGAACAATCTGCGTTATTCCCAGAACGCGCCCCTCACGATGTGGGATGAGAAGAACACGGGGACAAACCTGCCGGCTCAGCTGGATCTCGCCGCCTGCGAAGGAAACAAGTACGACTTTCTGTTCATGGCCAAGGGTGGCGGCTCGGCAAACAAGACCTTCCTGTATCAGGAAACTCGCGCGATTCTGAACCCGGCCACGCTTGTCGCTCACCTGACCGCAAAGATGGTCACACTGGGTACCGCTGCGTGCCCGCCATATCACCTTGTCTTCGTCATCGGCGGAACATCCGCCGAAGCAAATCTCAAGACGGTCAAGCTCGCCTCCGCACGCTACCTCGATACGCTGCCCACCACCGGCAGCCCGGCAGGACGAGCGTTTCGCGATCTGGAACTGGAACAACAGCTGCTCCAGGCTGCACAGAAATGCGGGATCGGTGCACAGTTCGGCGGCAAGTACTTCGCTCTTGATGTTCGCGTGATTCGCCTGCCGCGGCACGGAGCTTCACTTCCCGTCGGTATCGGCGTGTCCTGCAGCGCCGACCGACAGGCTCGTGGCCGCATTACCGCCGACGGCGTCTTCCTCGAACAGCTGGAATTCGATCCTCAACAGTACATCCCGGAACATCTGCGTGAATACAAGGATGATTCAGCAGTTCGTATCGACCTGAATCAGCCGATGCCGGAACTGCTTGCTGAACTGAACCAGTACCCGGTGACCACTCGACTTTCGCTCAACGGCCCGATCATCGTCGCTCGGGATATCGCGCACGCACGGCTCCGGGAACAACTGGATGCCGGACAACCGCTGCCCGACTATTTCCGCAACCACCCGGTTTACTACGCCGGCCCGGCCAAGAAGCCGGAAGGACTTCCGAGCGGATCGTTCGGTCCGACCACGGCCGGCCGCATGGACTCCTACGTGGATCTGTTCCAGCAGCACGGCGGCAGCATGGTCATGATCGCCAAGGGCAACCGTGGCAAACAGGTCACCGACGCCTGTCAGAAGCACGGCGGTTTCTATCTCGGCAGCATCGGCGGACCAGCGGCAATCCTTGCCCGTGAAAATATCCGCTCCGTGGAAGTGGTGGAGTTCCCGGAGCTGGGGATGGAAGCCATCTGGAAAATCGACGTCATCGACTTTCCCGCCTTTATCCTCGTGGACAACAAGGGGAATGACTTCTTCCAGGATGTCGGCAACTGCTCCCACTGATACGCTGCAGCACGCATGGCTGTCCTGTGCCACGGGAGAGTGCGCAAAAAAAAGGGCTGGTAACCCGGCGATTACCAGCCCTTCCTGATTGATCGGCAGTGCAGTCCCTGGACCGCTGCAGACATCATTCAGTCTTCTTCTTTTTCCCCTTCGGAGCATCCGCATTGCCCTTCTTCCCGCCAGCCTGGCTGGGCAGTTTGGCCTGCTGTTCCGGAGTCAGGATTTCCTTCAGCCCGGCGATAACCTGTGCATTGAATTCTCGCTGAGACTGCTGCAGAGCCTTCATCTTTTCCTGCTGCTCTGCCGTCAGTTTCAGAGCGTCCTGAGTCGCCTTGCGAGTCTCTGCGGGATTCTTTCCATCAGCCTGAGCGGCCTTGCGAGCATCGTTTTCGGCCTTCCGCTGATCGTCAGTAAGAATCGCCTGACGCTTTGCCGCCAGCTCCTTCGCCGTGCCTGCCAGTTTCGCATTCAGAGCCTTGACCTTCTCCTTCTGCTCTGCCGTCAGTTCCATGCCGACAAGAAACCGCTGAGTTGGCACGGGGGCTCGATCTGCAGCACCCTTCTTTTTCTTCTTTTCATCAGCCGGGGCATTGATCGCCAGACTCAGCACCAGCAGGCCACAGATAACTGTTCTCGACATCATCGGGATTCTCCAGAGTCTCCACAAAGTCTGCCTGCCGGCGTTCGGCAGGCCCATCGGCGATAAGAATGAGTAACACCACATGCAGATTACAATCGACCACCCGCCACAAACACAAAGAATGGAAAAGCGTCGCCTCAGGCAACTGCACTTCCGTTCAGATTCTGTGATTACCGCTTCTGCTGTTGCGTGAGCAGAAAGGCGAACAGGTCCCGAAATTCATCAGCCTTTAACGATTCGCCAAAGTTGGCCGGCATCGGTGACTGGCTGGACTGCAGTCGCTCCTCAATATCCGCGGCGTTAATGAGCGTCTCCCTGCCCTGCAGATCGGTAATTGAGACGCGACCCGGTTCCGGTTCGCGGGCCAGCCCGCTGTAGACCTTTCCGTCAACCGTCACAATTGTTGAAGTGCGAAACGCCACATCAACATTGCGGCCGGGTGCAAGCACATCTTCCAGCATTCGTGACAGACCACGACTGGCGATCCCGTCCAGATTCGGCCCTACCGACTTGCCTTCACCCGCCAGCTGATGACAGATCATACAGTTGCGACGAAACAGCTCCCTGCCAGCCGTGGCATTGCCGTCTGAAGATTCAACCTGCTTTCGGCGTTCCGTCAGCAGTTGTTGTACGGCAGCATCTTCGTCCGGCAACCCCGCCTGCAGTTCATCAAGGTGCTCTCGTACCGATTCAGAGAGGACGGCATTCAGCCGCTGGCGAATTGATGGATTCAGCAGCAGCCGGTGTGAGGCGCGTCCACGGTCCATCATGCCCACCAGCATTTCACAGCCCGTGGCATCAGCCGAGAGCAGATCTGCCAGCAGCACCTGCCGCGGTGACGAAGCACGCTGCATCGCCCGCTCCAGAAGCTCGGCATCCTGAGCATGATCACCACCGCCACTCTCCAGACTTGCCCGCACTGCTGCAACCAGCGCCTCATCAGCACCCGGAAGCTGCGGGACGGCAGCGACCGCCTGAGCAACAGCGCCCCCACGGAGCCCGGCAGCCGCAGCACACACCGCCGTCAGTTCGTCCCCGCGAACCTGCGGAGCCCGCAACAGCTGGTCCACCACGGGAACAAAGCTGCGTAACTGATGCTCTGCGATGAGCTTCATTGCTCGAGCTGTCCGTTCGGCCTGATCCGAAGGATTCAGCTCCGCAAGGGAAAATCGACCGACGGCCAGCCAGGCATAAGCACTGGACGAATCACCATCCACCATTTCCAGCCGTACCTGCCGCCCCTGCAGATCCTGCAGTGACCACTGCACTGCCTGAGCAACATCGTTTCGTGGAGGAAATGCCTCCCGCAGAATCTGACCGCTGACTGCATCCCGCAGCCTCACCGCATTGGCATGATTTGCCGGCTGGTCCGGAAACCCATCATGCCCGGCAATGAAGAAACTCAGCTCCGCCGGTGCCGCAAATTCTCCCGATGTCCAGAACCCGGTCCGCTGTTCACCCGCTTCAAAACTGCTGTACAGAACTGCGTTCTCAACACCGTCAGCACAGCGACGCGAACGAGTCAGTCCCCAGCAGCTGGCGGAGTTTGCCGACACGGTATGCGGCGTGTAATTCCAGCTCAGTACAGCCTGCGGACGCAGCTGCTGCAGCTCCGTCTCACTTTGCAGCTGCAGCTGATTCAGGACAAGATCCCGAGCCCAGCGCGCCAGCGCCTTCGGCTCGGCCAGACCTCGTTCCCGAAAACCAGCAGCGATCGAATCCAGCAGTGCCAGCTGACGGGCCGGGTCATCGGCAAACCGCTGCTGCACTGCCGCCACCACCTGTTCCGTCGCCTGCAGAGGAATTCGTGCAGCTGCAAAACTCAGATATTCGGGCAGCCGTTGTGGCTGTCGAGATGCCAGCACTTCCAGCCGATCGGCAACAAACGCAGCTCCCGCTTCTGATCCGGCTGCCAGACACAGATCAGCAACCTCGCAGACATCCATACCCGTGCGGATGGTCGCGGTGAGCTGCTGCAGCCACTCGTCCCGGCGCAGATGGTCACGCAGCGCGATTCGCACACTGTGTCGCAGATGCACATCGCCGAGCTCTGTCGTCTGCAGCAACCGCAGCAGCGGCAGCAGCAGGCCGTCAGACGGACGCGCCGAGGCTGCGGCCACAGCCGATCTTCGGACCAGCGGAGAAGCATCACCAAAACCCTGCAGCAGCAGAGCATCACTGGCTCCCTGCGGGATTTGCAGCGAGGACTCTCGCAATTCACGAAATACATGCACCCTGACCACTTCTGCCGGGTCGCCAGCTGCGCGCTGCAGATCTGTCAATGACAGCTGCTCAGTTCGCCCCAGCATCCGCATGCTGAATCGCCGTACAACCTCCGATTCCGACTGCAGCCCCTGCTGCAGTGCCGCCACGGACTGCGGCGTTGTCGTCGCAGCAAGAATCTCATCGCGCGCCAGCCGCGCCGCTGCATCCGGGCCGCTGGCGATGACCTGCAGCAGCTCGGCCGTCGATCGACCCGCCAGAACAGGCCCATATCCCGCAGGTCCGCGAACAACCGCAGCGTCTGCTCCCGCCCACGACACTCGCCACAGCCGCCCTCGGTATCGATCCCGCCCCGGATGCTTCAGGTCCACTTCGTAGTGGCCAATGATGCGGTTGTAGAAATCCGCGATGTAGAGTGATCCGTCGGGGCCGGCAATCAGATCCACCGGGCGAAACCAGGGATCGTCGCAGCTCAGAAAATCAGGCTGTTCCACCGCCCGTACACTGCCTCCCCGGCGTTCAAGCTGGTTCGCATTCACCCGGGAGGTCATCACATTTCCATGAAATGTTGCCGCCGACCACGCCGCCGGAAAGTGGGTCTGGCTGCCCAGGGCAACCGCCGCAATTGCCGTGGAACCGTGCAGATGCTGCATCAGCGCCGGGACATACCCCAGACCATCATGAGGCCGCCCGAAACTGTCATAGCAGCCACCCGGAAGCAGCAGAGTCAGCGGCTTCGTATGACAGTCGGCGGAATAAATATCACCGTACTGGTCCACTGACAGTCCGAATGGATTCACCTGCCCCTGCGTATACAGCTCGATCCGCGAACCATCCGGTCGAAATCGAAACACATTGCCCGATGACAGGGAAACACGATGCCCGTCGCGGCCGGCCACCTCCGATCGATTGTTGAACCCATGACACGCATAAATCCAGCCGTCGTCACCCAGCCGAAACGCATTACACATCCCGTGTGTATCTCGAGTCGTATCGAATGGTCCGTACAGCACCTCGCGGCTGTCGCAGACCCCGTCGCCGTCTGTATCACGCAGGAACCAGATGTTCGGTATGCTGAAACAGATCACTCCATCGCGATAAGGCAACAGTCCGATCGGAATGTTCAGACCGTCCGCAAAGACCGTCACTTTGTCTGCCAGAGCATCACCGTCGGTGTCTTCCAGGATCCTGATGCTGTCCCGCGGCTCGGTCCCCGCAGCCGCAGCAAATGGATATTCCAGCGAACTGCTGACCCACAGACGCCCCCGGCTGTCCACCGCCAGATTCATCGGCTTCGCAATCTGCGGCTCTGCTGCAACCAGTTCAATTCGAAACCCGTCGGGCAGATGAAACTGCTGCTGCTGGACCGACGCTTCCACCGGCTCGGTTGTCCGCACTGCCGCCGCGAACGGATTGGCATCCTGGGCGAAACTTACGCGTGGCATTGCCAGTGCACCCAGCAGACTCATCATCACCAGCCAGCCCTGCATGACTGCCTTCATCAGATCTCTCCGAAGTCTGTTTCCCGGATCACCGGAGCAGCAACGGCCTGTCCGCATGCTCACTCCCGGCAACCACGTCAGCGATTCTGCGGAGCATCTTCGGCTCCGGCTTCGCCATAAGAAAATGTCACGTCACGACGATCAGAACTCAGCACGATTGCCCGCTGATCCCCATCCGGACGAAGTCCCAGGCCATTCTGCGTCCGCCCCAGATCCGGTGTGTCGTACACAACCGCTCCCGTTCGGACGTCAAGGACCTGAGCTCCGACAACCACAGCAAATCCTTCACTGCCGGGGACACGTCCCCGAGACAACAGCACCAGCAGCGGCAGGTTTGGCAGCAACGGACGCGTCTGGTTGCAGGCCAGCAGACGCACCTGACGATGCTCAACAGACAACTTCCAGTCCAGTTCAGCAGTCTGCTGATTCACCGCACAGATCACACCATGAACATGAGCTGCATCCGTGAGCGGATAGAAATCCTCCAGCCCCGGGTCGTCCTCGCTGTAGGCTTCCGGCAGCACAATCCAGCGACCGTCCGATGCCTGCAGATGCAGCATTCTCGGGGAAGGCATCTGCGGCAAAGAATGCTCCGCCTGCACATCGCCCGTATCCACACGCAGCAGCTGCAGCTGCCGGCCCTCCGTGAGCACTGCCAGAGTGTCCTCAACGGTATTGCTGACTACCGTGTTGCGTGAAAACTGCCGCGACCAGAGCACTTCATCGGTGAGCAGATTGCGAGCTTCAAGCGTCGCCGTTTCCCCCTGCAGTCGGAACAACACTGACAGTCGCCCCTCTGTGATGATCTGCCACGGGATATTCTCACCGGGTTCCGGTTCGATATCCTGCACTGAACTGCCCTGATTGGCGACGGCTTCTCCCCACCAGGCCGGCAGTGGCGACGTTGACAGCAGTTCTCCGTCGCACAATGATCGCAGCTCAATCCGCCGCGACGTTTCTGACAGCAACAGCAGCGTCTCGCCGTCCACCAGAATTCGCGAATCTGCAGCGAGCCCGTCCAGCTCCCAGACACGTTCACCGTTGAACAGATCCAGCATCGTCAGCCGCTGATTACTGATCACCGGCACCCCAAAAACACCGGGAGGGCCCATGCGGTTGTGACCAGCCGGAATATTGGAGAACCGCTCAATACGATCCTGCAGTGGGGTGAAGAGCGCATCCGATCCGATCGCGCGCTCGTCTGCCAGTTTCTGCCGCCACAGCACAGGCGGGTGACCGTCAGCAATCCTGCGGGTTCCGTCAAGAACCACGATCTCGCCACGCAGATGCAGCACCAGCAGTCGTCCGACACTGAACCCCCACGATTCCGATCGAAAGCCTCCGCGCCCGAGGTCTCGGGAAATACGCAGCTCCATCGTCCACAGCATTTTCCCATGCTGGTCATAGGCGGCGATCCCCTCGTCCCTGGTCAGCCACTCCAGACTGACGCCACGGTAAAGCCCGGGACGCCCATACAACGGGATCGGACGAGCTGGAAACCCGCTCGTCTCCGCCGGTATTTCCTGGACACTGCGATCATCTGAGACGCTGACCTGCGGCACTCCGGGCCAGTTCACGACCACTGGCTGCGATGCCTCGAATTCGTCCAGAACAGCGCTGATCTGTTCCGGCAGATCCCCATCCAGAGGCTCACGTCCAAAGACAGCACCCGGAGCCGCGTGTCGCAGCTCTGCAGTCAGAGTTGCTGCAACGCGAAAATCACCCTCATCCGCCCATTGCTCCAGCAGTCTCTGAATCGACACCACAGCTTCCACATCCGACTGCTCCGTCACGCTCAGCAGTGACTGTTCATGCAGGGCCGATACGGCGGAACGATCCTGGGGCAGAGTCTCGTCACGCAGCAGTGCTGCCACCGTGAGCGGCAGGCCACTGCGGATCAAAGTACTCAGAAAATTCTCGCGGTCAGAGGCATCTGGAAGCTCAGCCAGCAGGGCAGCGGCGGCACCGACTACCGCTTTCTGCAGCCGCACCTGCTCGGCCGATGATCGCTGCTGCACATTGCCGCGAATCACCCTTGCCAGCACATCACTCTGCCTGCGGAGCACACCCGCGCTGCGATTCGCGCGGCGCAGCCCCAGCGGAATCTGCTCCAGCAGCCGCTCCACCTGTGCCACCGCTTCCGCAAACGAAGCACCTGTCTGAGCTGTGTCAAGACGAGCCCGCAGTTCGGCCAGTTCCTCCCGCTGCCTGATCGTATTCCCCTGCAGCAGACGATTCAGCGAAACTGCATCATGTGGCAGCATGCCCAGCAGACTGTGCAGCAGCGGAGCTACTTCCACATCTTCGGCAGCCCGCTGCAGCAATGCCTCGACACGCTGCTGCAATTCGCCGTCGGTATCTCCCTGCTGTCGTAAGGTCCGAAGCAGGACATCGATGAGCAGACTTCGTGCGGCGGCGTCAGACTGGTTCTGCTGCAGATGTTCCTGCAGCAGCTCTGCGGCGACCGCCAGCTCACCCTGCAGCAGTTGTACCGTTGCCTGCTCAACAATCGTCGCTTCACCAGCTCCGGATGTTACCCCGGTGACAGCGAAGACCGACTGTGATACCAGACCTGCCGATGTGATCAGAAGATTTCCCGGAGGATCTGCGGTAACCCAGTCCTGTCGCACAAGTTCCTGCCCCGTTTCCGAATCGAGAGCAAGAATGGCGGGAGTATTCAGTGGGACATACAGCACTCGACCGTCAAACGCTGCGGTCCCGCACACCGTCCCCTGACGCAGAAGTGCCGTCCAGAGCAATTCACCTGTGGTGACCGCTAAGGCTCGCAATTCACGATTTCCACTCAGCAGTACGTGGTCTGTGGAGATCCCTGAAATCGCATGGCTGCTCGCGCGAGCTGCATTCCAGAGCTGTCTTCCGGTCTGCAGGTCCAGGCAGTACAACTGGTCAGAATCCCGCGGAGTCACAAATACGCGATCACCAGCAATTCGAGGCAGGAAATCTGCCCAGCGGCTTTCGAAATCCACCTGTCGAGACTGCTGCGCGTCAAAGGAACCCGGAAGCACCATCGCATTGCCACCGATCTCCTGCTGTTTCAGAATGCCCCGGTAGCGAAATATCCAGCGAATACTCAGGTCCTCTGCAGAGACAGCCACGATCCGATCATCACACAGGGGACAGATCAGCAGGCCCTGAGCAAACGACGGAATCAGACCGGACAGACCTCGCAGCGGATGTTCAGCAACCGACCGATCGGGAATTGTCAGCAGCTGTGATGCGAGCACCTGCGGATTCGGCAGACCAGCTTCTGGCTGGGGCTTTCCAATTCGCAGCAGCAGAATGCCGTCGTTGTTCTCCGCCAGCACGTACATGCGATCGCCCAGGACCAGCGGAGCACCCAGAAAATTCATCCCCGCAAGCAGATTCGGGGCCATCTGCCGGAGCGGATCCGGGTCGCGATTCTGGCCGCCGATCTCCCACAGAAACAATCCCGACTCTGCGTCATAGGCTCGAATGAAGTTGCTGGAAGCAGCACTCGACGGATCCGCCCCCATCATCATGGAAAAATTCCGAATGCGTGCACTCTCTGTATCTTCCACGGCAAACAGGGTGTCACCACTGATCGACATCTGCGATGCCGTGTTCAGACGCAGCATCCGGTCAAGCAGTTCACTGCTGAGGGTCTCCGGAGTGAGCCGAACGTCTGATTCCGGATCCAGCAGCATCCGCAGCGTCTGCTCCGGCTGACTGACTTCCCAGATCAGGTTACCTGTCGCCGCATCCAGAGCACGCAGTCCCGCTGCAGTCCGCACATAAATCCTCTTCCCGTCCGAGAGCGGCTGCGCCACCGGCACTGCGGTGTAGTTGATCCGCTGCAGTCTCCCATAGGTGTTGCGGATTGCAGACTGACACTCTGCCAGTAGAGGATTCATTTCCTCGGCATACAGTATGTCCGCAACTTCAAACAGACTGGACGTCCAGGAAGTCCGTTGAGCAAGTGGGGGTGTCACGTGCAGGCGATTTCTGCGGTAGCCGCCATAGGGCTGCAACCATGCAGCTGCAGTCGCTTCCTGTTCCGCACCCTGCAGCAGCTGCTGCGACGTTTCGGAGATCAGCAGTTTTGCCGGGTCATCTGCTGCACCGCTGCCTGCTGCCGCAGCCAGCCGCAGCAGGTCCTCTGCATCGTCCGCCAGACCGCCCTGCTGGTAACACCAGGCGATGGATGCGAGTAATTCCGCTGGTACTTCCCGCTGACGGCGGCGGAGCTGCTCCAGACTCAATGCCGCTTCAATAAAGTCACCCCGATCAAGGTGGATCCGACAAAGAACTCGCAGCCCCCGTTCTGCCGCCGTCGAAAACTGATACCGCGTCACTGCTGTTCGGATCTGCTGCTGCTTTCCTGACGCCACAGCCGCTGAGATGCGACCTCGCGCAACATCTTCCAGCTGCGCCGAAAGCTCCTGCCGGAATGCCGGCGGCGAATCGCGATACAACTGCTCCAGCCGCGCCCTGCCACCAGCCTCCAGGTCCGTCTGACCCGGAGCAAGCTGGCGAACGTCTGCACCACGCTGATCCAGCACGGTATCGGCGCCGTCGACAGCCATTGACCATGCGGCGTCGAAACTTTCCACGGCAGCCAGCCAGTTCTGCTGTTCGATCTGCTGTTCTGCGTCGCTGATAGCCTTGAGCAGACTCCGCTGTTCCGTTCCATCGACCGCCGGAGCAGCTTCATCAGCCAGCACTGCAGAGCTGATGAACGGCGCTGGCATGAACAGCAGAAAAAGAACCTGCCAGCACCAGTTCGTGGTCTTCAGCAGCGACATAAGCAACCCCGTTGACGGGCTGAAGCCCGGGGCCTGAGTGTCTGAAAAACATCGAAGAAGGTACATGGGCAGGTCTTCTGTTCGGAATGCACAATCTGCCAGCTCTGCGACCGTACAACGCCCGCGAGCTGCAACTGGACTCCGACCGCTGTCACTTTTTCTTCAGCAGCTGCATGAACTCCACAACATCGGACAGCTCCTGCGCTGTCATCGTTTTCTGCAGGTCTGCAGGCATCAGGCTGATTTTCTGCTTCACCAGATCATCAACGTCAGCCAGCGGGAAGGTTCGCACGATTGCGTCGTCTCCCTTGATCGAAACCGCCTCGTCAGTTCGGCTCACCAGCAATCCGTTCACAGTCGTTCCGGATGCCAGCACGACCGTCCATGACTCATAGTTGTGACTGATTCCGGCACTTGGATAGAGCACGGATTCAAACATCGCCTCGCGACTCAGCTTGCTGCCGATTTCGGTCAGATTCGGACCGATGTCCCTGCCCATGTTCTCCACCACGTGGCACTTGTGACAGGTACCGGTGGAGAAGAACACCATGCGACCATTGGCAGAATCACCCTTCATTCTGACCAGTTCCGACATTGGCGGGAGCGGAGCATTATCCTTTGATGGGGGAAGTGGAAACAGCCGCATGGCACTCTTTCGGATTTCTTCCGACTGCGAACCATGCAGAGCTGCTGCCACTGATTGCGCCAGCTCTTCTCCCAGAGTACCTGCGTCTGATCGCTTCACCAGCTCCTGTGCCCCGTTGTTCACGCGGCCGAGTGCCTTTACGGCTGCACGACGCACATCCAGACTGACGTCTTCCCGTTCCAGCACCGCCAGCAGCGGGCCGGCAATTGCGCCGTTTGCGGAGTTACCCATTGCTTCTGCTGTCGCAATGGCCACGAGCGTGTTTTCGTGACGCAGAGCCTGGCTCAGCAGCCGCCACTGCTTCAGGTCCAGCAGCGCTGCCATCGCTTCCACTCCCAGCTGTGCAGACGGGCTTTCCTGAGCCATCTTCAGGAGCTGTTCATACTGCTGCTCTCCACCAAAGCGGCGGGACAGCTGAATGTACTGTGAGGTCCCTTCAGCCGCAGCAAACAGGCGCTGCACAGCGGCCGCAACCGCAGGTTCCTTCGCAGGCTCACCGGAGATTCGCGCGACAGCCTCCGCAGTCACGTACTCACCGACACTCCTCGGCAGACCCGCAGGCCATGCCGATCCCAGCAGATCGGCACATTCGCGACTGACGGACTGTTGCTGGTCAAAGTCCAGGCTGCGGAAATGCCGCGCCAGCTCCTGCTGCAGTGCTGAACCATTTTCGCTGTCTGCCGCTGCCTTCAACAGCAGGCCGTGAATCTGACCAACCTTTGCAGAAGCAGAGTTCTGTCCACGACTGCGCCAGATCAGATCACTGTCGTTTTCTCCCGCTGCCGCCAGTACTGCGTCCCAGTCCCCGCCGGCACCGATGCCAATTGCCTCGACACCCCAGCGATCCCCCGGCTCAACCTGACGGGCCAGCTGCACCAGCAGTGCGGCTTTCTCGCTGCCGGAGAGGAACCGCAGAGCAATCGCGCACTCACGACGTACCTGTGCAGACTGATCCTTTGCCAGTTGCCGGACCACTGGCAGCAGGTCCAGACCAGCTTGCCGGGCAAGTCGCAGGCCTGTGATCCGCAGATCACTGTCGCTGTCCGCCAGAGCCTGCTGTACCGTCTTTGCTGCCCGACCTTCAATACGTCCCAGCAGCCACAATGCTCGAGCACGGTAGCGTGGGTTCTGCTCTTCCTGCCACATTTTCTGCAGCACTGACTCGGCAGCCTGACCCAGCTCCGCCAGCTTTGTCCAGGCCAGATATCGCGTCGCCACATTCGGGCTCTTCAGTGCCGCCGCTGCACCTGACGCCGTTTCCAGGTCGTGCTGCGGTACCGTCATCCTGCTGCCCGGCATGGACACTCGGAAAATGCGACCGCGTTCTGCGTCGCCCTGGCGGTGACCCCCCACACCCGGGTCGTACCAGTCGGCAACGATGAGCGAACCATCCGGAGCAACACAGACATCCGATGGTCGGAACCACTGGTCTGCCGCACCGAACAGGATCGGATTGATCTCTGCCGAGTATCCGGAGCCGTTGTTCTGAACGGCATAGCTGCGAACAATGTTTGGACCCGCATCGCAGTGAATCAGCTGATTCCGGAATCGTTCCGGCAGCTGGTCGCCCTCATAGATCATGATGCCCGTTGGGGAACCAGCACCGGTCTGCAGCAGATTCGGCACCACACCCGGATCATTCAGATGCCAGTGCTGATGAGGAATTTCCGTTTCCAGATTTGTTCGCGGTGTTCTCCAGCCGGCTCCGGTGAGTTCATCCTTGTAGCCGTAGTTGCCAAACTCCATCACGTAATTGATCCGGACACCACGGTTTCCGTCGTCGTCGTTGTCTGATTGCCAGACGCTGCCAAAACTGTCGACACACAGTTCCCAGTTGTTGCGGAAATTCCAGCCCAGTGTTTCCACTCGACTCCCATCAAGTTCACAACGAAACGCCATCCCCTCCTGGTACGGCTGCCGAACTGCTCGAACCTCATTGCCGGCAAGATCCACAACGATTGAGCCATCCGCATAGTGCAGCTCATTTCCGCTGTTCCCGAAGTTGAAGTACAACCGGCCGTCCGGGCCAAACGTAAAACTGTGAATTCCATGGTCGTGCTGCACACCCTGGATGCCGGTGAACAGTACTTCGCGGCGATCACATTTCAGATCGCCGTCATCGTCGTGCAGACTGAGCACACTGTCACCAGCGGAAACGAGGACACGATTTCCCAGCACACAGACCCCGTGTGCCGAATCAATGTCCTTGCCCTGATAGAACACGGTCTGCTGATCAGCTGTTCCATCACCATCGGTGTCTTCCAGCACCAGGATGCGGTCACCTTCGGGTCGATCCGGGTTGCTGCCATTCGCGAAGCGACGGTAATTCATCACCTCACAAACCCAGATCCGCCCTTTGTGATCGACGTCGATGTTTGACGGATTCACCAGCATTGGTTCGGCAGCCACCAGGCTGACTGCAAGATCCTCAGCGATCTCCAGGCCGGAAACGGCGACGTCCGGAGTTCTGTCTGCAGAAACGGCTCCGTCCAGTGATCCCGGAGCTGACGTATAAATCGCGAACTGAACGCTGCTGCCCCCCTGTTGCTCGGTACCACCATTATCCAGCCCGACCGTAGCATGAAACTCTTCATATTTGCCGGCCGGGATCTGGTAGGCAATGACCGAATTCGCATGCGTGCCGATGCCGAATTCAATTTCCCGGCCCGCGATCCGCAGTTTTCCGCCACCCGCGTTGGCGCCGACTGCCGGCTTGCCCCACTGAGCAGTTGCGGACTTCCATTTGAGCTCTGTCAGTCGCAACGAACCCTGCGGTCCGGTGAGTGTCGGTTCAGCCCAGTCGGCCCAGTCGCAGCCGAAACCGTTGCCCCCGTCGGTGACGACCAGGTACAGCTCCTTCGCCCCGCGAATATCCGCTTTGATCTGCAGCGCGTGACCCGGCGTCTGCTCAGTGATCACCGGCGACCGAAAGACGGGGTCCGCCGGCGCAGCGGCTGCTGCAAGGCGAGTTGCAGATGCCGTCAGCAGAATCAGAGACAGCAACACCATTCGCAGTCCGGAAGAATCACAGCAAGATTGAGACACAGACAGCCTCCGGGATGTTCAGAGAAGAAAAAGGGCAGGAAACAACCAGCGGACCAGTTGCAGACTTGCAACCAGCCGCACAGCTTACCCGCTACCCGGTAAAAAAAGAAACCGCGACGCAGCTCCCGCGACTCAACGGGATTGATGCTGGTATACTGCAGGGAATTCCTGCAATTCTCCAGCGAGTGTGCTGGGTTTTTGCGGTTCCCGCAGATCCCGCTGCGTCCCAGCCGCATCTGCCTCGCTGCGATAACCAGCTGTACACTGTTTCCCCGTCTCATTCAGCTTGCTGTCAACGGAACAACGTCATGATCAGCATCCAGCAGCTGCTGTTTGAGTATCCGGCCAGTTCCTTTCGGCTGCAGATCCCGTCGCTGCAGATTCGCAGCGGCGAACATACGGCGGTCGCAGGCCCCAGCGGGTCCGGAAAGACAACGCTGCTGAACCTGCTGGCAGGAATTCTGGTCCCTTGCTCCGGCTCAGTCTCGGTTGCCTCCACAACCGTCTCGGCACTCAATCCCAGCCACCGCCGGCTGTTTCGACTGCAGCAGATTGGGCAGGTGTTTCAGGACTTTCAGCTCCTGGATTACCTGTCGGTCGTCGACAACGTATTGCTGCCGTGTCGGATCCATCCGTCTGTTCGCCTCACCAGCTCACTCCGCAGCCGAGCGCTGGAACTGCTTGAGCAGGTGGGGCTGGCCACAGCGGCAGACCGGTCGATTACCCGACTGTCGCAGGGGGAACGGCAGCGCGTTGCACTCTGCAGAGCATTGTTGCTTTCGCCGCAACTGATCCTTGCCGATGAACCTACTGGAAATCTTGATTCGGCAAATGCACAGCGGATGATCCAGCTGCTGATTTCCGAAACAAATCGGTCCGGAGCCACCCTGATCATGGTGACTCACGACAGCTCCCTGCTCCCGCAGTTCGAACGAGTAATCCCGTTCGAATCCTTCCTGCGGCCGGAGGCAGTCACATGAGACAGTCGTTTCATCTGGCCTCCCGCTATCTCATCTGGAATCGCGGTCAGTCACTGACGGTGATCCTGTCGCTGGCGATCATGATCTGGATCCCGCTGACAGTACGGATGGCGCTGAACCAGTTCGAACAGGAGATTGCCGCGCGGGGCCAGTCCACACCTCTGGTCATCGGAGCCAGGGGCAGCCGCACTGACCTGGCCCTGCACGCACTGTACTTCGAAACGGCCCCGCCGCGGACCGTGCCGTTCGCCGAAGTCAGTCGACTCAACCGTTCCGGACTGGGCACAGCGATCCCGCTGCACCTTCGATTCCGCACCCAGCCGGACGCGGCCGGATATTCCGCTCCACTGGTCGGTACTTCCCCGGAGTATTTTGAGTTCCGATCCCTGCAGCCCGCTCGCGGCAGCCTGCCGGCATTGCTCGGTGACTGCGTTCTGGGCGCAGCATTCGCGCAGCGTTCCGGGCTGACCGTGGGGGATCACCTGCTCTCAGCTCCCCGCAATGCGCTCAACCTTGCCGGCGACTATCCGCTCCGGATGAACGTCTGCGGTGTGCTGCAGGAATCCGGCTCTGCCGATGATCATGCCGTGTTTGTGGATGTCCGTACCGCCTGGGTGATTGAGGGCATTGGTCACGGTCACCAGACTGTCAATCGGGAGACCGACCCCTCACTGCTGCTCGACGCGGACGAAACTGAGCCGGTTACAGCCAGTGCGGCAGTCCTGCCATGGCTGGAAATCACGGACGAAAACCGCAGTTCATTTCATTTCCACGGCGACCTGGATGAGTTTCCCCTGACAGCAGTGATCGCCAGCCCGGCAGGGGAAAAACAGCGCGTGCTGATGCTGGGACGTTATGCCGATCCGGAAAACAGCCTGCATTGTGTTCGTCCGCCGATGGTCATTCGCGAACTGCTGACTGTCGTCTTTCGAATGGAACAACTGATCCGCTTTGCCTCCGCCGCCGCAGGCGTGGTCACGCTGCTGCTGCTGGGTCTGGTCCTGCGGCTATCGCTGAAACTCCGCAAGGCAGAACTGCAGACACTGTTTCGACTGGGCTGCAGCCGCACGACAATTCTGGGCCTGCAGGCAGCTGAAGTTACACTCCTCGCGGTACCGGCGATCGCCATCGCACTCACAGCAGCAGCACTCACATCCGACCTGGCCAGCCAGCAGCTGCGGACATTGCTTTTCTGACAGCAGCAGCCACGCAGGTCACATCGCCGTCCGCAGGACTGACGTCTGGCAGTGAATGTCCTATGCTGTCGTCTCAGACAGAACTCCCGCTGTTTCCGGGAGGCACATCGCCGTACCTGCAACTTGCGGACTTTACTGGCCGCGTTGCCACTTCATCCGTTCCGCTAGTTTCATCTCCGCTGCTGTAGTAATCATGATTCCCTCCGTTCAGCCACAATCGATCACACTGGAGCTCTGCACCGGCGGCATTGACGATGTGCAACTTGCCACGGCAGCCGGGGTGGATCGCATTGAACTGAACTGCGGGATGGCCAGCGGCGGCCTGACAGCATCTGCAGCGCTGGCTGAAGAATCGCGGCGAATCTTTCCCGGAAACATTGTTGCCATGGTGCGACCCCGGGAAGGCTCCTTTGTCTACAGCCGCAATGAATTTCTGCTGATGCTGCACGACGCGGAAATCCTGGCAGCTCAGGGGATCAACGGGCTGGCCACTGGATTTCTCAGGCCCGACGGTTCCATCGATCGCGGGCAGACCTGTCGACTCCGCGAAATTCTGCCGCACACCGAACTGGTGTTTCACAGAGCCTTCGACTGGACACCGGATCCGTCGGCAGCGCTGGAACAGCTGATTGACTGCGGCTACACGCGGATCCTCACGGGCGGTGGACCTGGCCCTGCCAGCACAGACGGGCTGCAGAAACTTGTCCGGCAGGCCGCTGGTCGCATCGAGATTGTCGCCTGCGGTGGAATTCGCGCACACAATGTCGAAACGATTCTTCGTGACAGCGGCGTCACCCAGATTCACTCCGCCGCCCGGGAAACGATCGACCCGGCAATCCCGCAAAACGCCGGCCAGCTGCATTTTGGTCTGCCCGATTTCGGTGCTGCCAGCTATGGCCGGACATCCCCGGTACAGCTCCAGGAACTGCTTGCTGCATTGCAACCCTGGAGAACTCAGGGAAACTCCGGCTCATGACCAATCCGGCACTGTCAATGATTGAAAACTGTGAAGGCTGCAGTGCCTGTTGCCAGCGGACACCGGTCCCTCCGTTCGAACCCGGCGAAGAGGTGGCTCGTGATGTCCCCGAGTTGGCGCTGCAGCCGATTCGCGATCGGATCGCCCGGGACGAACAGTTTGAACTGCTGCCCTGTGTCTGGCTGAATCCGGATAATGGTCTCTGTCGACACTACGAGTTACGACCGCAGGCATGTCGCGATTTTGCTCCCGGCAGCCAGCTCTGTCAGCTCTGCCGGGATGACGAGGGCATTCGCTGACGCGAATCGACACCCTGACGGCAGGTCGACCGGAATTCCCGGTTAACCGAGACACCCTCATGCGGATTCCCACTTGTCCGAGGGGCAGCTACAGTCTGCTGCTCCCGCCGATTCACTGCTGCTCCAACTGCTGCTCCATCAGAAGCAGTCGCTGTCTCCGGCCAGAAACTCCAGAAAGCCAGACCGATGCCTGTAGACAAAACCGGAGGACGCATTCGTGAAATGTTCGGCGAGATCGCCGGCCGTTATGATTTCATGAATCACTTCCTGTCCATGGGCACGGATTACTACTGGCGCTGGAAAGCAGTTCGCCTGGTGGGTCCTCTCGCAGATGCCCCGATTCTGGATGTCTGTACGGGAACCGGTGATCTGGCCTTTGCATTTCGCGGGCACCTGCCC
>JALQUR010000103.1 GCA_023260695.1 Planctomycetaceae bacterium
TACTCACGGATCCTCTGCGTCCTGACGCATGCGGAACTGGTCGCTGAGCACAATCTGGCGGATGACGCTGGTAACGCGGTACTCCTCGGCAGCCACGGCCGTCATGATCCTTTTGAGAGACACACGGTCGTGCGGTTCCAGAGCCCGCCCCAGCGCATACGCATACATCTGCCGCACAAAGTTTTCAGCAATCTCCTGCTGATACAGTTCGTGCAGCAAGGTCTGCATCTGCCCGGGGGTTTCAAACGTGCTGCCGTTGGGCATGATGCCGCGGGCAACCACCGGGGCTGCGTCGGGGTAAATGTCCCGCCATTCGCCAAAGGAATCAAAGTTCTCAAGGCCCAGTCCCAGGGGGTCGATCGCCTTGTGACAGGAAATGCATTCGGCGCGAGAGACATGCTGTTGCAGCAGTTCTGCGACGGTCGGGTTCTGCTTCACTGCAAGTGCTGCTCGCGCTTCATCCAGTGGCGGCACATCTGCCGGTGGTTCCAGACGCTTCCCGATGAGGGTATTCAGCACCCACACTCCGCGACGAATCGGACTAGTGCGATTCTTTGCTGCAGTGATCCGCATGATGGCCGGGCTGGTCAGAATGCCACCACCAGTGTCCTGCTGCGACTTCACCAGCAGCGGTGGAAAGTAGTTGTTTCGGGTTCGCTTCCGCGGAGGCTGCCGTGTGGCAAGGACGTCCGCATAAACGTCCGGGCGATCTGCCCTGGCGATGATCGCTGTGCTGCCGTCTGCCGGATCGACGCCGCTGTCGCGACGGTAAGCCCAGTCGCTCTGCACCAGGTCAAACAGGCTGCGGTCCGCGCGAATAAGTTCGTCGCAGAAGTACAGAATCTCATCGTATGTTTCTCGGTTCCACCGCTCGTCACGAAAGTAATCGTCGCTGCTAAGCAGTTCCGCGAAACCCAGCCACTGACCGGCAAAGTTCTCCGCCAGAGACAGTCTTCGCGGCGAATTGAGCATGCGGTCCACCTGCTGCAGCAGAACATCCTCCTGCAGCAGTCTGCCATCTTCGGCCAGCTGCCGAAGCTCGGCGTCCGGAGCAGATGACCACAGGAAGCAGGACAGCCGCGTGGCCAGTTCGTGTCCGCTGACCGGATAAGGCTCTGGCTGATTCCTGCTGCCTTCCAGCCGATACAGAAACTCCGGCGAGACCAGAATCATCTCGAAGATGTGCAGCAGGCTGCGGCGGGAATCCCTGCTGGTCAGAACGTGATTCAGGTACAGCTCATGCCACACCGCCGTCTGCTCATGGACCGAATCTCGATCGACTCGCAGAACGCGTTGCAGAAATGCCAGCAGGAATTCCCGCGATTCGAGTTCTGAGGCCGCAACGGGAATCTCGGGGACCTTCAGCACAGCCTGCACAGCAGCCGGATCCTGACTGAACTGCTGCAGCGCGAAGTGAATTGCATCGGCGATCTGCTGGAGCGGCGGGCGGAGCGATTCCAGTCGCTGAGCGTCGTTGTCGAAGCCCGAGTTGCCCGGAATGTCAGACGGAATCATGCCGGCGAACCGGGATTGCTCAATCGTTCCAGTCAGCGTACTGCTCCACGCCGGCCGCAGCGAAATGGCCAGCACGTCTTCGAGCGTGTTCTGCAGTTCGTAGCGCGTGAGGCGTCTGAGGGGTGTGGTACCGATGTGCGGTCTGCCGTCGCGGAGCACATACGTCTGCCAGAACCAGTCGGCTACGCTGGTGAGTTCCGGATCAGACAGTGGCGGCTGATCTGGCGGGGGCATTTCGCGCTTGCGGATTACTTCTTCAATGCGGATCCACAGGTTACGCGGTGCTGCTTCCTGCACTGGCTGCTGCAGCAGGGTTGCCAGATCGATGCCGGCTGTGCGTGTTTCCGCATCATGGCAGTCAAGGCAATGCTGCGTGATCAGCGGTGACAGCGGGTGCTGCTGTGCGGCGATAACTCGGCCGATGGAAACCGTGAGCAGCAGGGGCAGAGCGGCTGCGAAGAGTGATCGACGCATATCAATCCCGCTGCAGTTTGACGTCAAGCAGAGAAACCAGCGTTCTGGTGCCGTCAGCGGTGGCATATTTGCCGGTGACAGTGACGACCTTGCCAACGCAACGATCAAAACGCAGGTTGTGATTGTTCATGTAGGGAACCCGCAGTTCCAGATCGGAACCGTCGGAGAGTCGCAGACGGTAGAACTCAGTCTCCTGATCTTCGTCCAGACAGATCCGCAGCAGTCCTTTTGCTGTGAGTGTTTCATTTTCATTGACGGTTACCTGCCACGTGCCATCATCCTGATTGCGAGGCTGGAAGCCGGCGGTCTCTGTGATGCCCTGCAGCAGGCCGGTGGAGTCGCCGATGGATTCGGCCGGGGCGCCCATCAGCTGCATCAGTGTGAGCAGCAGATTCCCGTAAGGCTGAGCATCGGGGTAACGCACGTGGCGTCCGAGCGAAATGCGGCCGCCACCGCCACCAGCCACGACCAGCGGCAGGTCGGTGAGCGAATGGTAGTCGCCATGCTTGATGCCGGAGCCCCACAGAATGATCGAATTGTCGAACAGCGTGCCCGCGGCATCGCTGATGGATTTGAGCTGCTGAATCAGGTACCGCAGTTGCTCGGTGTGCCAGATATTAATGCGGTCGTAATCGGGCAGAACGCGTTTGTTGCGAACATGGTGTGAAACGTAGTGAAACTCAGCATTGACGCCCATGAAGTCGTAGTGCGAGCGGCTGTTGGTGTTTGCCAGCATGCAGGAGATCACTCGAGTGGAATCAGTCCAGAAAGCGAGGGTGATCAGATCGAGCATGGCTTTGATGCGTTCGCCCAGATGTCCAACCTGCAGGGATGGATCAATCGCGGCCAGCTTCGGATCGAGGTTGGTTTCGCGGCCGTTCTGCCGGGCCTGCTGGATGTTCCTTTCCACGTCACGAATGGAATCGAAATACTGTTCCAGTACACGACTGTCGCGGGCACTCACCTTGCGAGCCAGTCGCGATGAGGCGTCCCGGACACCGTCGAGGACACTCTGCAGTTGTTCCTGACGCCGTGCGGCAGCAGCATCGCGAAACAGGGTGTCAAATGCGACCTGCGGGTCGTGCAGGCCGCGGAGCGGCTGCTGGTCCTTGTCGTAGGACAGAATGTTCAGCCACGGATGATCCTTCCAGACGTTGTCGGCGGTGAGTTGCAGGGATTTGATGGGAGTCTGGTGGCCGATGCGGTCCGCGATCTGCTGGTCAAAGGAGTACCGTTGTGGGTCGTTGTGCCGCGTTGCACTCATGAATGTGCCGGGCGCATCCATGTGGTCAGAGGATCCTTCATTGTCAAGATTTCCGAGCACCAGCACGTCGTTGCGGACATCGTGCAGGGGCTGCAGAATGCGGGACAGCTCAAAGTTCGTCTCTGTGCCGCCGACGATGTCCCAGGAATGCGGGTTGACTCCACAGCCCTTGTAGAGCACACACATGCGGACCGGGGCTGGTGCCGACGACGCTGCGGAGGCGATTGCCGGAGCCATGATGTCGAGCATCGGGAGTGCCAGGGAAACTCCGGCACCACGGAGCAGCGTTCTGCGGGGGATGAGGTATGAGTGTGGTCTCATGGAGGTCCCTGGAGCAGTGTTGACGGTCAATGGCAGTCGGCAGGGCTGAGGCAACGGGCGGCACTGTGGAAGTGTACCATCGCTGCCGATGTGGGGACAGAGGCAATCGATCTGCCTGTTGTGTGTTTTCTCTGCGGCAGTCTCAACTTGTAACCCGCACTATGGGCAACCCGCACACTTGGCAACCTGCACGGTTGCAGCGGGTTCCGCGGTGCCGGCGGTGTTGTACTCGGCTGCGTCTCGTTGGACGAGATTATTTCAGGGCAGACGCAGTGGCACGGGCAGGCTCTGGCCGGCCACCATCCCAGCGGTTACCTTGCCGTGACAGGATTCGGTGACAGGATTCGGTGACAGCGTGACTGCCGCGGAGGAATACCATGGGGCAATGCATCAGTGCCGCGATCACTTCGCGATTGTGTGGCAGTGCTCTGAGTCACAGCGATGTGTCCCGGCGGACTTGTACGAACCATCCGTGGTTATGATGCAGTAATCAACCTGCCCACGAGCGGATGCACGGGTTCAAACCATCGACGGAGGCTACATGGTCCCGTGAGAACGCTGAGGGCAGGCCGACTATTTTTATATCGCCGGGGTCAGTTTTCCGCGATGCAGAACAGGTGGCTGGCTCCGCGGACAAACAACTGGTTATCAACGGGGGCAGGAGTCGCGTCGACGCCTTCTCCGAGGTTGTTGCTGGCGACAATCTCCAGCTCGCCGCTGTCCTTGATGACAACGATGGTCCCGCTGCGGTCTGTCAGATAGATGTGTCCGCCGGCAGCAATCGGTGATGCATAAGTGCTCTGAATGCCCGGGACGCGGCTGGCGGCGAAGATGCTTTCACCGGTCTCTGCGTTGACGCACGAAAGCACTCCGGATTTCCCCTTGTAGAAGTACACTCGACCATTTGTGAGCAGGGGAGAGGCAATGTCCGGCGTATCTCGATCGATTGACCAGACGACGGAATCGGTGCCTTTGATGTCGCCGCGACCATTCAGTCTGAAGGCTGCCATGAAGGAACCCTGAAAGCCGCTGCCGACGATCACCAGGTCCTTGTGCCTGACTGCGGATGCCACCGGGCGGTTGGTCTGTCCCGAGCATCGCCAGAGTTCCTTGCCGGTTTCCAGATCGTAGCTGCGAGCAAAGTTCTGGCCGTTGAGCACAACCTGCATCCCGTTGTCTGTTTCCAGCACAAGCGGTGTGGACCATTCTGTCGGCTCGTCTCGCTGGACTTCCCAGATGGTTTTTCCAGTGAGTTTGTTGAGGGCGAAGAAGGCGGACTGCCCTTCGTGGTCCCATGGCACAAGAATTCTGTCGCCGGCAATGGTCGGTGAGCTGCCTTCGCCAAAGCTGTTGCGGGTAGTCATCTGCCCGAAGTCTGTGCGGCTCCATTTCAGTTCGCCGTCCATGGTGTAGCAGTACAGACCGCGGGAACCAAAATGGGCGTAGACGTGCTGACCGTCGGTACATGGGGATGCGGATGCGAAGTTGTTGGTGGAGTGTGTCGCCTGGTGCGGAGTAGCGGTTGTGGCGGTTCGCTTCCAGAGCACCTTCCCGGTTTCGCGATCCAGACAGATCAGGTCAAAATTCAGCGTTGGCAGATCTCCGCCGGAACCGTTCGCTGCAGGAGCTCCAGTCACCACAAAGACTCGGTCTTCCCAGATGACCGGGGATCCGGAACCTTTGCCGGGAATCGCCACCTTCCATTTGATGTTCTGCGTTTCGCTCCAGCTTGTCGGGGGCGATGCTGTGGGAGAGGTGCCATTGCCCGTGGGGCCCCGCCAGTGCAGCCAGTTGTCAGCGTATGCCAGTGAACTGGACAGGGTCAACAAGGCCAACGCAAACAGTGGAGTACGCATGGTGAGGTGATCCTTTGGGGTGACCGAGGCGTGATGCTGTGGAATGGAGAATAGTGGTAAGACGCCGGCAATTGATGCCAGGTGCGCTGCCGCAGCGGCTGGTTGCTGGGGAAGCATGATTTTAGCCAGATCAGGCTGCGGCGTCATCGCAGACGGGTGGGAAATCACGCGGAGATGGCCTGAACGTGCGTGGGCCAGGGGATGTTCTGTGACGCGGTCGGCCGGACCGGACCGGGATTATCAGGGACTTTTCAGGCGGGCGAGTGCAAGATTTCGGACGTTGGTGATCCCGGCATCATGAAGTTGCCGCAGAACGGACCGCCTGACGGACTCTGCGAGGAAGGCAGCGTCCCGAAGGATGATCTGTATCTGAGGAACCTGCAGTTCATCGCGAAGGCTGATAATTTCCCTGGCAATTCCTGCGGTGATGCAGTCGGCAAGGCAGATGATGAGTGAACCAGACGGAGCCCCGGAATGGGCAATCAGCAGTTCGTGTTCACCAACGATCCGTCGGTGGACGGGGATGACAGGATCCAGCCCGGTTTTCAGAAGCAGCTCGATGATGACATCGCCGTGGCTGCGATCTGGCCTGACGCTGTCTGCAGACGCAGAAAGTGCATCTTTGGCATTGTCGGTGGTGGCAGGGCATGTATGCAGATTGCTGCTGTCCAGCCTGTAGACCCGGAAGCCATGACTGGAACTGGACTGCTCAGCGGGTATCCGCTCGATGACTCGCCGCAGACGCTCCCTGGCAATCTCCGCAATGTTGTTGAGCCCCATGCCTGCCGCCGCCTTGCCCTGCGGTCGCCGCAGATCAACGGGTTCCGGCAGGTGCACGGTGATGAAGCGAACCGGCTGGCTGGTGTGCTCGAGGCAGGCATGTGCGGTGGTACCGGAGCCGCCGAAGAAATCGAGCACAATGTTCGGCTCATCGCGGTTGCAGCCGTATTCCAGCAGGCGTCGGATCAATCTGGTGGGTTTGGGATAGTCGAAGACTTTTTCGCCGTCGAACAGGTCCATCAGTTCCTCAGTGCCGTCGCGTGTGGTGCCCGCGTTGAGCAGGAGTGATGAGGGAGTGCTGGTATCGCCTTTGGCCCGGCGTTCATTCAGAAACAGCTTGCGACGCGGCGCGGCCGTTCCCTTCAGTCCGAAGCGGATGCGGTCATCGTCGAACAGACGCTGGTATTCCTCAGGGTTGATGGCCCAGATACGGCCCTTTGGTGGGTAGTACTGCTTGCCGGTGCTGGGGTTGGTGATGGGATAGACCGTATTACCACCGGGTTTGTTGGCATCCAGCGGCACCAGTTTCCACGGACCGCGTGGATCGTTATCGGGGTTGGCGTAGCGGGATTCATCGATCGGATCACCAAAGAATCTGAGCTGGCTGCGATCACTGGCGTAGATGAGCGTGTGATTATGGTTCAGCGAGACCTCACGGTCATTGGAGATTGACGTGCGGGACTGCCAGATCAGGTTTGAGACGAAGTTCCGGGAGCCGAAGATTTCGTCGCAGAGCATCCGCAGATGGTGCTGTTCGTTTTCATCGATCGACAGAAAGATCACCCCATCGTCGCGGAGCAGATCGCGGGCCAGCAGCAAACGCGGGTAGATCATGTTCAGCCAGCGGGTGTGCCAGCGGCCGGACTGTTCTGCGTCGACGTCTGCAGTGCCGGATCCGCTGGCTTGTCCTGTGTACTGCAGATAGGAGGCCAGATTGTCAGTAAAATCATCCGCGTAGATGAATTCGTTGCCAGTGTTGTAAGGCGGGTCGATGTAGATCAGTTTCACGGACTTGTGAAAGGAGCGTTGCAGGAGCTTGAGAACTTCGAGGTTGTCTCCTTCAAGAAACAGGTTCCGGGTGTGGTCCCAGTTCACTGACTCACCGGGACAGGGACGCAGTGTGGCCGACGTGGGCGAGATCGCCAGTTGTCGAGCGGCGAGCTTGCCGTGCCAGGTAAACTGGAATCGCTCTGCGGTGTGGTCGGCTGATTGCTGCTGAAGTTGAGCGAGGGTGTCTGGATGCTGCGGCGATGATGCTGCGTCAGGGAAATGTGCATCACCGGATGCGGCGGCAGTGGCAGGATGCGGCTGAGCAGGACTTTGCTCTGACGACCGTGGCCGACGAACAGCGTCTGCAGACGCTGGGATGAATGAGTCAGATTCAGCGTCGCTGGTCATCGACGGAAATCGCACGAAAGTGGGAGAGGCAGGGAGCAGACCATGGACCATGGCATTGTGTGTGGCTCAGGCTGGTTGGCCTGGTGTATCGCCTGAGATATTGCCGGAATGGACCTGAGCCGCGTCAGGCGACGAAGTTACCACACGATTCCGCCGACTACAAACAGGGGCGAACGCTGGAGGCTGGGCAGATTGCCCCATTGCGATCAGCAGAAGTTGAGGGGTGAACTGCGATGCCGGAGGAATTCGTTCAGATGACTTGAGCAACAGGACGCTCAGTCGCCGCGTGGCTGCTGCGCGCGGGCCAGTCGCGACGGACGCGTTGATGTGGTGTTGCACAAAAGAAACATGGTCCTCGGAGGTCTTGATGTCATTCCTTGCGTCGTCAGCATCCCTGATGAGCGAGGTCAGTGGTGGCCGTCTTGCGTAAGCTGGTCAGGAGTGCCCGACTCTCCCAATCGGTGCCATCCACTCTGGGGGGCCATCCAATGACGAGCACACCGACCGCCGGTGCCACCCACCCTGTAGCATGGTGCCACCCACCCTGTA
>JALQUR010000140.1 GCA_023260695.1 Planctomycetaceae bacterium
TCCGCAGTTTGTTCTGCTCGCCAGCGATGGCAGTTCCGGCTCGCAGTCCGTCTGTCTGCTCTGCTGCCGCTGTTGACCACTGTCGCAGTTCAGGCCGATGAGCCAGCTCGACGCTGGAATTTTGAAAATGACATCGTGCCGATTCTGTCTCGCTTCGGCTGCAACACCTCAGGGTGCCACGGGAAGGCTGAGGGGCAGAATGGTTTCAAGCTGTCTGTTTTTGGTTCGGATCCTGAGGCGGATTACGACGCGATCGTGAAGGAAAACTTCGGGCGTCGCGTTTTCCCTGCAGCTCCTGAAAACAGCCTGCTGCTGCAGAAGGCCACTGGTGAACTGCCGCACGGTGGCGGCGCCAGGCTGCAGCCTGACCATCCTCAGTACCGGCGTCTGCGCGACTGGATTGCCGCCGGTCTGCAGCAGGGATCCGCGGACGATCCGCACCTGATCAGTCTGGAAGTGACTCCGGATCAGCAGCAGCTGCAGATGCATCAGACCATTTCGCTGCAGGCAACGGCGCTCTGGAGCGACGGGCGTCGCGAGGACGTGACCGATATGGCCAGCTGGCAGACGAACAGCGAAGCCGTTGCGAATGTGGATCCTTTCGGAAAGGTGACCACCGCAGACGTTCCGGGAACAGTTGCTGTGATGGCCAGTTATCTGGGCAAGGTGGATCTGTTTCAGGCCTTGATCCCGCATCCGACAGAACTGGATGAAGCTGCTCAGCAACGGCTGGAGCGTCTTGCTTCTTCACCACTGGACATTGATCGGATCGTGGCGGAGCGTCTGCAGCAGCTGCGAATTGCTCCGGCGCTCTCCTGTGACGATGCCACATATCATCGCCGCGTCAGTCTGGATCTGCTCGGCACACTGCCGACTCCTGAGCAGGCTCGAGCATTTCTGTCGGATCCGGCTGAGAACCGTCGCGAGCTGCTGGTAGAGCGTCTGCTGCAGCGTCCGGAGTTCGCTGATTACTGGGCCTTGAAGTGGGCCGACCTGCTGCGGGTGAACCGTCGTGAACTTGGACGCAAGTCGGCCGCAGCATACTACCGCTGGATCCACGACCAGATTGCTCAGAACCGCCCACTGGATGAATTTGCTGCCGCGTTGCTGACAGCCGAAGGACCGTTGACCAGCTCACCGGCCGGTTACTTCTACAAATCTGTGACGGATCCCAACGATCAGGCGAACACGGTGTCACAGGTGTTTCTTGGCGTCCGCATTGAATGTGCCCGCTGTCACCATCATCCCTGGGATCGCTGGAGTCAGACCGACTACCACGGGATGCAGGCCTTCTTTACTCAGGTGGGTTTCAAGAAAAGCGGTGCAGCAGAAGCGCTCACTGCTTCTGCAAACAGACAGACGCTGCATCCTCGTACCGGGCAGAGCGTGCTGGCGCATGCGCTCGAGCAGACGCAGCCGGAAGAGAATCCTGCGGGAGATCGGCGGGAACATCTGGCGGCCTGGCTGGCAACAGCCGACAACCCGTGGTTTGCTCGCAATCTGGCCAATCGGGCATGGGCACATTTTCTGGGTCGTGGTCTTGTGGAACCGGTGGACGACTTTCGTCTGACGAACCCCGCCAGCAATCCGCAGCTGCTGGATGCTCTGGCTGCCCATCTGTGCGAGAGCGATTTTGACTATCGCGCCTTTGTTCGCACCATTGTATTGTCTCAGACGTATCAGTCGGGGACGGATACTCATCCGACGAACGCAATTGATGAACAGAACTATTCGCGATTTCCGATGAAGCGGATGGATGCTGAGGTATTGCTGGATGCCGTGTCGCAGGCGACGGCGGTGCCGGAAGAATTCGGTGGCATGCCGATCGGGACACGGGCCATTCAGCTGTGGGACAGTCATCTGCCGCATCAGTTTCTGGAATTGTTCGGGCGGCCGGTGCGTGCCACTGCCTGTGAGTGTGAACGAGTCACGGAACCATCCGTCTCCCAGGTACTGCATGTGCTCAATGCACCGCAGATGGAATCTCGCCTGCGTCATGCCGATGGACGTGTGGCGCGGCTGTGTCGGCAGGTGACCGACGATCGGCAGCTGGTGGATGAACTGTTTCTGACGTGGTATGGACGACCACCGACCGCTGACGAGCAGGCTGCGGCCCTGCAGCATTTTGCCGACACCACAGATCGACAGGAAGCAGCAGAAGACCTGGCGTGGTCACTGCTGAATTCTCTGGAGTTTCTGTTGAACCATTGATCGTTTCTTTTTGACTGCCAGTGACAGGATACCTGCTGTGATGAAACCAAACGCGTATTGCGATGGAATTCGGCGAAGGGATCTGCTGCATTTTGGAGCGGCCGGGCTGAGCAGCTTCGGGCTGTCGCTGCCGACACTGCTGGCCGCAGAGCAGGCTCAGCGCGATGCCGGCAACAGCAAGGATCAGATGTCGCTGATCATCGTGTTCCTGCAGGGGGGCCTGTCGACGATTGATACGTGGGATATGAAGCCGGATGCACCACCCGAGTTTCGTGGTGAGTTCGACCCCATCAGCACCAATGTTCCCGGAGTTCAGGTGTGTGAGCATCTGCCGCGGCTGTCCCGGCAGTTCGACAAGTTTGCCCTCGTGCGTTCGTTTTCCAATCCCAATTCTGACCACGGTCCGGCTGATCACTATCTGCTCACCGGCTATCGCCCCGGACCGGGGTTCAACGGTGGTCTCAAGCCCAACAATCAGCGACCAGCTCACGGAGCGGTGATTTCGCGGCAGCTGGGACCACGTGGTTCGGTGCCTCCATATGTGTGTCTGCCGAAGATGCATAACAGCGCGGGATCATCTTACCTCGGATCCAACGCAGCTCCGTTTGTTGTCGATGCCGATCCGAATGCTCCGGGGTTTACCGTGCCCGATCTGATGCCGCCGATTTCACTGCGCGCAGATCGACTTGGTTCGCGTCAGGAACTGCTCAGCCGAATCAACCGCTTTCAGCGATCTGCGGAGCTGTCTGCCAATCGCAGGGCGCTGGCGATGGATACATTCCAGCAGAAGGCGTTCGACCTGATGACGTCGGAGGCAACGAAGGCGGCGTTTGAGATCTCAGCGGAGTCGGATGCGTTGCGGGACGAATACGGACGGCATTCGCTGGGCCAGTCCTGCATCCTTGCTCGTCGACTGGTGGAAGCCGGCGTTCGCTGTGTGCTCATTGACCACACCAACTGGGATACACATTACTCCAACTTCAGTGTGCTGAAGGATGATCTGCTGCCGCATCTGGACAGTGCGATGAGCACATTGTTCCGTGATCTGCATGATCGTGGCATGCTGGATAACACGATGGTACTGGTCACCGGAGAATTTGGACGCACGCCGCGGATCAACAAGGACGCCGGCCGCGACCACTGGGGACCAAGCACGGCGATCGCGATTGGCGGTGGCGGGATTCGCGGCGGGAATGTGGTCGGGGCCTCGGATGCTCGTGCTGAGAAGCCGGCAACGGAACCGTACGGTC
>JALQUR010000180.1 GCA_023260695.1 Planctomycetaceae bacterium
ACCCACCCGCTGCACTGGTCTGCTGACCGCGACGAGGTACAGGACTTCGAACACACCATTCGTGGCGCCCTGATGGGAGGCCGCGGACTGCTTCCCGGAAGACTTCCTCCCGCAATGGAAGAAGCCATCACCGGCCGCAGTGCTCCACTGGATGCCCTGGCTGCATACACCAATTCCCATTCGGTGCCGCTCAGCCCACACGCGCGTAATGGACTCAGTGAATCCGCCCTGCGAGGCCAGCAACTGTTCAACTCAGCCGAAACCGGTTGCGCTAACTGCCACTCCGGGCCCTTTTACTCTGACTCCCAGCCGGGACCAGTCGATCAGCTCGCGATGCACAATGTGGGGACCGGGAACGACGACGACACGGAGCTGATGAGTCCGGCATACGACACCCCGACATTACTGGGACTTTACCGCAGTGCGCCATATCTGCATCACGGAAAGGCAGCCACCCTGCGGGACGTCCTGACTTCCATGAATCCCGAAGATCGGCATGGACAGACCAGTCATCTGCAGCCGGGACAGATCGATGATCTGGTTGAATTCCTCAAATCACTCCCGTGGGAAGACCCGGTCCCTGCGGCAAAAACGGCCGGTCTGAAGCAGATCGAGGCTGTCGATCACTGAGACCAGAGAGCAGGACTCGTGATCCGAGGTCGCCACTGCAGAGGTTTGGAAACGGTGGGATTGGTGTTCTGGCATCTTTCGCAACCAGAGCCTGATGCCCTCACAACCCCTGCAACCTGAAAAGTTTGAGAAAAAACTGAACGACAGCGGTTTGATAGTCGAACGACAGAGTAGTGGGACTGCTCATGCTGCGCGCAGAATCCGGTTGGATTCAGGGTCGTAATCCGTCTGCAGGAATGGTCTCGCGGTATCTTTCCGGGGTTTGCGGGGTTTTTGCAACAAGAGCTTGCTGAGGCCGCGGCAATCCCAGAGTCGTCAGATGGAAAGAATCGACATGCGTTCACTGTATGGGGAGCTGTTTTGAACTGTCATTGAGTTAAAGCCCTCGCCGCAACTGTTCTCCAGTGCGCCAACATCTCCATAAACAATTTAACTCAATAGACTTACAACACCAACACCCGTGCAGCACCACGTCAGTATGATTGATCGTGAGCTGGACCAGAGATTCACTCATCGCTTCTTCAGGACATGAAGATTTATGTGGCAGCAAAATCGACGTAATCGCGGTATCCGGGGCATTTTTGGTTCGCTGTTCGCAAAGCAGACTCAGCGACGTGCGCGGCGGGGGGTACCGGGCGGATCTGAAAGCCTCGAGGAACGTCTGGTTCTTTCTGACTACGCCATGGGGCAGATCCTTGTAGGCTTCGGCCAGGTCAGCGACACAGAACTGACGCCCGCTGAGGAGCTTTCGGAGATGATTCCGGGAGGTGAAGCGCGGGCCCTCGGTGATTATGGCGTGTTCCTGCTGAAATTGCCGAATGGTATGAGCGTTCCTGACGGGATTGCGTCTGTGCTGCAACAGCCGGGCGTGAAGTTTGCGGAACCAGACTGGATCGGCGAATGGAGTAAAACGCCCAACGATCCTGACTTTGGGATCATGTGGGGCATGGAAAACACCGGGCAGACAGTGAATGGCCTTACCGGACTTCCTGGCGCTGACAGCAGTCTGTCGGCAGCCTGGGATGTCACGACAGGATCGAAGTCTGTCATTGTCGCCGTTGTTGACTCCGGAACCGATTATCTGCATCCGGACCTTGCGGCGAATATATTCGTGAACACTGGGGAAATCCCTGGAAACGGAATCGACGACGACAACAACGGCTACATCGACGACGTCAACGGTTATGACTTTGCCGACGCTGATAACGATCCAATGGACTTTGTAGGTCACGGTACACACGTTTCCGGGACTATTGGTGCAGTTGGTGACAACGGCATCGGCACAGTTGGTGTGAACTGGAATGTTTCAGTGCTGCCCCTGAAGATTGGTGCAGACCTTGGGGGTCCGTTGTCATCTGCCGCAATTGAAGCGATTAACTATGCCGTCAGCATCGGCGCCGCTGTCTCCAATCATAGTTATGGCATCGCGCCGTCAGCAGCATTAAGTGCTGCGGCTGACAACGCCGAAGCTCAGGGACACATCATTGTCTGTGCCGCCGGTAATGCTTCGTCCAACAACGATGCGTTCCCTTCGTATCCGGCAAATCTTCCGAATCCGAATGTTGTGTCGGTTGCAGCGACAACCCAGACCGACTCGCTGGCAAGCTTCAGTAATTTTGGTCGCAACACTGTGGATATTGGCGCTCCTGGTGAGAACATCTGGAGTACAACTCCCAGAGCTGCTTCTCTGTTTTATGGTCCGAACTACGACTTCAGCGACGGTACCTCGATGGCATCGCCCATGGTGGCGGGCGCGATCGCGCTGCTGCGGAGCGTTGCACCTTCTGCACCATTTCAGACCATCATTGATGCAATCTATAACGGTGCCGACAAGATCCCGGCGCTCGCAAACCGCGTCTCCTCCGGTGGTCGCCTGAATGTTCAGGGTGCGTTGCAGCAGTTGCAGCTGGCGTCCTTCTCCGTTGCTCCCGGTTCAATTGCTGAGAACGCTGGAGCGAACGCAGCAACGCTGACGATTCGCAAGCAGACTGCACCCATCAACCTGCCTCTGACTCTCGAAATCGTCGTCAGTGACCTCAGCGAAGTCACTCTGCCCGGTATCACAGGCAACATACTGCAGGTTACTATTCCGGCATTCCGCCGCTCTGTCCAGGTACCAATCACGGCAGTAGATGACACTCTGCTGGACGGCACTCAGATTGTGCAGCTGGAATTGCAGTCGAGCGGGGCCACAATTGATTTGCTCAACATCGCAGTAACGGACCATGAAACGCTCAGCGTTACGGCAATACCGGACATTGTGACGGAAGCAGACGGCCCCGGTGCCGGAATTCTGCGAGTTGCACGCAGCAATACGGACACCAGTTCGCCCGACCGTGTGGTGACTGTTGATAATGAACTGATCTTCATCGACAAAACCGGTGTGGAAGTCTCTCGAGTTGCGGTGCCGTGGCCCGGCGGTCTGCGCCCGGTAGCGGACGAGGTTCGCGACATCACTTTCCTTGAAGACGGTCGCGTGGCGGTCTTCAACGGTGTGAACACTGTCTACGTATCACTCTACAGCCCGACGCTTGACGCGTGGACTCATACACAGATTCCTGGCGCCACCGCATCCGTGGGCGACAAAGGAACCGGCGGAATAGCCGCATCGGGCACCAATGTTTACCTGAGCGACCTGGAAACAGGTACCGGCGATCCGTTCGGGCTGGTTCAGTTTGATACGACAACCGGGACGATCACCCGCTTCGGCACCAGAATGCTGGGCGACCGACTGTTTGGCAGCAGCTGGCCCCAGTCGGACATCTATGAACTTGATCCCTCCAACGGAAGCGTCCTGCGAACTTACCCGACGCCTGCAAATGGCAGCACCTCAGCCGGGCTGGCATTTGATGGAACCTTCATCTGGTACATCGTCAGCAACAGTGACGCGCTCTACAAGATCGACGCTGAAACCGGAACCGTTGTTGACACCTTCTTTGTCGGTACTGGCGGCAACTCCAGCTATGAAGGTCTGGCATGGATGAACGGGCTGGTCTACCTGCTCGACCCGTTCATCACCGACGAAATTGTGGTCTTCGATCCGAATCTGCGTCAGGTGATCGACGTACTGGAAGTTGGCGCCCTGAATAACAGCCCCGGAGCCGGTGGTTCACTCAATCTGAGTGGTGGCCTCGCCCCCAACCCGTCACGCAATTCCCTGTTTGTCAGCGCCACGTTCAACGATGAGATTTATGAAGTCAGTGCCCGGACAGGGATTCTGCTGACACGTGCAGGGAATACGCCTCGAGTCTGGAACTCCGGGATCCGTCCGGAAGGGATGGCAACTGTCGGCAACCAGCTGTACATCAGCGAATTCAACGGCAACTCTGACATCCATATCTACGATTTTGACGGAAATCCGCAGGGGCAGATTACCGACCCGTTCTTCTTCTCCATGTATGGCCTCGGTGGCGATGGTGTGCCTGGCCTGGTGGAAACCATCTATCGTTACCGCGATGTGACCGTTGGTCTGGACGGTTACATTTATGCCGTCAGCAACAATGGTGAAGTACTGGCCCGATTCGACTCTGCCACACTGGAACTGCTGGACATGGTTCCACTGCCACAGTCCGGCTCCACAGTCTCAGCAGTATCGGTTGGCGAAGACGGAACGATCTACGCAGGTCTGCTGAACGGGGACATCATCGCTCTCGATGCCGCAGGAAACCAGATCGGGGCATCATTGCAGTCAGTAGTGGGATCGATCACCGACATTGAGGTGAACATCAACGGAGATATTGTCTTCAGTGGGATCAATGGCGACTTTGGCTACGCAGATACGTCTCTGGATCCCGCCGCATTACTGGAGGTCACGAACGGGACGGGCAGCCCGGCGTTCATGTCGTTTGGTGAGCACATCACTCGTGATCGTGGCCGCCTCGAAGTCACATTGACAAACTCCGACCTCTCCGAGATCTCAGTACCGTTGACAGTAGTTATTCCCGAAGGCGAACAGGTTGTCGACATTCCATTCGACGCCGTCGACGACAATCTGCGTGATGGCGCCCAGGTGGTCTTTATCACGGGCAGTGCGCCGCTCTACGTCCCCGACACTGAAACAATCACCGTTCTCGATCATGAATCGATCGCAGTCGATGTACAGGATGGTCTGGTGTCCGAAGCTCTGGGAGCCAACGCCACCACCGTTCGCGTTTCACGTACTGACACCGATGGACCTTTCGATTATCGATCCGTTCAGCAGTACAGCAATCCGCAGGTTTATCAGTTGCGGGATGTATCCACCAACTGGTCTTCCATCACGGTTCCCGGCCAGATTTCACGAATCGCAGACGTCAATGTCACTGTGAATTTCCAGCACGACTGGATTCCCGATCTTGATGTGTATCTGATCAGCCCTGCCGGTACGCGGGTAGAGTTGTTTACGGATCTTGTGACCAACGAACACCTGATGGTCAGCACAACGCTGGATGATCAGGCACGCAAGTCAATTAACGCCGCTGAATCACCATTCACCGGCCGTTTCATGCCGGAAGGATCACTTGATTCACTCATTGGTGAGGAAGCTCAGGGGACCTGGTATCTGGAATTCTCCGATGACAACGTCAACGACTTCGGGCGTCTGAACGGCTGGTCGCTGGAACTGACCACTCTCGGACTTTCAGAAGTTGTGGTGGATCTGCAGGCGTCAGTTGGCGGTGACGCAACTGACAACACCGAGGCGGTCTTCAATGCCACCGGAACAACAACCCATCGAATTGTGATTCCGGCAAACCAGGCTGAGGCAATTCTGACTCTGGATACGATCGATGACGACATCCTTGACGGAACTCAGAATGTTGAAATCGCTGCCACTGCAATCACAGCCACGGGACTGACCCTGGGATCTGACACCTTTGGCGTCACCGATGCAGAAACTCTGACCATGGTGTTGTCCAGGACCACGGTTTCGGAGTTTGAGACATCACCCGCATTGATCGGTACTTTGCAGCGACACAATACCGACATTAACGCGACATACACCGTCCGGGTCTACACGTCAGACGTTACAGACCTGCAGTTCCCGGCGAACCCCGGGTTCGATTACGTTGACGTCACCTTTGGGATCGGGCAGACGACTGCCACCTTCAGTGTCGCATCGGTTGACAACAATGCTTTCGATGGCGATCGAATCGTCACCCTCACAGCCGTTGCTCCTGAATACGGTCCGGATCTGGCCGTCGATGTCACCGTCAAAGATCACGAACCCACGCTCACTGTCTCCACACTCGTGAATCCGATTCCGGAAAACTCCGGCAGCATGACGATCTCTGTTCGTCGCACAAATCTGTCTGATAACGGCGTTCCACTGACGGTGAACCTTGTGGCATCTCCTTCTGTTCAGACAGCACTGATCGTTCCGCCTGTGGTCAGCATTCCCGTCGGACAGGATGCGGTTGATGTTGTCGTACCGGTGCTTGACGACACTGTACTTGGAGCCCGATCAGTAACGATCACAGCTTCCGCAATCGGACACTACAACGGCACCCTGCAGGTTGATCTCTCTGACTATGAAACGCTCACCGTCAGCATCGATCGTGCATCCATTCGAGAGAATGCCGGAACCGGTGCTGCGATCGGCACTGTAACCCGAAATAACACCGACATTGCTCAGCCCCTGAACGTTACACTGACATCGAACGACATATCAGAAGTCTCCGTTCCGACCACAATCACAATTCCTGCAGGGCAGGCATCCCGGACGTTTTCAATCAACGCAGTCAACGATCCTGATCTTGATGGAACACAGACAGTCGTTGTTTCAGCTTCTGCTCCAGGATATATCGCAGGCCAAAGAAGCATCCAGGTTCTGGACCACGAACCGCCGGTTATTCTGACACCAGTCTCAGGAAGGACCTCAGACCCGCGGCCAGTGATCACGTGGGAGGCATTACCCAACGCTACTCGCTACAAGATCCAGATAGCCAACCTGAGTGCTGGTATCGATACCCTCGTCCTGGAAGACTATCTGCAGCAGCCAAAGTTTGAACTCAATGAAGATCTGGGTATTGGACGGTTCCGAATCTGGATCCAGGCCTTCGACCAGTTCGAGATCCCGGGCTTCTGGAGTACTCCGGTGGATATCTTCGTGGAAACCCCGCCACAGCTCACAGGCCCTCAGATGGTCGGAACGCTGGCTCTCCCGGAATTCCCTGAACTCTCGTGGACAGCGGTCGCTGATGCAGCTTCCTATAACATCTGGGTCAACAACCTGACCACCGGTGAGAACAGGGTCATTCTTGAAAGCGGTCTGACGACCACCACGTTCAAACCGGACACTGACATGACGTCCGGGACCTATCGCTACTGGACGCAGGCTGTCAATGCTCAGGGAGAACGTGGTCGCTGGAGCACAGCGAACACATTCACAGTTCTGTCGACCCCGGCAATTGTCCAGCCGGCTGATGGCAACTCCTTCAACCGCAATCCATTGTTTGCCTGGACCGCCGTCGACGGTGCCAGCCACTACGACCTGTATGTTTCCGACGCAGGCACCGGCGCTGTCGTGCTGCGAAACCGCAATGTTTCAGCAGCCAGCTATCTGGCGGCCTCCGATTTTGAGTTCGGAACATACAAGGTATGGGTCCAGGCTCACGGTGACGGGTTCCGCAGTCGCTGGTCAATGGTCAGAGATTTTGAAATTGGACGTCCGCTGGACATCCTTTCCCCGACTCAGGGCAGCACGCAGCCGGGGCAGGTCACCTTCAGCTGGAGCTCAATTGCTCAGGCCGAACGCTATGTGCTGTGGGTCAATAACGCCGCTAATCAGATCATGATCAAGGAACTCAACCTCACATCGACATCCTACACTTCCAAAGTGGTACTCCCTGCAGGACAGTACCGTGTCTGGATCTGGGCTGTGAGCACGATGGGTGAGAAAACCACATGGGCAGCTCCGGTCAGCTTTGAAGTCACGCAGAGCGGTGAGATTCGCGTGCTGTCTGAGGAGCAGGATTCTCTGCTGCTGGCAGACCTGCAGCTGCTTGATCGTGTCAATGACGATGCCGACAATGTCGTGCAGGCGTTTGTCAGCAATGTCGCAACTGACTGGATGCCACTGCTCACGGAAGCCAGCAGTACCGACAACCAGTCGCTGCAGTCAGAAACGACTGCGGATGAGCAGGCTCTGTCTGAAGCCTGGGCTCGTATTGACCTCTGGACAGACCTGGATCTGCAGCCCGCTGCTGCCGCAGATGTTGTTGTGCAGCGACAGGAACGACGTCAGTCCTGAGCGGTCCGTATTGAAACAGTAACTCTGAACTGACTCCTGGCGTCACCACCGCCAGGAGTTTTTTTTGCAGTTGAAACTGCAATGCTCAGCAGCTTCATAAGCAGTATCGAGGGAAGCGTCACAGCAACTGCCACTGCTTTTTTGAAATGCTTCCGGGCGGGGAATTCCGATGCCGTGGATCTTCGTTGAAGAACTTGCCGACGATGTCGTCACAATCAAAGACTCCGAAGCCCATCACCTGCTGCATGTGCTTCGAGCCGAGTGTGGGAATGAACTGACACTTTTTGACGGCAGGGGAACTGCGGCAACTGCTGTGGTCACAGCGATGGATCGCCGAACAGTGCGCTGCACAGTTCAGCAGTTCATTCCGGAAGTATCCGCCCCCAACCCCATGTTCAGCGTGGCGGTCAGTCCTCCCAAAGGTGATCGACTGCGCTGGCTGGTAGAGAAGCTGACTGAGATTGGTGTGGATTCCCTGCTGCTGATGCAGACTCAGCGCACCATCGTGAATCCTCGCGAAGCAAAACTGGATAAGCTGCGACAGACGGTCATTGCCGCCTGCAAACAGTCGCAGCGTCCGCGGCTGATGCAGATCGAACCAGTGCGTTCGATTGCGGAAATCATCTCTGCATCGGCAGGATCCGCTTCGCAGCTGGTAATTGCGCACCCCTCTGTTTCGGCATCGCGGCCCGCTGATGTCTCAGCAGGACAGCGGACCTGCCTGATGATCGGCCCTGAGGGTGGCTTTACTGATGCTGAAGTCGAACAGGCAGTCAACGCTGGTGCAATGCCTGCCCAATGGTCGCCTGGAATTCTGCGAACGGAGACTGCCGCAATCGTCTTTGCCACCATACTGCTGGAGAATCTGCGAACAGCGCGAGAATGAACAGGCACCGGAAATGCCCAGGATGACTCGATCCTCAGTATTCTGCAGCAGATGCGCGGACGCAGGTCAGGCCGATTCTCGCAGCGCAACCCCGCGGTCCTGGCGGTCCGCATGTGGTAATGCAAGATGCGCCAGTAACTCGTAAAGATCCTCGGCCGAAGGCTGTACCTGAGTCCAGACTTCAGCATGCACCTGCAGCAGTTCGCAGATCTGCATCAGCCTCCTCGGCACCCCCTCAGCTGCTGCAGCCAGCAGCTGAACCGATTCGTCGTCGAGATAGTCTTCTTTAGTCTTCCGCCGAGCCATCGCTCCACGGAGAAAGCTCTCGGAATCAGCAGCGGACAGGGAAGAAACGGAGACGCGCAATGCTCCCTGCTCACTCAGCAGACCGGGGACAGCCCCGGTCGTCGCGCATACCAGACTCAACCCACAGCTCGGATCATCAGCAAGTGGCATCAGTAACTGCAGAAGTACTCCGACTTCCGGAACCGCAGGATCCAGATCATCCAGCAGCAGCAGCGTTGTACCGCCGCAGGATCTTCGCCCGCGCAGTGCCGCGATCAGATCCGACAGCAGTCCATCAGCTTTCAGCAGTGCCAGAGCATCGTGCTGCGACCGGCTGACCGCCGCTACGATTCGTCGCAATGCTCCCAGAACCCCAATGCCTGCCAGACTGACCAGCACGGCATCACATGCTGCTCCCCGGAGCTCCAGAGCAACCTGCTGCAGGATCCGTGTCTTACCCTGCCCGGCAGCAGCTGCCAGAACAGCGACACGCTGTCCGGTCTGTGGAAGCAGCAGAATCCGGCTCACAGCCTCCTCACGTTGTCGCTCCTGGAAGAACCAGGCCATACTGGCTTGTTCTGACATCGTTTGCAGACTCCGTGAGAAAAGAGGCAGACCTTTCCTTCTTCATCGGCACAATCTGGAGAAAAACATCAGGTTTTTCAGGAATTTCCTGAAGTTCTCCTCCTTTCCGAATTTCGTCCCGGCTTTCCGAATTCCGCTCCACTGCTTGACAGCTTGTCACTCAGGCTCTGCAATCCGGTCTGCCGCTACTGCTCCCTTTTCGTCCACAGGTGACTGCTTCTGTCATGTCTGAATTCACTTATCGCTCCGCTGGCGTCGACCTTGAGCTCTATGAACAGGGAATGCAGAAACTACCGAAACTGATGCAGCGGACGCTGACGCCGGGTGTCATGGAACTTCCAGGCGGATTTGCCGGGCTGTTCCGGCTGAATGCGTTACGCCAATGGCAGGATCCTGTACTTGTCTCCGGAACGGACGGAGTCGGCACCAAGATCAAAGTGGCCACGGCAGCAGGCATCTGCGATACGATCGGCATCGATCTGGTTGCAATGTGCGTAAATGACTGCCTGTGCCTTGGTGCCACCCCCTTGTTCTTTCTCGACTACATCGCGATGGGGAAGGACGATCCGGACCTGCTGGAACAGCTGGTAGCCGGCGTGAGTGAGGGCTGCGTCCAGTCCGAGGCCGCGTTGATTGGCGGTGAGACCGCGATTATGCCGGACATCTATGCCGCCGGCGACTTTGACATGGCAGGATTCTGCGTAGGTGTGGCTGAACGTACGGAACTGGTCAACGGACGCGAATCGCTGCGTGACGGTGATGTACTCATCGCAATTCCATCCTCCGGCTTCCATTCCAACGGCTACAGCCTCGTGCGAAAAGTTGTCTTTGAACATGCCGGGCTTGCTGTCTCAGCTACCGTGCCGGAACTGCAGGAGACTGTCGGCCAGGCATTGCTGCGTCCTACCCGCATTTATGCTCGGATGCTGGCTGAACTCAGGAATCAACTGGGCGCGGCAAATATCCATGCCATCGCCCACATCACCGGCGGTGGACTGGCCGAGAACTTTGCGAGGGCGATGCCTGAATCCCTGCAGGCTGTCATGCACCGCGATTCATGGCAGATCCCGCCGCTGTTTCACTGGCTGCAGCAGCTCGGCTCCATTGCCGAGCAGGAGATGTTTCGCGTCTTCAATATGGGGATCGGAATGGTCATCGCTGTACCAGCTGAGCACGCTCAGGCTGCAATTACCGCCTGCAGCACTGCGGACTATCCGGCATTCCGACTCGGTGAGGTCCAGCCTCGAAGCGAATCGGCGGAACAGGTCGTCCTGCAGTAAAGCACTGATCGCAATCCGAAACTGCACGGCCTGCCCGTGAGGGTGCCTGTCGTGTTCCAGTTCCCCGTTCCGGGTCATCTCTTCAGCTGAGTGGCCAGGCATTCTGCAGGCTGGTCTCTGTACTGGGATTGTCGGTTCTGTGCAGCCGTTACCTTCGGCGCCCGGCAGACACAGAGATCGGCCCCGGAGGATACAAAAGCAGCTCCTCAGGCACGGCTTCGCTCGAATTTCGCCTGTTCTGAAGACAGAACATGACTCGTGGTGGACTGCGTCACTTCTGCCCACCCTGCAAAGAACCACACCCGCTCTGTCAACGATGCGCGAAAAACGCCAGCACCAGCATTGTTCCGAGAACCAATGCTCCGAAAACTGCTCAGCCTCGCCAGTATTCCTGCAGGTGGTTGCGGGCCTGATCCAGCAGCATTCTCTGTTCCGCTGTGTTCTCCGGCTTGAGTTGTGATGTCTCGAGCACGCTGGAGATCGCTGCGATCACGGCCTTGCTCTGATCACTCGGCGAACTCTCAGCCTCCAGCAGCTGCTTGTAGAACCCCAGTTCGCGAGAAATGGAATCGACCTGAGATCGCCAGGTCACTGACTGCAATTCAGCATCGACCGCTTCCAGTGCGGCGATGGCCAGTTGTGTTCTCGTGGCATAGCGATCCATCGGGTTGCGAAAGAACTCAGCAATGTAACCACGGAACTGAATAGCACCGAACGCCAGCAACAGTACACAGAGCAGGGCAAATGTCGCCCGATCGCGTGCTGTTCCGGGAGCAATGCGGCGGCGTTCCTTGGCATCAGAGCGATTCAACGCGCTTTCGACAACATCTGCCATGGCAGACTTTCTCGGCGCATTCAATGACTCCGCCACGGGCTCCGGATCTGGTGTCCGCAGAGGAAGCGTTCGGGTTTCGAACTTTGGACGATAAGGTGCCGGAGCCACCGATGGAGCATGGGGAGTAAACATTGCGTCGTCAGACGATGTTGGTTCATCGTCGGAAAACAGTGACTCCTCAATCATGGAGTTCACTTCGGCTGCATCGCGAGCCCGGGATTTTCGGGACGCCGACCGATTCGATCCATTTCCGGACTTTCGGCGCCGCTGAGGTGAATCTGCCGGACCGGCAGCAATCGCTGTCACGGAGCCTGCATGCGATTCTGTCTCTGTGTCGGCGACAACTCTGTCTTCAAATACGAATTCAATATCAGACAGTGACTGTGCAAAGTGTGCGGCACTTTGCTGGTCAAAGTGGTCCGCAATCGAGGGACCTTCAGCCAGCATTGCGTCAATATCCGGCATTTCCAGCAACGCAGCATCTGCCGCTTCCCAGTTCTCGGTGTCCTCACGACGAACCGAATCCGAACCGGAAAGAGTGCCTTCCGCGAGCAGTTCACGGAGCACGTCTTCTGTGACAGGGCCAAATTCCTCATCGAACAACTGGTAATACCAACGCTGCATCATTGTCACCATTCGCTCCATCCTCCGGATGCCAACCTCTGCTGCCGCAAAGTTACATTCACTGACTGAAAGGCCAGTTATCCGGGGATAAGCGCCGAAAAATCGGAATTCTGCTCAAGATCGACGTATTCACGTCTCTGAAACCCAAGAACGGCACACGGGAAAACCCGCAGACCGGCAATAACAGAAGTGTTCCCGTTGAAAGGTGCCCTATCCGAGTTTTTCACCGTGCAGTGCCCTGATTCTGCCGAACAGCAACCCCGGTCTGCGGCACATACGCTGCAACAACTGTTTGCAAGATTTCTGTCATGACGCAAAAAGACAGAAAAACTGATCCAGCCGGTACGATCGATCCGATAGTAACGGTGTGTCTTTCTGTTGCGCTGCCGCGCAGCTCTCCCGATGGAGGGCTATCAGGCGGGCACGGACTGAAACTTCTTAGCTTCTGACGCTGGCGTTCGTCAGGAGCAGTCAGTGTCCGACATTTGAACGTTGAGCCACCGGGACGGTTTTCCAGCAGCACGAGCGCGGTCCGAATCGGAAGGTACCTCACGGAGGAGAACTTTCATGCGAAAGTACGGTAAGTGGTTACTCGTGCTGGGGGTGATGGCAGCCAGTCCAGGCGTCTCCAGCGCAGACGGATTTCTGGGCGGAAAATTCAATCCGTTGCAGTCGTTTGATGATTACCAGGAAAAGTTGACTCATCGACGCAACGAGAAACTGGCAAATCAGGTTGCCGACGCTTTGCGACAAGCCAAGGTTGCAGGTGAGGGAATTGAAATCACGGTCGAAAACGGCATCGCAACCCTCGAAGGCAAGGTCGTCAGCCCTTCATCCCTGTCTACTGCAAAGCGTGCAGCAGCCATGGTCCCTGGAATTGACCGGGTTGACTGCAGGATGCAGGTGATGCAGGCAGCAGTCGCTGCCACAGCACCGAAAAAGCAGGAAGCGGTGATGCCTCCAGCGGCACAGCCAGCTCCAGAGCCGACAACGGCACCAGCTGTTGCTGAAACAAAGCCGGCACCACAAGTGGCTGCTCAGTCCGACGCTGATCTGTTCAGGAACGTAAGTCTGTCAAGGGAGCAGGCACCTGCACCGGCACCTGCACCGGCACCTGCACCGGCGCCGGCACCGGCAGTTGCCGCCGTCCAGCAGCCTGCGGCTCCACAGCTCTCTGCTCAGGAAGTTGCTGGTCATGTTGTGCGAGGCATGGCACAACACAACCCTGGCCTGATTCATGAACAGGGTCTGGAAGTTCATTTCTCAAACAGTACTGTGACCCTCGCTGGAGAGATCAGTTCTCCGGCAGCTCGTCAGGCTGCTGAGGCTGCAGCACATGCAGCAGCAGCAGGGATTCCTCAGGTCACACATATCCTGAATCGCCTGGCAGTTGCTCAGCCAGCAGCTCCGGCTGTTGCTGCTGCTCCGGTGCAGCAGATGCCTCAGCAGATGCAGATGCGGCCGATGCAGGTTTCCATGCCTGGCCCCGGGATGCCCGGACCAGGAATGAACCCAGCCGCGATGGGAGTTGCTCCCGGAGCATTCAATCGACCGAACCTGCCCAGCCACGCCTGGCCATCGTATGCACCGTACCCCAACTCGGCCGCGATCAGCTATCCGACTCAGTACAGTGCAAGTGCCTGGCCGTACATCGGTCCATTCTACCCTTACCCACAGGTACCGATGGGCTGGCGTGAAGTCTCCCTCGAATGGGATGACGGTCATTGGCAGCTCAATTTCAATCAGGAAAAGGACAAGTGGTACTGGATCCTGAATCCAAAGAACTGGTGATCGTCACACATCAGTGACAGTCCTGCTGGAACTGAAACCGTCCGACCTGAATATCCTGATCCTGATCAGGACCTACGAACCCAATCTGGTGCAGTATCCCCTGATCGGCATCGACGACGACGAATTCCAGACCACCAAGAAGCTGATC
>JALQUR010000249.1 GCA_023260695.1 Planctomycetaceae bacterium
AAACTCAATCTGTTTATACGAAGGAGGGCAGCCGGTTCCGGCTTCCTTCCTTTTTTTATGCGCATGACTTTGTACTCGGCAGCGCCTCGCACTGGCCCGTCTGCAGTCATTCACGACTCTGGCGTTCTGTAACAGGGACAACGATAATGGAACATGTGACTCAGCTCGCAAGGGCCGTGTTGTTTCTTGTGATCGCGTTTGCCGTGTTCATGGTTGTTCAGATTTCTTTGCTGGCACCGATGTGGCTTGCGTTTGGAAGTCGCTTTGCATTTGCCGGTGAAGGGCCGATGGCCAGTAGTCGATGGTGCATCGGGATGCTGGCGGGGTCGACGGCTGCGGCATTCTTTTCAGGACTCGGTCTTGCGCGGTTCGGAGGAGTCCAGCGGCAACGACTTTGTGCTGTGTTCGCAGTTTTGCTCTGCGTTTTGCATGCCTATGCTGCGGCAACTGTCACGGAGCGGGTGGCCGCGAATGCTGCGATGGAAGTCGATCTGGACACAATGTCATTTTCGCAGGCAGGCGAATTCGCTGTCAGCCCGGCGTGGTATCATGCCGTGGCTCTTATCAGCAATGCTGCAGCAGCAGTTGCCGGCGGGCGCCTGAACAGCGTTGCGTCCGACCGCAGATGAACGCCGATTACAGACAGGCTGTGATTTTGTTTCGGTCCGTCAGGATGGCTTTGTGGGTACTCCGCGCGTCGCTGCTGGCTGCCGGTGTGATTTCTGCGGGCATGATCAGATCGGCCTACTCTGCAGACAGCAATGCATCGGAGTTCTGGATGAACTCCCATGCTGCCGGCGATTGCTCAATACTTCGTAATGTTGAGACGAAGTTCGGCTGCTGGAACAGTCTGGCAAGTCGAGAGAGAATTCTGAGATGCGTGTGTGCATCCTGAGCAAGGACCAGAAAGAACAGATCGGTAAGGGATCGTCCGGGTCCACCGAAGGGAATTCCGGAGTGTGTTCGTCCGAATGCAATGACAGTCTGACCAAGTGCTCCGGGCAGAGGATTTCTGGGGTGAGGGACAGCAACGCCGTTCTCGAATGCCGTCGACATCACGTCCTCGCGATCACGAATGGCGCTCAGCAGTGCCTGGGTATCCCAGACGTGCCATGTTCGCCCTGCAACGTTCAGCAGTTCTGTAAGTACTGAAGGTCTTGTTCCTGCATCGAGATTTGCCTCACAGGTTTCGAGCTCAAGGTACCGTGAGACTGGGGAACCGACTTCGGAATCGCTTGTGTGCCGGGCTTCCACGACGGCGAGTTCATCTTCCATCATGTTCCGCAGATCCTGCTCCAGCCAGTGAGTTATCTCGGTTTCGTGGAATCTCCATTCGCCAGCAATCCGTTGGCCGGGAATGACTCCTTTTTGAACGAGTTTTTCAATGATCCGGGGTTCACGACCCAGTCGGGCTGTGAGTTCCTTGAGGGTCAGATAATCGTGGGACATCAGACTTTTGTCCGTGAGGGCGGGGTGGGATGTCTGGCAGAGGCTGGGGCGCGTGCATCGCTTGTACGGCAGCAGTATTGTATTCTGCACAAGCCCGGCGAGAACCGGAGTAGTTGCGGCAGGCTCCGCATTTCCGTGAAAAGCTGGATCTCCTGCGGAGCGCGGTCGGTTACGAGTCCGAGCAGATTGTCTGAACAGGATTGTCTTGTCATGCCGGAATTGACTGAAGATGAACTGATTATGCGTGTAGGACGCGGCGATCTTGATGCTCTGGCTGAACTCTTTTCCCGTTATCGCGACAGACTCTGGAAACTGATTACATTCCGGCTGGATTCCCGTCTGCTTGGCCGTGTGGACGTCGATGACGTTCTGCAGGAGGCGTGGATTGACGCATGTCAGCGGGTGGATCATTTTCTGACCGATGCTTCACGTTCAATCTTCATCTGGTTTCGACTGATTGCCTGTCAGACACTTGTGAACATTCACCGTCGTCATCTGGGTGTGCAGAAACGCAGTGCTGCCAGTGAGTTTTCGATTGACCGTGGCTGGAAGTCTGCGTCGACGTCTTCAGCGCTTTATTTTCATTTCCAGGGTGGGCTCACAAGTCCCAGTGAAGCAGCGCTGCGGGCAGAACGTTCGCTCCAGTTATCACAGGCACTTGAAGAACTGAGAGATATTGATCGCGAAGTGGTGGCGCTGCGGCATTTTGAGCAACTCACGAATCGTGAAACTGCCCAGGTGCTTGGGATTTCTGAGCAGGCTGCCAGTGACCGGTACATCCGAGCCCTCGGGAAACTGCGTTCCATGCTTGGCAGTCTCGAGGGGTTGTAAGCAGTTCAGGGGCGAAGACGCGGTTGTGCCTTTTAAGGCATTGCCGCTTTCGATTGACTCCTGGGCTCAGTGCAGTGCGGAGCAGCGATATCCGGGGTGATCTGTATTGAACAGTTCAGGAAGCAGTCGAACTCCCAGTCCCGGACGCGACGGCAACGGCAATTGTCCGGAGTTGATGCGCACTTCATCGTCAATCAGCAGCGGGTACAGCGTCTGCAGATGTGCTCGAACGGTTTCCTGCCGGGCAACTCCTGAATTGGAGGCTGCAACTGCGACTCCGGCCATTAGAGTCAGCGGGCCGGTGCAGTCGTGCATCAGCGTTGGAATACTGTAAAGCTGAGCGAGTTCGGCGATGCGTCGGGTTGCTGAGATTCCACCGACCCAGGTGGGGTCAATCATCACAAAGTCGGCGGCCCCCTGATCCAGAGCACAGCGGTAACTGTCCGCAGTCACCAGCATTTCACTCACAGCCACAGGCACCTGCACCCGGGAACGGAAGAGTGCCATGGCTGAAACAGAATCCGGCTTCAGCACATCCTCGAGCCAGGCTGGCTGCAGTGGTCGAATTGCCTCTGCAATCTGTACTGCTGCAGCGTGAGCAAAGAATCCGTGGCCGTCCAGCATCAGGTCGATTCTGTCACCCACGTGTTCACGGATACGTTCGAATGGGGCGAGGCCTTCGCGGAGGTCAGCAGGACGCAGGGCTGCTCCACCCTGTCGCCGATAAACATTGTCGAATGACCAGAGCTTCATCCCGGAGTAACCGAGGTTGATCAATTCCTCCGCCAGTTCTTCAGGACGATTCATGCTGGCCCAGTTGTCCTCCAGCGGCCCCGGATGCCCGGGATCTCCGTGGCCGGGCCATCCGGATGCGGTCGGCGTCTGGCGATTGCTGCGGCCATAGAATGGACCACCACAGCTGTTGTACACCGGGATTGCATCGCGTACCGGGCCACCCAGAAGTTTCCAGACCGGGCGCTTCAGAATCTGCCCGCTGATATCCCAGAGTGCCAGGTCGACTGCTGACAACGCGCGAAGTTCTGCACCGGTTCCGCCGAATGCAGTCATTCGTTCATAAAGAAATCGCCAGTGGCTTTCGATTGCTGTGGCGCTGCTGCCCAGCAGCCGTGGTGCAAAGAAGTCGTGAATCACTGCCGCAGCAGCGGACGGGATGTAGTAGGTCTCTCCATGGCCGACAACCGGCTCCCCGTCGACAATCCCTGCATCGGTATGCAGCCGCAGCAGCATCAGCCCAGGCATGACATCGTGCGGAATCAGCGTTTCCAGGCGGGTAATTCGTGGCCCGTCTCGAAAAGCATGCTGCTGGGTGGGGCTGGATGCGAGTTGCAGGTAGCGTTCCGTATCAGAATTCCAGTTGCTCATGGAAAACCAGCCAGTATTCGAGGGAATTGCATCAGGGTTGGTTGCCGGGGTAGTTGTCTGTTCTTGAGCGAATACTGTAGTCGTTCTGCGGGCTCTGCAAGTTGGCAATCAGCAGTTCTGCAAGCAGGCCAACCGACAGGATCTGCCCACCAAGCAGCATACTTGCTGCAGAGTAAGCCAGCAGAGGGCGCTGGCCAATAGTTGCCGGCGACATGAGTCCAGTCCGCATCAGGACCCAGCACAATCCCAGCCAGAAAAGGCCCGCCATCCCGGCACACAGAAACGCCAGTCCAAATCCGCCGGTGGCATGCAGGGGGCGTTTTCCAAAGCTGATCAGAAACTTCACGGTCACAAGGTCCAGCAGTCCTCGCAAAAACCTGCGGATCCCGTATTTGGAGTAACCGAATTCCCGTGGACGATGATTAACGGGAACCTCTGTCACGCGAAATCCACGGGAGAATGCCAGCACCGGAATGAATCTGTGCAATTCGCCGTAGATCCGCAGTTCCGCAGCGACAGCGGCTCGAAAGAGTTTGAGGCCGCAGTTGTGGTCATGCAGTACAAGTCCTGTCAAAGAACTCACCAGCCAGTTGAAGACGCGACTGGGATAGACCTTGTGCCACGGATCAAGACGCCGTTGTTTCCAGCCGTTGACCACATCGTAGCCCGTCTGCAGTTTTCTGAGCATCGCCGGAAACTCGGCCGGATCATCCTGCAGATCGGCGTCCATCATCAGGATCAGGTCGCCCGTCGCACAGCTCATTCCTGCAGTCAGAGCGGCTGCCTTGCCGAAATTCCTGCGGAACTGAATTCCGCGAATACCCGGGTGGTGCTGCGATAGTTGCTGAATTACCGACCAGGAGTCATCAGTTGATCCATCATCAACAAGCAGTACTTCGAAATCTCTGCAGGCTGGAGTCAGCCCCTGCTGGATCTGCTGAATCAGCTGGTGCAGGCTGTCCTGCTCGTTGTAGACGGGAACGATCACGCTGACGAAGTCAGCAGATTCAGAATTCTCAGACGCATCTGCAGCAGTCATGATTCCTCATTCGCCGTTGCTGGCACTTCCTGTTTTTGCATTGCCGGTTGTCTGGATGGAGCGACCGGTGCATCAATACCCCGGTCACGAAGTCCTTCCGACGAGATCAGCTGGACCAGTTCCTGCCCCAGTCGATCCATTTCCATGACGACAGAATCGACGCGACCTGCAAGCAAGAGATATCCGGCCATGGAGGGAATTGCAATAAACAGTCCGGCAGCTGTGGTCAGAAGGGCAAGGGCAATGCCGTTTGCAAGCGTTTCGGTCTGTCCGATTGCTCCGGCCGTAGCAACATCATTGAATGCTCGAATCATCCCGACAACAGTGCCCAGCAGGCCGATCAGCGGGCACAGCGTGGAAACTCCATTCAGAACACGCAGCCCTTTCTTCAGCTGACTCACCTGCCGTTCGCCACCATCAAGTACCGCCTGCTCCACTTCCACACTGGGCCGTCCCCATTTTCGAATGCCATGCATGAGCACATCGGAGACGGGGCTTTGATTCTGCTGACAGATGGCGATCGCTTCCAGGCGGTCCATTCTGCCGGCACGGAGGTGCAGGAAAAATCGCTCCACGAATGAACGCGGGATTACGCGATGCCGGCGAAGCATCACAAGGCGTTCAAGGAAACACCATAAGCCAATGACGGATGCGATCACGAACGCCGCTGAAAATGGGCGCCCCATCGCATCTGCGATGCCCTGAAGATCGGTCGGGATGCCTTTCGTCACCGTCTCTGCTGCGGTCTCTGCGGAAGCCTCCGGTGACACAGTTTCTGACGACTCTGCATCTGCTGAGATCGTATCCGTGAAGGGAAGTTCCGGGGGATCCTGGGCAATGCTGTAGCTGGCAAATACCAGTGTTATCGCGGTGACGCACATCAGCACGATCTTTACTTGCCCGGCAGAATTCGTTCCGACCCTCGTCATTTCATTCAACTTTCAGGGATTTACCGGGAGGGTGGAGCCTGGCGGCGGATTGCCCCGGTGACAGCAGGCAGCGGTTACTTCGGAGGATTACCGGGGTTCAGTTGCTCAAGTTGCTGGCGAGCCAGTCTGGCAACGTCCTCATTGGGGAATGTCTCGATCAGTTCCTTCAGATCCCGTGCAGCTGCTTCCGTTCTGCCAAGTTGTATCTGGCATATCCCAGCCTGATACAGGGCCAGGGCACGCAGTGGATCATACGCATAGTTGAGGTAGACCTTGAAGTATTCGCGAACCGCATCGTCGAGCTGTTTTTCCAGCACGAAGGTGTCGGCGATCATCGTCTGGCAGCGGGCGGCCGTTTCGGTGCCTTTGGCCACGGAGTCAGTCGTGACTTTTCGCAGGTACTCACGCGACTTAACGAAATCCGGTGGCGCCTGTTGCTTCCAGCGACGTCCCTGGACATCCATCAGCTGATACGTGAACCGAGATTCAGGAACCTGCTGCAGGAAGTCCTGTTCCACCAGATCAATTTCCTGATAGCGTGACTGAGCCAGCAGTGATTCTGCCAGCACAACCCATGTTCGATGTGTCCACTCTTCTGCCAGCCTGTCCGCCTCCTGCAGTTCTTTCTGCAGCCCCTTGATGATCTGTTCTGACTGTTGCAGTTCCCCCGCCTGCAACAGTGCATCGGCGTGGAACAGTCGTACCCGGGCAGCGAACTGGCTGGAAGGCCATGAGCCGAGAAATGTTGCAGCCGCTGCCTGCAGTTCCTGCCAGCGACGGGTCGTGGCCAGAATCTCCACGATGTGATACTGAGCTCGTTCGCGAGCATCTTCGCTGTAGGATTCGCTGGCGGCAATCTGCTGCATTTCCTGCAGCGGCTGCTCCAGTTCACCGGCCTGCAGCGCACTTTCTGCAAGCGACAGTCGAGCCTCGCCTGCATAAATTGTCTCGGGGAACTCCTTCAGCAGCCGACGATAGATCTCATCAGAACGTTCGAACTGTTCGGCATTCAGGTGCATCCAGGCCCATTCATCAAGCAGGGCCGGGGCATCTGACGCTTTGGGGAACAACATCAGTACTGCAGCCCATGTTGTGTCAGCATCTTCAAGGTTTCCGGTTTCCTGAAGTCGCCGGGCGGCGGTCTTCCCGGTGTCGAAAATCATTGAGGTGGGCGATTCCAGTTCCCGGCCTGCGGTAAATGGCTGCAGATCAGCCGAGATCTGCTGCCATGCCTTCAGCCATGCCGTGGCGGCACGATCCCTGTCAGACTGCTCATCAATGCATCGTGCCTGCATGAACAGGTTCTGCGTCAGGTCAGTTGAGTTCGGAAACAGGCTGAGCAGCCTGGCAAAGGATTGTTCGGCTTCGTCGAATCGATCGGAGCGGAACTGTGTCCAGGCAACCCCTGAATAGCCCGCTTCACGAACATCGTCAGCGTCAGTGTGGGTCGTGGCCAGCTGGAAAAAGGCTTCAGCTTCTGAAGGTGTTGCGGATTCCAGCAGCATTTCGGCGGAGCTGAGCACTGAGGACCAGACCTGATCGCGGTCAGCGTGTTTGCTGCAGAGTCCAGTCAGTTCCTCCAGAGCGGAAGCTGTCTTGCCGACTGCAGCCTGTGCAACTGCTCGAGCAGCACGTACGTCCGGGGACTGCTCGCGATCCGGAGCAAGCTGAAGGAAGCGTGTGCTGAACTCTTCAGCCTGAGCATATTGCTGCAACTCCAGGCTGCTCACAGTCACCAGGGCCAATGCGTCCACGTATTGCAGCAGCTGGGCATCTGTCAGACCACTGGTGAGATCATTACAGCTCTGAATTGCCTGTTCGTGAAAACGTGCATCGTAGGATGCTCGCACAAGCTGATATCTGGCAACAGCAAGCAGTTCCTGCTGTTCCGCATCGATGTTCTGAAGTGTGGCTTTCAGGACTGTGCATGCTGCTTCCGGTTTAGCCGCGGCGATCAACAGCCGAGCCTGCAGGATCTGTGTGCGTGGCTGTTGTGCGAACTGTGGACTTTCCGTCTGCAGACGCTGCAGTAACTCTGCGGCCTGCTGCGATTCGTTCAGGAGCATTCGATTTTCTGCTGCATTGAACAGACTTTCGCTGGCCAGCCGGTGCTCCGGCCAGCGATCTGCCAGATCCAGATAAATCTGAGCAGCAGCGTTGATATTATTCCGCTGCTGCTCCATCTGAGCCATCTGGAAGGCGATGTCGGCTCCGATCGGAGCGGTTCCTGCGGCTTTCAGGGCGCGAACGAACTGTTCACGTGCATTGTCCGTTCGATCCAGCCGCAGTTCGCACAAAGCGGAAAAGTAGAATGCCTGAGGCGCCAGGGCTGAGTCCGGCTGGACCTGTTGCAGCTGCTGGATCGCTTCTTCGTAGGCCTGCATGCGATACATGGTCATGCCTGCGCCGAGTGATGCAGTTTCCGGGACCGGCTTGTTTGCTGAAGCTGCGAAGTATTCATTCCATGCGGCCCGCGAGGCCGGATAGTTTGCCTGCTTGTAGTGCAGCGTCGCAATTCGCGTCAGTGCGGTGCGTTGCAGAGGCGATTCCTTCTGCATCGATATGGGCTGATACGTCTGCAGAGCCTCGTTGGGAAGATCCAGGCGTTCCAGAGCTCGCCCAAGGCTGAGCGTTGCTTCTCCGAGCACAGGTGAAAGCGGACTGTTCAGGACAATTTTCTGCAGCGTCGTACGTGAATCGGCGTATTGATCCAGAGCCAGCTGTGAATCACCAAGCAGCAGCAGTGCCCAGTCTGTCAGTTTGTGCTGCGGATGCCGGTCAAGGAACTCACTGAGCTGTGTGACAGCTGCTGGGTAGTCCTGCAGATGGAAGCTGCATTCACCCGAGCGATAACGTGCCTCAGCGGCATTGGGGTCTTCCGGAGCAAGCTTGAGGTACTTCAGAAAGTAGTCCCGGGATTCGGCATATTCCTTCGTCTCGCTGAGGGAAAGTGCAAGGAACAGATGTGCGAGTGCAGCGCGTGGATGCTGCGGATTGTCCTGCAGAAAAGTTCGGAAGGACGAGGCTGCCGTGTCAAATCGCCTGGAGCGGTAAAGACTGACGCCGACGCTGAAGTTGCCATCGGTTTCGTCGGCCGCCGCAGGGCTCGTGATTCCGGCTGACAGCAGCACAATCATCCATGCAGCGGCAGTGAGCTTTGCTGTTTGCAGGTTGATCATTGGGAAGTCCCGGGGAAGTCAGGATCAGAATGCACAGGCAGAAGCCGGGCCGACTTCAACAGAGTTTCGGCTCAGCGCTGCAAAGGTCCAGTCGCGGGCTGGTTCCGCCAGACAAATGGTCAGGCAGCAGCAGAATACCGTACTCATCAGCCTCCTGCATTTTCACAAACCGCAGGCAATACGTGTACAACTTTCCGGGGAAATTGTGACGCTGCTGCAGGAGCGATATGGATTCGGGCATCGTTCCTGTGCCCGTCGGGCAGCAATTCCTTCCTGAATTCTCCTACCTGCCTATCCTGGGGACTCTGATCAGTTGCGGCTCGCCGTCGAAGACCCATGAGTCCTTCGGGATCTGGCCGGTGCGACTGAGTCTGGGGATTGCAAATGACTCGGCCGCAATTACTTCCTGCCCCGTTCGTGGATTGCGTGTCTGCTTTCCTCCAAAGCGACTGACAAGCTGACGAATACGCGGGTCCGCGGGGCTGCTGAAGGATCCGATTGTCACCACGGACTTGTATTTGTCATGCAGCACATAAGCTTCGAAATCTTCCTCGTATCCATGTTTTCGAGCGTTGCGAAGCGCTTCAGCAAGTGACATGGCGCGTTCGGCACATTCATCCAGGCTTTTGCCAAAGTGGCGTTCGAAGAAACTCAGCGCACGCGATGAATCACGTCCGTGCATCTGCATCACGCTGCCGCCGTGAAAGGTGGCGACGGTCAGAGAGTAACTGCCCTGGCTCTGCAGCAGCGAAAACTTCTGACCGGCATTCAGATCCAGCATCAGGGAGTCGTATTCAGAGTCCCTGACTTCCCCGTCAAACAGGGGGTTGGCAGTGATGAACGCACGACTCAGCGGAGACGGGCGCCCTTTTGTCCGCGGCAGGATGCCACCATTTTCCGGATTCGCAAGAAACTCCGGCTCGAACTTTGTCTTGATGTATTCGAGGACACGCTGTGCGACAGCAGAGTTGTTGTGTTCGAAGTTTCCTGCAAGGACTGAGATGTAGCCCTGCTGAGCCACGTAACGGCGACTGCTGTTGGGCCGCGTTGCAGAAAGTTCCTCCACGCGTTCATCAATGGAATAGGTATACGCCGGAATTCCCTTGCGTCGCAGTTCATACACCAGACGGTCCGCTGCTTCAGTTGCAGTCAGTCCTTCTGTCACACGTCGTTCCTCAGACACATCCCGAATGGCTGCAACCATGACCATCCACGGGCCATGCTTGCTTGTCAGTGGGTAGCTCTTGCCTTCGATCGCTTCGATTTCAGCGGAAAGCGAGCGGGTCATCAGGCTGACAAGCACTGCCAGCAGCAACAGTCTCTGGAAGAATCTCATGTTCTCAATCCTGTCCATCCGATCGAGTTCGTGATTTGCGCACTGCTGACCTGTCCGAACCTGCAGGTCTGCATTCAGGGCAGGCAAGTATGTCAGGGGACCAGCCAGCAGTTCAGTCTTTTTGAAGCGTCTCCGCAGGATTTCAATCAGCTGTCCTGAAGTCTCTCGCAAACTGCGGCCAGTTCTGCCGAAGCTGCTCCCGCTGCGGCAGATTCTTCAGAGCTGAACACGGGTAAATCTGCTCTGCTTTCACTGGATGCGGCCTGGCTGATGCTTGATCATTGCTGCTGGATAGGAGACGATCAGCCTGTCTCGGAACTTCAGCAAGGAAACCTACCCCGTGTCCAGAATTCTCAGTCAGATCATTACGGTCGCATTTTTCTCCGCAATGTCAGTCTGTGTTGCTGCAGAGGACGGTACCTACGCAGGTGCTCAGCCGGTCGAAGAGAAATATGCCGCCGGATTCAGCAGTATTACAGAGGACGATTCTCGGGAAATCCTGAAGACACTCGTTGAGGGTGAAATGTCCGGTCGTGGTACGGGCCAGGAGGGTTACATCAAAGCGGCCCGCTGGTTTGCTGCTCAACTGGAAGAGTGTGGCTTTGAGCCTGCCGGGGTCGACGGTACATGGTTTCAGCCCATGCCATTCATTCGCATGGCTGTACCTGCGGATACGTGCCAGCTCAAGGCTGGCGATGAGCTGCTTTCGGGGGCCTCCAGCTTCGGGATCAGTTCCTGGAATGGCAGGGTCGAAGTGACGTCAGGTGTCACGTTCGCAATTCTTCAGGGTGACCGTCCGGAGCAGGAAGAGGGCTTCTGCGATGGTCAGATTCTTGTCGTTCAGGGACGTGGTCGCGGCGGCCGAGTCTCTGCACAGGATCCATGGCTGCTCAAATCCGGTGCCGCTGCAGTTCTGGTGGTCACGGAAGCCGCACGGATCCGCACGGAGTTTGTGAATCAGAATGAACAGACACCGGGGCCGATTCCCACGGTGGAGATCGATGTTGCCACGGCCGGAAAGCTTGCTGCCGCATGCGGGCTCGATGGCGACCTTTTCGGAGAGGGTGATCGTCAGGGGAACCTGATTCTTACATCCAGCCGTCAGGTCAGCTGCCAGCTGCAGGTGGATCGAGAAGCGATTGATGTCCCCAATGTTGTGGGGTGGTACCCCGGATCGGACGAATCCGTCCGGGATGAGCACATCTGCGTTGGAGCACATCTTGACCATCTGGGTGTGCAGGGCGGAGAACTGTTCCCCGGTGCTGACGACAACGGATCTGGATCCACTGCAGTGCTGCAGGTGGCACGGGCGATTCACGCAGGAACCCTGAAGCCGCGGCGCAGCATTCTGCTGATGGCATTCGGGGCCGAGGAACGTGGGCTGCTGGGGTCAAAATACTACGCCGAACATCCGCTCCGCCCGCTGGAGAAGATGGTCTGCATGCTGAACATCGACATGATCGGGCGAGACGAGGAAACGGCTGATGAGCCGGCGGAAGAAAATCGCAATACGATTCATCTGGTCGGCAGTCAGCTGGAATCCGCGGCAATGCACCAACTGGTAGTGGACATGAATCGGCACGTGGGATTCGTGTTTGAGTACGATGAAGAGAAGCGAGTTGCATTCCGCAGCGACCAGGCTTCGTTTGCTGCCAAAGGCATTCCTGTGGCATTCCTGTTCGGTGGCTTCAATCCCTACTACCACAAAACCACGGACACTCTGGAAGGCATCAACTTTTCCAAGATTGCCAACGCGGCTCGCCTGTATTACCTGGTGTTACTGCATGCTGCAGACACGGGTGCTTTCGCGAAGGATGTGAAGCAGGATGCGGAATAGCAGGTTGTTGATCGTCTTCGGTATCGCAGGCGGCCACCGCCGTCGGGAAGTGTGAAATCAGCATAGGCTGCCGACGGGATTCTGTCGGGTCCGAAAGAGTCAACGCCATGACATGGCCTCGAATGTCCACACTGCGAACGGCGGAGCAGTTTCAGGAACGACTTCAGGAACTTCAGCTGGACCTGCCTTTTGATGAGATTGTTGCAACGGGACCGCAGTCGCCGCTGGCTGCCCCGCTGCAGTCTCGCTGCGGTCCCATCAGGAATCGCTGGTGCATCCTGCCGATGGAGGGCTGGGATGGAACTTCTGACGGGCGCCCGACCGAGCTGACCCGCCGCCGCTGGCAGAACTTCGGGCTCAGCGGTGCCGCACTGATGTGGGGCTGTGAAGCTGTCGCAGTGCGGCATGATGGTCGTGCAAATCCGAGACAACTGCTGCTCACTGAAGAGAATGTCGGCGATCTGGAAAGTCTGCGACTGCTGCTTGAGGAGTCGCACGAGCGTGCTTTCGGATCGATCGACGGCCTGCTCACCGGGCTGCAACTGACGCACTCCGGGCGATTTGCGCGTCCGAATCAGTCCGCTGCTCCAGAGCCGGCTGTTGCCTATCGGCATCCATTGCTTGACCAGCGGTTTGCTGTCAGCAGCGATGAATCCCTGCTCAGCGATGACGATCTGAAGCGACTGACGGAGGACTTTGTTGCCGCTGCCGGCCGCGCCGCTCGAGCTGGTTTCCGCTGGGTGGATATCAAGCACTGCCACGGGTATCTGGGGCACGAATTATTGTCCGGATTCGACCGCCCGGGAGAATTCGGCGGCAGTTTTGAAAACCGTACCCGCTTTCTGCGAACAATTGTGGACGGGATTCGCACGGAGTGTCCAGGTCTGGGAATCGGGGTGCGTCTGAGCGTCTTTGATTTCATTCCCTTCCAGCCCGGTCCCGGAGATGATCGAACCGGCGTTCCTGCGATCGACGGATCGTATCGCCATGCCTTTGGTGGAGACGGGACTGGTCTGGGGATTGATCTGAGTGAGCCGATACGCTTCCTGGAGCTGCTGCAGGAACTTGAGATTGATCTGTTGTGTTCAACCTGCGGCAGTCCGTATTACAACCCGCATATCCAGCGGCCCGCCCTGTTTCCTCCGAGTGATGGGTACCAGCCGCCGGAAGATCCGCTCGTCGGGGTTCATCGCCAGATCATGGCGACTGCTCAGCTTAAGCAGCGTTTTCCGGACCTGATCGTGGTTGGTTCCGGCTACTCGTATCTGCAGGAGTGGCTGCCAGCTGTGGCACAGGCCGTGGTCAGGCTGGGGATGGCGGATCTGGTCGGGCTGGGGCGAATGGTGCTCTCCTATCCGGAGCTGCCGGCGGACAGTCTTGCCGGGCGGGTTCTGCAGCGAAAACGAATCTGCCGTACGTTCAGTGACTGCACAACTGCTCCACGTAACGGAATGGTGTCCGGTTGTTTTCCGCTGGATCCATTCTACAAGCAGCGACCGGAACGCGACCGGCTCCTGCAGATGAAATCTGTCTCGGATGAGGCACAGAACTGACTCGATGCGCAGCGGTTGTGATCAGGGCCAGCAGACTGGAGCATGTCGTGCCATTAACTCCGGAAGAGATCTCTGACCGAATGCAGGCCCGAGTCGGGACCGCAGTGTTGCTGAGTGCGTCCGTGATGGCGGTGCTGATCTTCTGCGATCGCACAGGAGTGCTGCCATTTGCGCTGCCGCGATACTGGTATGCGTCACGACAGGTGCATGTGGTGTTCTGTGCCGTACTGCTCTTCATCGCAGCGGTTCTGCTCAGAACACGGATCGGGATCGGGCCATTATTCAGCAGTTGTCAGGTAATGACACGGCAGGAATGTCCGTTGTGCGATGAGGCGATCGCAGAGCTGATGCATCAGCGGAGATATCTGCCTCCGGTGGAACTGATCGACATCGATTCTGATCCGGAGCTGCAGGAACGCTGGGGGGAATGGGTGCCGGTGGTACTGATTGACGGTCAGGTTCGATTTCGCGGTGTGGTCAATCCGGTCCTGCTGCAGCGACTGATTGATGCGGCCCTGGATCGTCGAGCCCGCGGCGTGGAATCAGCGGCAGCGGATGATTCGGCGGTACAGGAATAGCATTTCCACCCAGGAAGCTGCCCGGCTTGTTGCAGCAGAACCATCATCTTCGCGACAACTTCCCGGTTATCGTGGGGAAGGTGTCGCGAGAATCCCGGCTGACTTGTTTCCCGGTCGCTGCGAACGCAGAATTCCTGATGTGGTCGGGATCCGGATATCGTGAGGTCACTGCTGATCGCGGCAGGCGTCATGGTGGAAATTGCACGGTCCATTTTCAGACTCCGGCAAGTCCGCAGTTTTTCGGAGGGAGAAGCAGCTTTGAGAACGCAAAGAGAAAATGTGATCCGTCATTCATTGATGGTCACTGGCCTGGTGCTGATGAGTGCTCTTCCGGCTGCAGCCCAGTCGGAATCCGTATCGTTGTTTGATGGGAAATCTCTGGAGGGATGGTCCGGTGATCCTGCCTGGTTTCGTGTGCAGGACGGCAGCATTGTCGGAGGCCATCTGGATCAGCAGGTACCGCACAACTTCTTTCTCTCGACCAACGCCGAGTACTCCGACTTTGAACTCACGCTGGAGTTTCGACTCAAGGGCGAGCGAACAAATGCGGGAATTCAGATTCGCAGTCGCCGGATCCCGGATCACCATGAGATGATTGGCTATCAGGCGGATCTGGGTCAGAGTTACTGGGGCGCTTTGTACGACGAATCACGCCGACGAAGAATCCTTGCAGCACCTGATGCTGAAAGACTGGCTCAGGTACTGAAGCGGGACGACTGGAATCGTTATCGCATCCGCTGCGAGGGTCGGCACGTGCAGCTCTGGATCAACGATCAGCAGACGGTTGATTACTACGAAAGTGACCTCGATCTCGAGCAGAACGGGCTCATCGCGGTTCAGATTCACGGCGGTCCACCGGGTGAAGCGTGGTACCGAAATCTGAAATTGATTTCACTGCAGAAGTGAGAGTAGCGCAGACGCCCGTCGGGGTGCTTTGTTCTGTCATACAGATTTGCCTTGAGCACGAATGTCAGCAGCCATGAATTCAGAGTATTCCGCAGACGGCAGTTTTCCTCAGGTCCGCATGCGAAGGAATCGTCGCACAGACTGGGCTCGACGACTTGTTCGGGAGCATCGGTTGTCTGTGGATAATCTGATCTGGCCCGTTTTTGTTGTTGACGGGGAAGGGCAGCAGGTTGCCATTGATTCGATGCCGGGTGTGTTTCGCTGGTCAGTTGATCTGCTGGTGGAACAGGCAGCTGCGGCCGCACAGCTGGGGATCCCCGCGCTGGCGATCTTCCCGGTCACTCCGCAGGACAAAAAGACGGAAGACGGTGACGAGGCGGAGAACCCGGAAAACCTCATTTGTAGGGCGATGCGGGCAATTCGAGAAGCCGGCATTGAGATTGGACTGATTGCAGATGTGGCTCTGGATCCTTATACCAGTCATGGGCAGGATGGTCTGGTACGCGATGGATATGTAGTGAATGACGAATCGATCAAGGTGTTGTGTCGGCAGGCCGTGAATCAGGCACGCGCGGGCTGCGATATCATTGCTCCTTCAGACATGATGGATGGTCGAGTCGGGCAGATTCGCGGAGCGCTCGATACTGCGGGATTCCAGCAGGTGCAGATCATGGCCTACTCCGCAAAGTATGCCTCGGCGTTCTACGGCCCGTTTCGCGATGCGGTTGGTTCAGCAAAGAACCTCGGCGGTGGTGACAAGCGTACCTATCAGATGGACCCTGCAAATACCGACGAAGCTCTCCGAGAAGTCGCTCTGGACATCGCGGAAGGGGCGGACATGGTGATGGTGAAACCAGGCATGCCGTATCTGGATATCATCCGCCGGGTGAAGAGTGAATTTGCCGTACCGACGATGGCCTATCAGGTGAGCGGTGAGTACGCGATGATCATCGGTGCGGCCCGCAATGGCTGGCTGAATCACGACGCGGCAATGATGGAAAGCCTGCTTTGTTTCCGTCGGGCGGGTGCCGATGCCGTGCTCACATACTTCGCACTCCAGGCAGCGACGCTGCTGCGTGATTCTGGGTGACGTTTGCGAAGAGCAAAATAAGGGATGCCAGGAATTCCGCCATGCTTTGCCGTAATTCTCTGCGGAATGAGTGCAGTAATTTGCAGAGCCGGATCATTCGGAATCTACGGATCAATGCTCGCTGCAGGTCCTGAATGGAAGGACAGGAACCCACTCAGGCGTTCAGCCGGGATGCAGCCGAAATCTGCTCAGACTCCCCGCCAATTGGTTCGATACACCGTGAGTTCGCAGACGGGAGCGTGTCTGTGGAGGGCGACTTGCCCACCTACGTTGTATCAAAGTCAGGGACGCATTCCCGAGAGGCGGTTTTGAATCTCCGGTGTTGTCTGAAGAGAGACGGGCCTGAGATTGAAACTCGCGAGACCTGCCAGGGTTCCAAATGTCGATTGAAGAACTGCTTGAACTGCTGGAGCAGGGAAGATCTCGAAAGGACTCGCGCGATTACCGTCCCGTCTGGCTGAAGAAGTTCATCGCCGGGATTGCCGACATATTTGAGCCGCTGAACTGTCTGGGACGTGTTGGTTACGACTGTCAGCTGGATGAGCGGGGCTGGACAGTCTGCCTGTATCTTGGCACGACTGAGATCATCGGGGGCCCGCGGGATGGTCAGGTTGACCACGTCAGCTTTCGCTTTGACGTCCTCAGGCTGCAGCAGGCATTCAGCAAAGTGACGCGATTGGAATGGTACTCTGTGGCGGACGGCTCTGGAGAACGATCCGGAACACCAGTCCGCTCACTCTTGTCTGTTCACGGAACGCCGCATGGTGGTGATCAGATTCGTCTGGAACTTCTGGGTGTGCCGCCGCTTGTTGTTCAGCCTGGCCTGCACCTGCGAACAGACGGTGTTTTCTACGAAACTCAGTGAATCTGCTGCTTTCCGGAGCTGAAGTGACGGCTCACGGCAGCAACTGAACACGGCGGGGCTCTCACACCCCAGCGGACCTTCTCACTCCGCTGGGGTGTCCTGCTGCTGACTCGCCCGGCAGATACCCCGCCTTGCAGATCTGCAGATTCTGCCCATCGCAGCTCCCAATGGCAGTGCCTGATGCCCTCCACTGATTCTTTCTGCCGACTTCGAAATCTGTGATCGGTTGAAAATGCCGAACCCGCAGGCAGTTCAGTGATTCCAATGAAAAAGTGGGCTTCTTCCGTCTGGACATCTCTTTCGAACGTGGATTATCACCCGCCGCGTCAAACCAAAGGTCTGGCAGAATTCCAGTCTGCAGTTTGATTCCGTCGTCTGGATGAATCATCTTCAGGGAAGAGGATGGTCTTGCAGAGACGTCGGTCGCTGTAACCGAGACTCACAGGGACATGCACAGCCGGTCAGCCGGTCAGCATCCTGTGGTGAGCCAGCGGTGGCAGAGAGATGGTGAGTTTGTTCGGGATGCGGGCTCCTGCAGAATCTGCAGAAGTTCCCGGGCTGAACGCCGTCTGAATGCCAGCAGCGGGACCGACACAGAAACAAAGAAGGAAGAACCGAACGACTCTGCATACAGCTGTCAGCTCAGTGGCTGAAGCGCTGATGCCCTGCGAATTGCAATGATTCTGCAGGCTGTGCGCTTTATTCTGATTGTGCTGATGTGCCAGAGGGTGTCCTGTCGATAACCATCGATACGGACTGCCAACTGCGCTGTTGCAACTGCTGTTCGTCATGGAGGATTGAATGGCTACCAAGGTCAGTGA
>JALQUR010000267.1 GCA_023260695.1 Planctomycetaceae bacterium
CCTCCACCAGCTCCCGAACCACGGTGGCCCCTTCGATGGCATCCTTGACGTGCGGTAGGTATCGAATCGCAACAGCATTAGCTACTTCAGCTTCCGCGTTCAGTTGGCCCATGAACGCAATCTGCCTGTACAGAATCGCCCCCAGCGGACCATCGAGTGCTCGGTTGGGAGCTTCGATTCCCAACTGCCGCTGCAGACCCCGACTGTTCCACGCCTGCTCATCCAAAGCGACAAGCCGGCTCCTGGTCTCTACCTCCTTGCCCAAGGGTGGTAACGCCGTCAAGTGGAGCGCTCTCGTTACCCGGTCATGAGGTCTGCCACCTTTCTCTGCCACCCAGCTTGCCAACCTCGCAACCGTGGCTGCGTTGTTCATACCACAACGATGCCCGAGTCCGGCGAATGTCGTTGCATCCAGAACCGAGAACACAACATGCACTCCGACACCGATATCGCTGAGCGGTTGGAGCAGATCGCAGACGACGTCGAGGCCGACGCCCGAGAAGGTTCCGCCCGCACCACTGCCGGTACAGATCAATTCGATCCCGTTGCATTGGCCAGCAGTAGCCTGAGTCACGATGCTCTTCAAATTTCGCAGGAAGTTGCGATAAGCGTCCTGCTTCCGCTGGTGCACAGCTGCAAGCTGACCAACGCCGGGAATCTGGCCCAGTCCCGAATCAGCACTCATGGATGCACGACTTAGCAATAACCCACGTACTCTCTCGGGAGCATCGAGGGCCAGCGTGTCAGCCGTCTCCCCACCGGCCAGTGGAAAGAACACAACATCGCCCTGATTGCCCCAGCATCTCTGCAGCGTGGCGACCTCTTCGGGGTTATCAAAGACGACCGTCAAGTCGGCCCCGCCACGCCGAAAAAACATCTCGGACGCCTGCCGACCGCCACCGACAATCGCCACCATTCGAAACGTGCCGGGGTCAGCTTCACGTCGCATGCTGCCTTCAGCTTCGTTGCGAGACTTGATTCTTCTCATCACTCCTTCTCCTTATATAAACGGATTGGACAGACAAAACCAAACTGAGAATCACGCCTGCCGCAGATCGAACGGCACATACAGATCTCCGTGTTCAGCAAACGCTCCGGCAAACGCCGACAGATCGACCTCGCCCAGGGCGAACACGACTGCTGGAGACTTGAAGCCATCAACACGAGAGCTGATGAACAATCGTGGATACCCAGAAAGCTTGTTGAAGACCGTGTCGTCGCTCACAGCGGGAACCAGCAGCAGCAACGATTGGGCGTTGCCACGATCGATCTCTGAGACTGATCGCTGTACCCACTGCTGCCTGTTGTGTTGCGGCGGATGCACGAAGACGCGACCGTACCATGCCTTATCCGCCGCAAGCCCGTCCTCCGTTTCCGTCCAGACCAATCGGGCACCCACATGGTCTGGCTCTTGTGCTGAACCACACGGGTCAAGATCGATGGTTCCCAGACACTGCTGAACCGCCTCCACAAGCGGCCACGGGGTCAACAAATTGTGGCCGTTTCGTGACGACGCTGATTTGGCAGCAGTGATCGCAGAACTCTTGGGACCGTCCTGCTGCGCCACAAGGCGTATGGCTTCGCGAATCGAGAGCCCCCGCTTAGAGCCACTTTCTGATTCATGCGCCGCGAGCGTCGCGTTCGCCTGCTCACGTGAGCTTTCGCCAATCTGCTCACGGTTGCGTGCCACCTGCATGTATCGCTGTGCTGTTCGAAGGCTCAGCGGAAATGCAGTATCTCCCTGTGACTCCACCCACTCGCGGAAAAGACCATGCGCGAGGCTCGCTTTGGCATCCAGAAGGATCTCACCTGCCGCCATTGCATGCCCCAGCGCGTCCGTCATGGACTTCACCACAGCTTCATGCTGCTGCTGCAGCTTCTTCCGCTGTGCGGTGAGCAACTGATCCGCCGGGATGGGAGTTGATGGTTTCTCTCCATCACGATGGATGACCGTCATTCCGGAGTTCGCCTGAACTGCCTGAGCGGCGTCGTGGGCGGCTCCCTGTGTTCCGATTGTCCTCGCTGCCATAGCGCGTACCTTCCTCGCAGAATCTTGGTTGGGGGGCTTAAGCCGAC
>JALQUR010000485.1 GCA_023260695.1 Planctomycetaceae bacterium
CAGCAGGTGACGTCGGTGGTGCTCACCCGTGACGAGGTGCCCGCGACCACGAGGAAGGCGATGATCCGGTCGGCGCTGATGACCGTGGCCGGCATTGGCGGGCTGGGCCTGCTCCTGATCGCCCTCGTCGACGGATGGCTCACCGTTGACGACTGGCAATCGTTGCCCCCGGACGCGCAGCCGGTTCACTGCCTGCCCGCATCTTGCGGACCCGTAGCGTCGAAGTCGTCAATCTCACCCCGCAGGATGACCACATCCCGCGGAGCCCGGATCTTCAGTGAGCAGCTGCCTGCACAAGTCCGGATCACCTCGACTGGATCAAGGGTTTCCTCATCCTCAACGACCTGGGGCTTGGCCTGCTATGCTGGAACTTTCTTGCTGAGCTTCCAGAAGATCTGCACCAGAAAACACTGGGCAATGAAGGACAAGATGGTGTAGCAAATGCCTGAGATGAGGTAAGGCTTGCTAAAAGATTCTGTCTGCTTGAGCATCAACTTGATGTAAAAGGCCAAAAAAATTACGACCGCAATCATGAATAAGCCAAACGCAACAGTGTGCGATACGAGTGCTTCAACCTCCACCTGTCTGTTCTTCGGCTGGGAGTTCAGGAACTTACTGATCTGGACGACAGCGTAAATGGCCACAAGTCCGGACACAATCCAAGCGGTGTTGGTGCCAATGACAGAGCCGGAATATACATCGTCAGCCCATTACGGATGTTTGGGGTTGTGAAAATAAAGAGTGCCGAAAACGCCCTCCATGATCGGAAAGAGTGCGTTAAAAATGACGCCGGTCCAGAAAGCCGTGTTGTGCCACCCGACTACCTTGACTTCCTGCTTCAGTATAGTCCTCGGGATAGACTTTGCCGCCTTGAAGTAATAACACGCACAGAACCAATGGGCTTCTCCGAAAGTCAGGTCTTGAATTGGGAACAAAAAGCTCTGCATCCATAAAATTGGAAGAAAACTGCCCATGTCGGGCTTGCCGAACTCAAAAATGGTCGCACACGTTATCAGTTCATCATGATCGATGATCCACAGAAAGACCGCTGGTGCATCGATGACGTGGAACTGCGTCAGCAGAAACGCGGGACTCGCGATACACGTTCGTCGGTGGAACTGATGGATCTGCTCCTGACGATCCGCGAGTATCTCAGCACAATGCAGCAGGGCAGCCGGGCAGAACTCCTTGCGGGATCGGCTCCCGAACTGAATGAGGCCCTTGCTGACCTGCCGGAGCCCTGGTTTCACCAGTTGATCACCGCGATCACTGACGAAATGGGGCCGGGAATGGTCCGCCGTCCAAAAATCGACATTGCCGGCAGTGAAGCGATGGCCAGCCTGCCGTCACTCAACGGCGTGCTTCGTGTTCAGGTGCAGCACCGCGACGATCAGTGGAAGATCTCCAACCTCGAACTACAGAAGCGTCAGGAAGAACAGCACCCCGGCTCCCTGCTGCGTCAGGCACGCGCAATGACCTGCGTCTCCAGCTTCCTGGAAGCGTACAACGGCACCGACCGAATCCGCCTGCAGGCCTTGTCGGAGCAGAAGTTCTTCAGCAACTCACTGCGAATTGGAAACCTCTCCATGATTCCGCTGCCTGACTCTGCTCACGCACCGGATGACTTCCAGATTCAGGCGTTTGCCGGACAACTGACAATCATGGTTCCGTTCGAGGACAATATCTGTCGCTTCGATCTGATTCCGGCTGACAGTGGGGACTCGGATCCGGTCACCACTGAATCGCCTCCAGCGAAATCCAGTGATTTCGTGATCAAGGATGTCCTGATTTACGATCGTGTGACTCGGCGTCAGCGAAATCTGAGACTGGCCTTCACAGCACCTGCCCGCGGAATGCTGTTTGTCGATGCTCTGAATGAAGGAAACCTCCCGTTGCTCCGCCAGATCTCCTCAAGGAAGATGACGGAGCAGATCTGGATGCCGCTGAGTGAACTTCCTCAGCCACAGATTCCCCTTGCACGTCCTCCGCATGGTCCCCTGCAACTGCAGGACTCCATTGCTCAGGGTGACTCCACCGAGCTGCAGTTCGTGGCCGCTGACGGAAGACTGTGCAGCGTGATGATGGAAGAACAGAACGGCGATCTGCTGGTTACGGATCTGCAGTACCCTGATGCCAATGCCGGCGTCACTTCGCTGCAACACCAGCTGCTGTACGCCGTACCGCTGATGCAGTTTGCTGCTGCCTGGGAGTCAGGCTCTGTTGATCAGATTCGTGCAACCACATCGGCAGAATTCGAACGGCTTGTCTGGAGTAATATTGATCGTCTGCCCGCACAGCTGCAGTACCTGCCGCAACTGCTGCGACAGCCGTTGAAATCCATCCGCCCGGTGGAACACGAAGTGCTTGTTGAAGTGGGTCGCCGTGGAGTGGAAGCCGTCGTTCGACTGGTGCCCCGCCGCGGTGTACCGGCGGTCGACGAAATCACCCTGTTCAGTACGGACGGACACGCCATGAATCTGCGGGAATCCCTGCGACAGGAAATCACAGCAGACTTTCTGCAGGATGCGGGGGGAATTCGCAGAGCCGGGTTCGAAACACAGTCCGATCAGTCCGGTATCATTCACGCACTCGAACAACAGTCTGAACAACCTCGGCGAGCAACACTGACTGTCCCGTCGACAATGAGTCGCATGCGACCGTCACCGCTGGACAATGCCATCGACATGACCACCCCACAACCGCCCGCACAGCTCCCGAATGCTCCGGAGACTGCCGACACAGGCTGGGCAGACGTGTTTGGCAGGCCTGCCGAATGGAAAGACTCAGAACCAGCCACGGAAATCCATTTTCGTGGCGCCCAGCAGCAACCCGCGCAACGCGGCACCGCAGGCGAAACATCTCGCCAGACGAATCACAGTCCAGCTGCCACGCTGAAGAATCTCTCCGACCATGCCGTGGAGATTCCGCTCAGCGTCCGCTGAATCCGATCCCCATTCCTGTTGCGTCCCGGCTGCAGAAACCCGGCCTGGTCACCGTCCGCCTATCCAGCCACTTCGCAACTGCTGAGCAGGACCGGGCGTCCCTGCTGCCGACTGCTTTCTTCCGCAGCCTGCATGAACGAAAATACTTCCAGTGATTCCGCAGCAGTCACCGGCGGTTCACCACCACGGAAGAACTTCACGATCTCATCCACCAGTCCCGCGTAGTCCGCTGGAAACTCCAGCGGAACAATCGATTGCCGCAGCCCGATAACCATTCCAAAGCCAGTCGCCTGTTCCCCTTCGTGGCAGCCACGAAATGTTCCGATTCGTCCGTCATGCCAGACGCCGGTGATCACGTCACCTCGATCAGTCCGCACGCGACGGACTTCTCGACAGCCCTGCCCTAGTACGGAATAAACCGCCTCAATTCCATGCACACCGTACCATGCCAGCTCCAGATGGCCCGGCATTGCTTTCACCGTTCCATAACAGTCGCAGCTGATCACCTCATCGTCACCAGCCGATTCGAGAGCCTGCATCAGGGACTGCTGATAACGCAGAGCTGACGCTGTGAACCAACGCGTTCCGTACCGCTGACCCAGCTGCACAATCTGCAAAGCTGCATCCCGGTCATGAGCCAAAGGCTTGTCGACAAAAACCGGCAGCCCGGCTGGAAACAACTGACTCGCCAGCTCAACATGACAACGGCCATCAACTGCACCCAGAATTACCGCATCGGAGTTCTCGAGGACATCAGCCGGCGTCGGGCAGATCTGCACTCCTCGCTCACGCATCTCTTCGGTGAATCTGGCCGCCCGTGAAATACTCAGCGGAAAATCTGCACTACCACCTGTCCAGCCGGCGACCACCCGAACCTGCTCATTCGCCAGGTCCGACCGACCACTGAGCAACAGGTCTGTAAATGCAGTGCTATGTGATGAGTCGAGACCAACAATCCCTATTCTCAGCATGACCGCCTCCGCGACAGAACCCAAAGCTATGCACGGACGTCAGAGCAGGAATCAGATCAGAACCTCGTCGATGCGATGGCCACCATTGACAATCGGTACCGGACGACCGGTTGGAGTATGATGGACCTGATCAGCATCCACTCCAAGCAGATGGAAGACGGTCCGCAGCAGGTCCTGAATGCCATAAGGCTGCGTCGTGGGGTAGCTGGCCGTCTCGTCACTCGCTCCCACGACAACACCGCGACGGATTCCCCCGCCAGCCAGGATCACAGTCTGACACTGAGACCAGTGATCACGACCGGCATCCTTGTTGATTCGAGGCGTTCTTCCCATCTCTCCCATCATCACCACCAGCGTCTCGTCCAGCAGTCCACGATCATCAAGATCCGTAATCAGTGCCGTCAGGGCACGATCCGTGGGTGGGACCAGTGTCTTTTCGTGGCTGGAGAAGTTGTCGAAGTGCGTGTCCCAGCTGCCATGATCAATCCCGATGAATCGGCATCCTGCTTCCACCAGTCGCCGGGCCATCAATGCACATTGGCCAATCGAACTGAATCCGTAGCGTTCCCGCATCTCAGCGGATTCCGCCTGCAGATCAAATGCACGTCGAGCCTCTGGTGCAGTCACCAGATCCACCGCTCTGGAATAGTACTCGCCGAGCGTTTCGGCACCACCGGATGCCTGCCCGGAGCGGCCGAGTTTTTCAGCCTGTCGCAGCAGACGCTGACGACGTTCAAACTGCGCTCTGCTGATCCCCGGAGGTATCTCAAGGTCCGGAACGCGAAAGTCCGCCTGCACGGGATCGTTATCAATCGTGAACGGCGCATAGCGAGCTCCATAGAATCCCGGACCGCCCGGACCAAGCGGGTTTGGCAGCTCAATATAAGGTGGCACCGCGCCCCGCGGACCAAGCTCCCGGGAAACAATCGATCCGATGGATGGATACAGCTCATTGAAGGGAACTCCCTTCGCCTGGCCATCGGCAAAAGAAGGAGGATATCCCGTGAGCACCCAGTGCCGGCCCGTCTGATGCGCATTATCCTTATGGCTGTGCGATCGCAGAATTGTCAGACGATCGACAATCCCGGCACTCAGCGGCAACAGTTCACTGATCTGCGTTCCGGGAACCACAGTGGAAATGGGCTGAAACGGCCCGCGAATCTCCTGCGGAGCATTCGGTTTCAGATCCCACATGTCGATATGACTGGGACCACCTTCCAGCATGAAGAAGATGCAGGATCGTGCCCGCGGAGCTGCTGGCAGAGCTGCTTCAGCCTGCAGCTGCAGCAGAGCCGGCAGGCTGAGGCCACCCAGCAGACCAGTGCCCCCAATTCGCAGCATGTCTCGTCTGACCGGTCTGTTCGCCCTTGTCCTGTATCTGCTTCCCGCCATTGTCCTGCTCCCATTCACAAAACCGCAGCGCTGTACTTCCGTCAGTGATTGAATACGAATTCTCTCGTATTCAGCAGTACCCATAACACGTCCTGAATCGCGGCCTCAGGAGTTTCTGCATCCGCAAACGCCACCCGCATTGCCGCTCGCTCGTCCGCCGTCGGAAAGCGACTCAATGTACATAAATAGAGTTCGTCCAGAACCTCGTCCGCACTTCGCCCCGAATCCGCAAGTTTCTGGCTGCGGCCCTGACTGCTGCTGATCTGGCCCATCGTATATTCTGAATTCATCAGGTGCAGAGCCTGTGCGATACTCGGTTCCACACCTCGTTCGCAGGAACACACAGTCTGTCGCTGGGGACGACCAAATACCTCCAGAAATCGTGACGGCAGCTTGTTGTCCCAGATTTCGATGGCGCGATAGCCGGCAGGCCAGCCGTTGAATTCTGCCGCCACACCCGTGGCCTGAGACACTGCGTCCAGCAGCACTTCTGCGGAAAGCGGACGCCATAATGCATGAGATCCATTGCGGTCGTCGTTCTTATTTCCTTCATCGGCCGCAGAACTGAGCTGATATGCGGCGGACTGGGTCAGCGTCAGAGTGAACGCCTGCAGATCGAATTTGAGGTCAACCAGATGCTTTGCCAGAGCATCCAGCAGAGCTTCGTTGGATGCCGGGTTGGTGGAACGCAGATCATCAACCGGATCCACCAGCCCGCGTCCGAAGTACCACGACCACATGCGATTCGCGATTGTCCGGGCAAACCAGGGATTCTCTGCGGTTGCCATCCAGCCAGCCAGGTCGCTTCTCCAGTCCGCACCCGGCGGTAATTCCGTACGTGGCTGTCCCAGCGGTGCCGGCAGTATTTCCAGACCAGTACGTGGATGCGTCATGGCCTTGCCAATGCCACCACTGATCTTCTTACCGCCACCGGGCTGAGCTGCACGGGCGATCCCGGTGAAGTATCCCGCCCACGCGAAATAGTCCTCCTGTCCCCAGCGTTCAAACGGATGGTGATGACACTGAGCACACTCGATTCGCACACCCAGAAACAGCTGACTTGTCGCTCGAGCAAGGTCTTCAGGAGTTGCGTGTACCTCGAAGAAACCCGCTGGCGACTCTCCAAACGTTGACCCCCTCGCTGTCAGCACCTGTCGAGCGAATTTGTCGAAGGGAACATTCTGAGCAAACTGAGAGTGGATCCAGCGAGTCATTCCCACTGCTCCTTCCGGAGCAATCACATCCTTGTCCACACGCAGCAGATCCGCCCACCGCTGTGACCAGAACGTCGCATACTCGGGCCGCTGCAGCAACGTGCGAACAAGCTGCTCGCGCCGATCAGCTCGCGTGTCCGCAAGAAACTCACGGGCTTCCCGGGCCGTCGGCAGTGTGCCAATGACATCCAGGTACACCCGCCGCAGATATGTTGCATCGTCGGCTGGCTGCCCGGGTGGAATTCCCAGCAACTGCAGACGATCCCAGACCAGTCGATCGATGAAGTTGTTCTCCGCAGGCCGAGCAAACGACTTTTCCTGCTGCGGACGGATCACCCGGCTGATGGTGACGTGACCGGCATAACGAACCAGAACTGCAGCTTCACCCGGAACCTCTGCCGCTGCAACCCGCCCCGCAGAATCCACGGCTGCCACATCATCCTGGTTTGAGGCAAATTCTGATTCAGCGGTGACTGGTCGCAGACTCCCGTCACGCAGCTCCGCGACAACGCGTAACTGCCGCGAAGCTCCGTCGGTCAGCACCATCTGCTCGGGCTGTACGTGCAGGTGAACAACCTCGTCCTGCCTTGCGGTATCCAGCTGCATCCCTTCCTGAATCCAGCGTTTGAGCAGCCGATACCAGCGAGAATCTGCCGCAAACTTTCTGCCACCACCATGAGGCATCTCTGCTGTGGCCTTGCGGAGCAGCAGACTGTTTTCCGGAATCGCGGCGAAAACTCGTCGACCGCGTCCCTCGCTTACCAGAGCCGCGTGATCTGCCTGCGGGTCCGAACCAAATACGCTCAGACGAAATCCGTTCTGCCCCTCGGCCTTCCCATGACATCCACCGGAGTTGCAGCCTGCTCGAGTAAGTACCGGAAGCACATCTGCGTGAAACGAAACCGGTGCCGGTGATGCAATTCCGGTCACCTGCACTGGCACGCTGACCGAGAGTGATCCGGCACTGAGCTGCAGTGATGAGGTGCCCTCCTGCAGCGGAACTATTCGCCCCGATGGCAGGACGCTGGCAATCTCTGCACCTGCCCAGACTGCAGTTACCTGATCAGTCACATCCGTGACACGGCCGTCAGCCTGATGCAGCAGAACCAGCAGCTGGTCTGAGGATTCCGGACCGTCCAGCAGGACCGCCTGCGGAATCACCTCAATCGAGCTCTCAGCTGCATTGACGGTGAGACCACAGTACATCAGACAATACAGCAGGAGTAACAACGTCCGCAGCGACATCATTTCCCTTCCGTTTCCACAGAATTCCATGCCACATCTGCCCTGAATGATAACGCTGAAAAGCGGCAGATGCGAGATTATCACGGATTATCCTGCGGACAAGCTGTACTCGACAGCTTCCGTGGCCATGACAAATCCGGCTCCCCGTGAGACAATGCCGGAGTATCCGGAAGCAGCATGTCGACAGGAATTCCAGTCCACCACCTCAGATTTCTGTTCCATCGCCGTGACACATCTCTGCAGCACATCGCTGTAAGGAACCACCAATTATGACTACCCTGGGCCAGGCCACACAACTTTATCTGGAAGAAGCCGCAGACATCGCCGGCCTTTCAGAAAGCATGAAATCTCTGCTGATCACCCCCCGTCGTGAAACGCGTGTCGAAGTACCTCTGCTGCGAGACAACGGGGAACTGCAGATCTGCATTGGCTATCGCATTCAGCACAACCGAGCCCGTGGCCCCATGAAAGGCGGGTTGCGTTATCACCACCATGTTGACGCCGACGAAGTCCGCGGGCTGGCTTCACTGATGACATGGAAAACAGCCGTTGTCGATGTTCCATTCGGTGGCGCCAAAGGAGGAATTGCAGTCGATCCCACCACACTTTCCATCGCTGAGCAGGAACGACTGACACGGCGATTCGTTGATGAAATCCATGACATCTTCGGGCCGGATCGCGATATCCCCGCTCCCGATATGGGAACCACTCCCCGCACCATGGCATGGATCATGAATCAGTACCAGAAGTACCATGGGTTCGCCCCGGGATGCGTCACCGGCAAACCCGTGGAACTCTACGGCGCCGAAGGACGCAATGAAGCGACCGGGCGGGGGGTCGGAATTGTCACACTGGCACTGCTGAAACACTACAGCAGCTCCATCGACGACTGCACCTTTGCCATTCAGGGATTCGGAAACGTCGGTTCATTCGCAGCCGCCTGGCTGCATCAGAGCGGAGCACAGATCGTGGCCATCTCGGACATCTCCGGTGCATTCCACAATCCGGCCGGCATTGATATTCCCGCCGCCTTGAACCATGTTCAGCAACATGGTTCCCTGAATGGCTTCACAGGAGGAAAGCAGATTTCCAACCCAGAACTGCTCAGCCTGCCGGTCGATGTTCTGGTGCCGGCCGCTCTGGGAAATGTCATCACTGAAGACAACGCCGCAGAAATTCGTGCTCGGTACGTGATTGAAGCTGCCAACGGTCCGGTCAGCCCGGCTGCCGACCGAATTCTTCAGCAGAACGGGATCGTCGTGCTGCCGGATATCCTTGCCAATGCCGGCGGAGTGACAGTCAGCTACTTCGAATGGGTCCAGAATCATCAGTACTTCCGCTGGGATCTCAGCCGCATCCGCGAAGAGCTGGAGCGGACAATGAGCCGTGCGTTCGATCGCGTCTGGACAGTGGCACAGGAACGTCATGTTTCTCTCCGCACCGCAGCATACCTGCTGGCCATCGATCGAGTTTCGCAGGCAGTTGAACTCGGAGGTTACTAGGCATGCCTCAACTGCCTTTCTGCAGCAAATACCTGCTGCAACTGCTGAACGCCGAAGGACAGCAGGAATGGGTTGAGATCATCAGGGAACGCACTGCTGCTGCACTGCGTCCGGATTGCCATGGACATCTTGGTGAATGGCTGCAGCTGCTGCAGAATCTTCCGGAATGTCCCGACGCCGTCATCCGCGAAGACGGGGATCTGGTCGCCGTTGATGGCACCATCGACGAACGGCAGCACCGGCAGCTGCAGCAGAATCTGAAAGCCCTCATGCCCTGGAGAAAAGGACCATTCCGATTCTTTGACACGGTGATCGATACGGAATGGCGTTCTTGTCTGAAATGGGACCGACTGGCTCGGGATCTCCGCTTCGATGGACGACGCATCCTGGATGTCGGTTGCGGTAACGGATACTACGGCTGGCGCATGCTGCTGCAGGGTGCGGAAATGGTACTCGGACTGGATCCGTTTCTGCTGTATGCCGTGCAGTTCGAAATGCTCCGCCACTTCAGCCCTCCGGAGACACCACACTGGGTACTCCCATTACAGGATAACGACCTGCCGGAACGCTCCGGATTCTTCGACATCACCCTCTCGATGGGTGTCCTGTATCATCGCTCCGGACCGATTGAGCACCTGATCAGACTCCGTAATTCACTCCGCCCCGGTGGTGAACTGATCCTTGAGACGATGATTCTGCAGCAGGACGGGTATCACGTGCTGGTCCCCGAGGACCGTTACGCTCAGATGCGCAATGTCTGGTTCATTCCAACGATTGATATGCTGACCCGCTGGCTGCGACGCTCCGGGTTTCGCTCCATCGACCTGCTTGATATTTCGCCGACAACCATTGCCGAACAACGCCGCACCGAGTGGATGACATTTGATTCTCTCGCGGACTTTCTCCATCCGCAGGATCACACGCTCACAATCGAAGGCTACCAGGCTCCCGTTCGAGCGATCCTGCGTGCCGTGCGGCCGGGCCCCTGAAAGGTCTGCACTGCTCTGCACTTCCCTGCCGCCTGGAACTCCTGCGCCTGCACATGCAGCCCAACGCAGCTCTGATTATTCCGGCCAGCGGGCTGGCGGATTGGAGCTCAGATATTCGGCAATACTTCGCGCATACAGCATCAGTCCCTGCTCTGACAGAAATGGCAACTGCTCATCAAAACAGTCTTCAGAATCCGCCCGCTGACGGAAGTCATCCAGACAACTGACAAAATGAATATTGCTGACTTCACAGTACTCAGCCAGCGTGTCGAACGGACGTGTTGAAGTGATTGGGGTCCGGGCCCGGACCTGACAAAGCTCATTCAGCTCACGGTATCGCCCACAGTCATGAAGCTGCCAGATCACCGGGCAGGTTGATACCAGCAGGTGACCTCCGCTGCTCCGCACCTGTTCATTCAGGCGGGAAATGGATTCCAGCAGGTGCCCCGTCTGGATCCGAAAATCGGACTTCTCATCTGTGATCCAGTGATAGCGGTACAAACCACAGGATTCACCACGAATGGACAGCACCCCTGCTCCATCATGCCTGAGCCCCGTAAGGATCTGATTCAGCAATGCCGACTGCTGCAGCACACCAGTCTGTGTTTCTGCATTGAGCAGAGCCGCCGGATGCTGGCAGGATTCCACACCGGCACTGGTTTCGAGAAAGCTGCGAAAGGCTTCTTCATCAGCCAGATCCGACATGTCCACGTGCAGAATGACAAGCTGCGGCTTCAGGACCTGCAGAGTATGCTGAAATTTGAGCCGACTCAGCAGCGGGCAATATCCGGGGACACCGCCATTGATGACCTCCAGACTTAACGTCGTCATCCCTCGCATCAACTGGGCGATCCGAGCCGGAAGCGTTGCCTCTTCCTGAACATGACCACCAAAGACCGTCTCATCACCCAGGACCAGGATCCGATAATCCTGCGGCGACGTATCTTTGCTGAAAGCCGGGCCCCGACACCCCAGCAGATTGGTCCGCAGCGAAATCTGCCGCCCGTCAGCACCCGTATTCCGGAATGTCCTGCCCGCCGGAAGATCGTGGTGATACCTGTCAGAGACCGTGAGAATCGGCTGAAACTGACGAGCTGTGCGAGCTGTAATCACACTGAACGGATCTGCGAAATACCGCAGCAAAGCCTCTGCGGCCAGCAGCAGCAACGACAGCAGCAGCAGCGCGGCCAGTCCGGCCGACAGGCTTTGTTTGATTCTTGGAAACATCTGCTGTCGTGTCCGTACCGCACAGCGATCATCGGGAGCTGTCGAGTATCGGTTCGCGAGGCGATCACCGACATTCGTGCTGAGCAGGGATTATAGGCAGCGGAGCAGTATCGATAAAGCAGTTCCTGAAATGCGGCCAGAACGCAGCTCATCGGCCCGCTGCATGCGTTCCGCCAGCGGCCACATGTCTGCAGCCACATGTCTGCAGCCACGTGAATGCAGCACCTGTCGCCGCAACAAAAACAGGCCGCTCGAAGACCTCCGAGACGACCTGTCTGAATCAATCGATATGCCGGACCAGCCGACAAACGGCACTGAACACCGCCGCGGGGCTGCTCAGCCGGCCTCGTCAGCCGCCCAGAGTACTGAGGAAAGCAATTGCGGAGCGGAAACAAGTTCGGAATCGGTGAAGTAAATCCCGATTTCCCGAGCCGCTGACTCCGGGCCGTCGCTGCCGTGAATCAGATTCATCTGCCGGCTCGAACCAAAGTCGCCGCGAATAGTCCCCGGAGCGGACTGGCGGGCATTTGTGCTGCCCATCAGAGTTCGCATCACCGAAATCGCTTCCGGTCCCTCGACAACCATCGCTGCCACAGGACCAGAAGTAATGAAGGTCTCCAGTTCCGGGTAAAACGGCTTCTCAATATGTTCCGCATAGTGCTGCCGACTGAGTTCAGGAGTGACTTGCAGCACTCCCTGAACAAAGGCAACCACCAGAAACTCCTGCAGCCGTGGACGGCCGTTGCTCCAGATGACCCGAAACGCTGAATCGCCCGGTGTGAAGTTTACGCTGCGCATGATGCTCTCC
>JALQUR010000314.1 GCA_023260695.1 Planctomycetaceae bacterium
CGACATCGCGCAGCCGGTGGTCGATCTCGAGGCTGCCACCCGCGCGGCCAAGCAAAGGCTGTACGCCCGGCGCGGCCAGCCCGAGGTGCGCGCCGCCAAGGCGGCCATCGTCGACAAGCATGGCTCGCGCAAGGGCATGCCGGGCCGGGTCGCCGAGCGCGGCAAGCGCAGCCTGCGTCCCGTCGCGGCATCAGCCGATACATCACAACTGAGCCTGGATTTTTGAGGCCGATCCGAATGAAGATGAAAAAGAAATCCGAGCTGCCGAGCAAGACCTGCCTCTGCTGCGGCCTGCCCTTTGCCTGGCGCAAGAAATGGGAGCGCGACTGGGAGCAGGTCAGGTACTGCTCCGAGCGCTGCCGCCGCAGCGCGCCCAGGACCCCGGGCTCGCAGGAGGCGCAGCGATGAGCGACGGCGTGCTCTACTGGCTGCGCCACGACCTGCGCCTGCACGACAACCCGGCCCTGCTGCTGGCGGCGCGGCGCGCGCGCGGGCAGGGCGGCTGGCTGCTGCCGGTCTATCTGCACGATCCGGCCCAGCTGCTTGACACCCGCTGGGGCTTCGTGCGCATGGGGCGGCACCGGCAGGCCTTCCTGGCGCAGGAAATGGCCACCAAGGTAGTAGATCACGCCATCGTGGGCCACTGGGCTGGGAACCATGTACCACTGAATGTCGGTGGCGCAGGTCCAGAGAAGTTCGCCGGTCTGCGGGTTGTAGCTGCGAATCGTTCCATGCGTCCCGATCACCAGTTCTTCTCTGCCCGCCGAATTGCGAACAATCAGAGGCGTATTCCATGCCTCACGAATCTCGCCGGCACGCCAGACTTCGCGGCCCGTCCGGCGGTCAAGTGCCACAAGTGACTGGCTTTCCACACTGGCGTTGATGTAAATCAGATCTTCATGGAAGACCGGAGAAGCTGCACTCCCCCAGCCGTGAGTTCCCGATCCAACGTCTGCCTGCCAGATCTGTTTTCCGCTGAAGTCCCAGGCGAATACTCCGCTCTTTCCGAAGAAACAGCAGATGAGCTCACCGTCTGTGGACGGGGAGCTTGCGGCAAATCCATGCTCCCGAATGCGTTCTTCTTCGGGCAGTCTTGCCGCCACATCGATCCGGCGTGTGATCCTGCCAGTCTGTGCGTCAAGAAACAGCAGGTGTCGTTTCAGGTCAGTCTGACTGCCCTGGTCCTGACCGGGGACAAAATAGCCGGTGTAACAGGTGAGCAGCACTGTGTTTCCGGATACGACCGGGCTGGATGCTCCGGGCCCTGGCATGGCGGTTTTCCAGGCAATGTTCTGCTGCTGGCTCCATTGCATGGGCAGGCTGGTGACTGATGTGACCCCCTGACGCCCTGGTCCGCGAAAATTGTCCCAGTCCCGATCCGCAGCCAATGGCTCACCACCGATCGCTGTCGCTGTAATCCAGAATGCCACAAACAGCATGCAGGATCGGTCATGGGGCAGTAACATGAGGTGCGTCTCCCGGTTCAAAGATCGAACGGTTCAGGCAGTTGGATCAGTCAGTTGATGCAGTCGCCCATGTGGCCCGCTGCACGACTATTCATCCTTGTCAGCGGCTGCTGTTTCCAGCAGTGTTACATTTCGTTTCTGCAACGCCTCCCTGAGTTGTTCCGGCCCGATCACAGATTCGTCGATCCACGCCGAGACAACTCCCATGCGAAATGACGCCTGAACGTACTCCACACCTTTCTCGCGGGCAAGGATGTCATGCAGAGCCAGCGAACAGGCCATGCAATCAAGTCCAACGACCTGGATGTCGATTCGCTGCAGCCGCTCATCCGGACATTCGCCCGGTTGACGTACCGCAAACAGTCCCTGCGACTGGCTGCGAATGGTCTGGTTCAGTCGTTCGACGACCTGTTCAGGTGTGGCTCCGGAAAACTGTTGAGCATCTGCCGCCCATGCAACCAGAGCGGTCGCCAGCTGATAGTCAAGCTGCAACAGCCGTGCTTCAGGAATCTCGCTGAACAGTGCAGCGAAGGAATCGCAGCGCTCCGGAACAAACAATCCTTCGACCCGCACTGTCACGACATCTTCGTCTCTGAAACTGACGTTAACAACCGCCGGTTCAGGTTGTTCAATCGGAGGCGCAATGACCGGCTGGCTGACGGGAGCGGCAGAGTCACCAAGCATGAGTCGCCCGGGCTGTTCGAGAGCAGTCTGCAGTATTACCCTGGAAGATTCATCCGGTTCCCGAATTGTCTGCTCAAGTCCGGTAAACAGCGGACTGGCGATCAGTTCGTGAAGCAGCGTGCGAATACCGCCACCACGCGCGATGGTTCGTTCTGCAATTCGGTGCAGTTCCGGGCGATCGGCAAAGGTGAGCGATCGACCGACCGCAAACTCGGCAAGGTGGGAAGTGAATGACAGCAGGAGCCGTTGTCCATCGGCTGCGACGATTTGCTTCCACTGCTGCACATCGTTGAATTCGTCTCCGGTGGTTGTGGTTCCGGCCGCTTCCACGTGCGGCCCAAGGCGGAAACTGATGCCGATGAGCGGATCAATATTTCCCCGCTCGCCCGGATCGCCTTCTCCAATGGAGCGATAGCGTGTTCGATAACCGCCGATCACATCAAATGATTCCAGAGCGTACCCGGGCGGATCAATGCGACGGTGACAGCTGGCGCAGACCGGGTCGGCCTGATGCAGCTGCAATTGTTCCCGTATTGTGACGGCGCCCTGAACGTCCGGCTCAATCGCAGGCACACTTGCCGGAGGACTTTCCGGTGGCTGCCCAAGCAGGCGGTCCAGTACAAACGCTCCCCGTGTGACCGGAGATGTCGTGGTCCCATTGGCGGTGACCTTGAGAATTGCTGCCTGGGTGGCGAATCCACCGCGAGGACAATCAGGTGGTCGGGGAACACGCCGTAACGCGGTCCCCTGAACATCGGGAACCTCATAATGGGACGCGAGTTTCTGATTGATGATCAGGTCATCCGACCGAATGAAGTATGAGACATCACGATCCTGAGCCAGCAGATCCTGAAACCATGCCCGGGATTCTGCCAGCATGCAGTCCTGCAGATACGGACTGAATTCCGGGTAGAGTCTGCGGTCGGGGTCCGTGGACGCAATCAGGTCCAGCTTCAGCCATTGTCCGGTGAAGTCATTAATGAACCGACTGGCCCTTGGATCAGCGAGCAGTCTTTCGGCCTCAGCATGAAGCACGTCAGGGTTCTGCAGCGAACCGTCCGCTGCGGCCTGCAGCAGTCTTTCATCTGGCTGAGAACGCCAGAGCAGATAGGAGAGACGTGACGCAGTGGTATACAGCGGCGGGCTGTCGTCCGGCGTCACATGAAACAGGAAATCGGGGGAAACGAGGGCGGCACGCACAGCTGCCCGCATCGCCAGCTCAAAGGAATCTCCTGCAGCGGAGCGTGCAGCCACAATCTGCAGATAGTCCTGCAGCTGGCCATCGTCCACGGGCCTGCGAAACAGCTTTGGCAGCAGGTCTGCCAGCAGCCGCCGTGCATCATGCTGTGGCTGATCGGACATCACAGTCCAGAATCCCGGCTCCGGATCCGGGCGATTCATTCCGGCCCCGAGTTGTCGCGGTCGTCGGCGTGACGGAAAATGCAGGTCCGGATGATCCTGCTGAGAAACCTCCTGCAGGGGCAGATCACCCAGAATTCGCTGATGACTCAACGGAGGCCATGATTCATAAAATGGGCCTTCGATATCCAGCCAGTCGACAACAACCCCGGGACCGGTGAATTCCATGGCCCGTCGCTTGCGAAAGTAATTCGCCGTGGGAGCCAGTGATGCCGTGTTGAAACCGATCAGTTCATTGTGATTCAGCCAGACTGTCAGTTCGTGTTCCCGGGGCTGATCAGCGGGTGCATCAAAGTACCCAATGACAGTGCTGGGATGCTGTCCGCCACGACCATCGCCGGTCAGCCTGACAACAGAAAGACGTGCCGATTCCGTACCACGTCCCGGAAGCATCACTCCCTGATCCCACTGAAAACTCCAGAGCGACGTGCGAACTCGATAACGGCCTGGATAGATGGTGACGTGTTCGATGAAGTAGGGGCTGACAGATTCATCTTCGTGACGGAAGAGCCCTACGCTTGCGCCATTGCGAAAGGATCCCCAGCGTTCATGGGCACCCTGGTCAAGGTGATTCTGTTCTGCAGCCGGAGGAAACTCCGGGTCAGGCAATCCGTTCTTCAGCAGCAGTCCATCGCCATTCATCACGATGTGAGCGATGAATCCACCGCGGTTGACCAGAGAAATTCGGCGGTGCTGAATCTGCGGTGGGACGGGGCGAACGGCAATTGCGTAATCCAGAATCTGGTCCGCAGTTTCCAGATATCGCGCAAGATGTATGTGGGAAACATCAAGGGCGGCAGCATTGGTGTCAAAGCTGCCACCGCTGGTATCTGCGGGAAGGTTCTCAGCCAGTGAGATTCCCGGCATATCGAACAGGTCACGAATGGTGTTCTCGTATTCCCGGCGGGTGAGTCTGCGCAGCTGCAGTTGCCGGGATCGCTGTCGTTGAGCCGCGGCAGTCAGTTGTTCGGAAAGGATCTCCACAGCCTGCAGTCGTGATGCATTGTCGGGGCGCTCCGCCTGCGGCGGTGGCATCTCACCGCTGCCGACGCGGTCGTGGATACGAATCCAGCGTCGGAGTGCATCGGGGTTCTGCAGGTCTCGGGACAGCGTGAGCAGATTCAGTCCGGCCGCTGGCGAATCTTCTCCGTGGCAGTCAAGACACCAGCGACGCAGGAATGCATCGGGAAGTTCTTCAGCCGCAGCAGTCGCTGGCGAGCAGACAAGGAATGCGCTGGCAATACACAACAGCCGGGACGCGTTGATGATGAAGTTCATGATGCGAACTCCAGCCCACGCATTGTGCTGGTGCCGGAGGAAAACTGGTCGGCCTCGATCCCCAGTCGCTGCAACATGCTGACATAAAGATTCGAGAGCGGATAGTTGTTCTGCTGATCGAATGCCAGATGCTGCCCGTGTCTGAATCCTCCACCGGCAAGCAGGACCGGCAGATTGGTGTTGGAGTGGGAATTGGCACTTCCCATGCATGTTCCGTAAAGAACCATGGTACGATCGAGCAGGCTGAACCCCTGCTCCTGTGTACCTGCCAGCGCAGTCAGGAAACGTCCGAGAGCGTCGAACTGACGTTCCTCGTGGCCGCGCAGTTCCGCCAGGACGTCTGGCCGATTTCCATGGTGGGTAATGTTGTGGATCACGGTGGTATCAATGAACAGGCTGATGATGCGGGTGGAGTCGGTCTCCAACGCAAGTTTCATGACATCGAACATCATGTCGGAGCGTTCCACGAACTGGCGTGGGTCCATATTCTCAGCCGGAGCCTCGGCGGTCACGACCGGCTTTGGCCGATGTTCCCACGCCTCGGCTTTCTGCAGACGCTGCTCAAGATCTCTGACAGCGGTCAGATACTGGTCCATCCGTGAACGATCCTCGCGAGACAGTCGCTGGTTCAGTCTGCGCGACTGATCGGCAACAAAGTCGAGCGTACTGCGACCTTGTTTGAGTGCATCGACTCGAGAGTCAATTTCTTCAGGCCGGCCCTGAACGAAGAGCTGTTCAAAGAGTCGTCGCGGACTTTGTTCAGACGGGATCGGAGATCCATTGCGAGTGTAACTGAGGGTCGCGTTCTCGTTGGTGATGGCCAGAACAAGTGATGGGAAGCGGGTCTGGTCTCCCAGTTCCTCTGCGGCAACCTGGTCCAGTGAAACGCCATTGCGAAAGCCACCGCGTTCCGGGTGTGGTGTTCCGGTCAGAAAACACTTCTGCGCCGTGTGTCCACCCGTGACCCCCGGCAGACTGACTCCGGAAAACATTGTCAGCTGCTGGTGATGTGCAGCGAGTCGCTGCAGATAGGGGGTCTGTTTCCAGTCGGGTTGTTCTTCGTCAGGAAAGAAATAACGCGGCAGGATCCCCATGTTGGTCTGAATCGCCACCATTCGACGAGGCGTCTGAGCGGCTGAGGATTTATCCGCAAACGTCTCCAGGAGGGGAAGTGAAATTGCGATTCCGGCTGCGCGGAGCACGGGACGACGATGCAGCCGTGATGGAGTTACAGCAGACATGGCGGGATTCCATTGAAGGCGGGACGCAGGCCACGACAGTGTACATCACCCGATTCACAATTCACAACATAAACCGGGGGGGCCGTAAGTCGTCGGATCCGTGCGGCAACAGTTGATTACTGAGCATCAACACGATTCACATAACAGAAATAAGCGCCGTAGATGGTGCCGTCAGCGGTCAGAAACCGAGTGTGCAGTTGTGATTTGCCAGCGGGTAACCGCAGTCGGAAAGTGACTGCAGCTGCATCCGGCTGCGGAAGGTCAAGCCGCTGCGTTTTTCCGCTGACTTCAATTTCAGCTGAGACAAGTGGCAATGATACCCCCGGTCGTGCTCGATAGGCCTGAACTCCGGGAACCGGATCACCGGGCCTGATTGCCGCTGTGATCGGCTGCTGAACTTCCCGCGGCCAGCGGCGGAGTTCAAATTCATAAGTTCCGGCCTGAGTGATATTCACGTTCCAGAATCCGGTATTGCCTGGTCCATTCATGCCACTTCGAACCATGGCCTGGTTCCAGGGCGTCAGGTTGCTGGTGATCCAGTCGTGGCAGGTGAGTCGAGCGGGGTTTTCCTGCGGGTGTCCGAGGGCGATGCTGACATCCTGAGAGAACGTGGGTTCCAGTTCAGACCACCACGTTTCATAGAACTGCTGCAGTCGAGCGACAATCTGTGGGTGCTGATCAGCAAGATTCTGCCGCTGTCCCGGATCAGTGGAGATCTGATACAGTTCCTTGCCATTTATCAGTCGCCATCCGGAACTCATCACGGCGCTTTTGCGCCATTTGATGGGATCGCGAACTCGCTGAGAATCGGTCACAAGAATGCGGTCGGGCCAGCTGCCATCCCTGAGTGAGGCCCTGCCTTCGAGCAGCGGACGGATACTGATTCCATCGAATTGAATATCGTCCGGTCGAGGTACGTGACAGAGATCAAGGAGTGTCGGGACGACGTCCACATGAGCTGTCAGGTCGGCAACGTCGCGTCCTTCAGTGAAGCCGCCGGCAGGCCAGTGCAGAAAGAACGGCACGCGATGCCCGCCATCATATTCGCTGCCCTTCTGATCTCGCATTCCGGCATTGAAGACTTTCGCTCCACCGGCAGTTCCGTTGTCGGTGGTGAAGATAAAGATGGTGTTGTGGGCGAGTTCTTCCTGTTCGAGTAACTTCCGCAGTCGCCCGACATTGGTGTCGATACTGGAGATCATGCCGAAGAAATGGGCGAGCCCTGTACCAAGCTCGTTGTACGGCTCTGCAGCCTCTTCCGGCGCGTGATTGGGGCCATGTGGCGCGTTGGTCGCGATGTAGGCAAAGAACGGTTTGCCGGACCGTTTACTGTTTCTGATGAAGTGGGAAGCAGCTTCAAACCAGACGTCCGTGCAGTACCCACTCACCGGCATCGGGGCGGGCACCGGGGCCACTTGTTGTTCGTAGCGCCAGTAGCTGCCGTCGAAGTACGCATTGTCCCAGAAGTCGGGGGTCTGCCCGACGCCGCCGCCACCATGTCGCAGCACGTCGGTGAATCCACGATCCTCCGGGCGACAGGGGTAGTTGTCGCCGAGGTGCCATTTGCCGAACATCCCGGTGGCGTAACCGGCCCTGCGAAACAGTTCCGCGACGACAGTTTCGTTCTCGCGGATCATGGATCGGCCCATGATTGTATGCCACACGCCGGTGCGATTTGTCCAGTGTCCGGTGAGCAGGGCCGCTCTGGTTGGGGAGCAGGTCGGAGAAACGTGGTAATCGGTCAGTCGCACGGATTCGGTATGCAGCTGGTCAAGATGGGGTGTTCTGAGCACGGGATTCCCATGGCAGCTCAGATCTCCGTAGCCCTGATCGTCCGTGATGACGAGCACAACGTTGGGTGACTTTTCTGTGGCCGTCGTCGTTGTGCAGGCCGTCAGCAACAGCACGGCAATGCAGGTAACTCGCATCGTTCAATTCTCCAAAATCAGCAGGATGTCCCGGCTGATTCTGGGTTGAGAGCAGGTTTGTTGCAAGGCTGTCGCCAAAGCCGGGGCGGGATCGCGTTGCGCAGAGTTGCAAGCGATACACGTCCGGTTTCCACCCTGCGTGGAACTGGCGTCTGCGGGCCTGCCGGCAGCGTTGTGAAGGCAGACCGTGATCCACGAGCCGATCAGGGAACCGTATTCCGGAATCCTCAGCCATCGGATGGTGGAGCTTTTTCCGATTCGCTGGCCATGGGCAGCCAGATCATGACTTGCTTGTCCGCAGTATTCTGTTTGATTCTGAGCCAGCCGTTCTGTTCTTCAAGAATCATTCGAGCAATCTGCAGCCCCATGCCGAGGCCATCAGGTTTGCTTGTCACCGAATCACCGGGCTCTGCACTCAGGTACTCTTCTGGAAAGGGCACACCATCGTCAGTGCACTGTATCAGTACTCCGTTTCTGTTCCCGTTCGATGGATTGCAAAAAGCAGACAGACTGACCGTGACTGTGCCTTTCGCGAATGGAATTTGAGTTTGCCCCGACCATGTTCCTGAAGAACGCGCGGAAATCGCTTCACCGGAATTCGTCAGCACATTGATCAGTGCCTGCTCCAGCAGTGACTCGGAGGCGAGAACCAAAGGGAGATCAGTTGCAGCCTGCAGTTCCCAGTGAACCCGTTCAAAGCTATGTTGCTGTCTGAGTCCTGCGATGGTGCGTTGGCAGAGATCCACTGCTGAAACGGGGGCAACATCAACTTGTGGCGATTTCCGTGCCAGCGATCGGATGGATTCGACGACCTGAAAAATGCGGGCATGGTCGCTCTGGATATCCTTGAGGATGTCTGTTGTGTCCTCGGTGGACAATGTGCCACCGTTCCGGACCAGCGCCCTTATCGCCTCAAGGTTGTTCAGCATCGCACCCAGCGGCTGACTCAACTGGTGACCCAATGCAGCGCTGTAATACCCCAGTGTGGTCAGTCGCGCAAACTGCAGCGATTTGTTCAGCAGTTGCAGTCGCTGTCGAGCAAGGAACAGGTGCTGTAAAAGAAACAGTATCGTACAAGTTATTAAAAGTACTGCGGCCACCCTGCCAGAGTAATCATACACGGTCAGTGAATTACTTTGGTCATTAATCAAGGGAATGAATCCCTGCAAAACACTCTCTCGGGGTAGCTGCTGGTCGAGGGCGCCGAGCAGCTGCGTCAGCTGCTGTCCGTGCAGAAAGAATGAGTGCGGAGCAGATTCATCGACGACTGATGACGCCCTGCCCGTCAGGTACTGATCGAGTCGTTGTGCAAGATGTTTTGCATCGACGGACCATGCCGCCACGGCACCATGCCGCAGGAGTTGTTCGTTGCAACAGACAACAGGCATCACGGGTGGCCTAGAACACAGTGAACTCAGCTGGGCTTCGGGGGAGTCTCCCGGTGGCAGGGATGCAGCGAAGATCAGGGTGTTGGTCAATTCGCCTTCCGTCATCCCGGTGGTGATGTCGTCTGCCGATTGATCCAGCAGGGAGACAAACCGGAGTTGTCGTGCCGAGGCGATTTCCTGAGCCTGACGTAACGCCGAGGCGGTTATTTCCGGGGCAGCCCTGGTGTCGCCGATCAGCAGCAGTCGCTTGCGTTCCGGAAAGGTCTGCAGTGCAAGTTCAATCGTTCTGGCGATCTGTGGTGGGGCTTTGACGACCTGCCGTTCGTCAATCAGCGCAGCGGCGGCACTTTCCGTTGTGTTGTCAAACAGCACTACCCGGCCTGTCAGGTCTTTCGCTGACAGGACAGGTTGCAGAGACCGCAGGAGTGCGGTCGATGAAAGCAGCAGGAAATCAAAGTGCTGTTCCTGTAGCAGTGGCACCGGATCTGTGAGCAACGAATCCAGTGAGTGGATTCGGATCTGATAGCGATGATGCAGTTGTTGCTGTTGATCCCTGAGACGGGCAATGCGAAGTTCTGATACGACCTGCATCAGCAGTTCTGAAGAAAACTGTCCGTCATCGAGTATCAGTAAATCGATCGGGGTTGAAGCGGATGTCGCGTCGGGAGTGAACCATGCTGCGTCGACACTTCTGACTGATGGTGCGATTAATGGGGTGGGGGAAGAGATCGTCACGCGAGTTGGTGCGAAAGCGATCACAAGCAGAACCAGCAGTCCCAGTGCCGTCGCGATCATGACGAAGAGTCTGGATGTAAACAGGTTTTTCAAGTCTGGGTCTCACTGCCGGCCAGCGATGCGTTGATGAGCAACGTGAATCGTTGTTTCAGTCGCTGGCTGAAGGATTACGACTCCGGTCCGCTTTTTGTTCTTCTGCGTTCTGATGGTCACAGATTAGCTTAACCTGCAGGGCCTCTGTCAAGGTGCTGTTGATTTGCAGCGGTTGCTTTTCAAGCAGAAAATCAACGAGTTGTTCAGCATTTCAGGCTGGAATGGATGCCTGATGCCTGATGCCTGATGCCTGATGTAGCGGAGGGGACAACTGTGCATGCCGAACGGGATACCTCTGTTGCGATTGACCCGGCAGCTGCAGGAGGTCGCCAGCAAAGACCGATTTGTCATGACCGCGAAAGTAATTCAGCCATGAGCAGTCCTGGAGTCATTGTCGGGGGGCAGCACTGATGGAAGCATCTCAGAGATGCTCAGCAGGCAGCAGATGCAACTGCGCTGGGGCCGCCAGGGCTTACTTCGGGCTACCGTTTTTCGGACGACTCGGCTTGAGTCTCAGCGGAGCATCTGAGACAACGTTGCCGGGGGCGGCTGGTGTTGAGTTGATGCAGTGGTGGAATGCTTCCGTATTATCCCGACTGCATACCGCGATTCTGAACAGGAGAGGCTTTGGCATCTGATGTGTGCTGCTGTTTCCTTCATTGATGTGATTCCCAGGGTGACCACCAGCATGCCGGCAGTCAGGCTGTCGTGTTGTGTCGTCATGCTGATGTTCGCTCTGGTTCCAGCCAGAGCAGGGGATGACCTGGCAACAGCTGCTGATCGGATGTTCTTTGAGTCAAAAATTCGTCCGCTGCTGAGCAGTCATTGTTTCGAATGTCACAGTGGTGATCGGGTGAAGGGTGGGCTGCGGCTGGATTCGGCTGCAGAGATTCTGCGTGGAGGAGACAGCGGTCCGGCTGCAATCCCCGGAGACGCCGATGGCAGTCTGCTTGTGCATGCGGTCAGGTATGAAGGGCCGGAAATGCCCCCGCGACGCCGTCTGGCTGATCACGAAGTGTCACTGATTGCGGAGTGGGTGCGTCGTGGACTGCCGTGGCCTGACGATCAGCAGACTGCTTCAGTGCGTACCGCTGAGGCTGGTCAGGTGACCGCCGAAGATCGCGCCTACTGGGCATTTCAGCCTGTGCAAGTGAATCCTGAACTGAATGAGATCCCACAGGATGGCGTGATCGACATACTGATCGATCAGCGTCTGCAAAGCGAGGGGCTACAGGCCAGCCGACGTGCGGAAGTGTCGGTACTGATTCGCAGGGCGTTTCTGGGACTGACTGGTCTGCCGCCCACATGGGACGAACTGCAGCACTGGACAAAGTCCATCACCGCTGCGGGTGCGGATCCGCTGCAGGAAGACGCGTGGGATGAGCTGGTGGATGAACTGCTGCAGCGGCCGAGTTACGGTGAACACTGGGGGCGTCACTGGCTGGACGTCGTCAGATATGGACAGAGCAATGGCTACGAGCGTGACGGTTACAAGCCACATATCTGGCGATATCGCGATTATGTGGTGCAGTCATTTCTGCAGGACAAACCTTATGATCGTTTTCTGCTGGAACAGCTGGCTGGCGATGAGCTGCCTGACAGTTCTGCGGAATCACGGATTGCGACGGGCTTCTATCGTCTGGGTACCTGGGACGATGAGCCTGACGATGCCCGGCAGGCAGAATACGACGATCTGGACGATGTGCTGTCGACGATCGGTTCTGCGTTCATGGGACTGACAATCGGGTGTGCGCGGTGTCATGAGCACAAGTTTGACCCGATTCCACAGGAGGATTACTACCGCATGCTGGCATTTGTTCGAAATGTCCGCCGCTATGAGAATCCTCAGGATCAGCTGGGGAACGCCAGTGTGCTCCCGATTGCGGAAGATTCTGAAGTCCTGGCGATCTGGCGGGATGTTCAGCGCCAGCAGCGGGAACATGAGCAGACTCTGGAGAGTGCCTCGGCGTCGGAGCGAGCAGACCTGCAGAAGCAGGCACCGGACCTGCAGCTGTCCCAGCTTGCTTATGCTTTGGGCGTTCGTGAGCGAGGTACCGACGCTCTGCCAACGCAGTTACTGATCCGAGGGAATTCCGGGAATCCGGGGCCGGAGGTTGCTCCGGGGTTTCTGCAGGTGCTGCATACGGCAGCGCAGCCGAATGAATTCGCCAGCGAGTCGCCCCTGCGTGAGTTGCTTCCCAGTTCCGGACGGCGTCTGGCTCTGGCCCGCTGGCTGGCACGTGCCGAACATCCACTTACCGCGCGGGTGCTGGTGAATCGCGTCTGGCACTATCATTTCGGACGTGGGATTGTTGAAACAACAGCTGACTTCGGGGTTGCAGGAACTCCTCCGTCGCATCCTCAGTTGCTGGACTGGCTGGCCGCTGATTTCGTCGAGCATGGCTGGTCCATTGCTCACCTGCATCGCAGGATTCTGCGCTCGCGGGCATGGCGACGATCTTCGCAGGTGGAATCGCAGACAGCAGCGCAACAACGCAACCTGACCCTGGACCCGTCCAACAGGCTGCTCTGGCGTGGCACACTCCGGCGTCTGGAAGCGGAGTCGATTCGGGATCGGCTGCTGTTCAGCAGTGGAGAGCTGAATGCTCAGGTGGGCGGCCGGGAGATGTACCCGCGGCTGAGTGGCGAAGTCCTTGCCGGCCAGTCAAAGCCCGGACTTGGCTGGGAAGTGTCGACAGAGGAGCAGCAGCGACGGAGGAGCATTTACGCTGTGGTCAAGCGCGGAGTGCGAGATCCATTGCTGGAGGCGTTTGACTATTCCAATGTCACGTCGCCGCTGACTGAACGAGCCGTGACGACAGTGGCACCGCAGGCACTGATGCTGCTCCACGGACGCTTCACGGCAGCACGTGCCGACGCGCTGGCGACATCGCTGCTGCACGACGCCCGGGACCCACAGGATCGTCTGAGGATGCTGTATCGACGCATATTGCAGCGCGAACCAACGTCAGCCGAGCGAGAGCTGTCCGAGCAGACTCTGAGTGCCCTGCTGCAGGAAGAGCTTCAGACTGCTGGCCGGATTACGTTGCGACCGGATGTCCCGGTATCCCTGTTTGGTGGCTACCGAAGTGCCCTGCCCGGCGAGTTGTTTCTGCAGGGGCCTCGGGAGGGCTGGAGGAGTTTTCCCGGAGTCTGGGGAGGCGGATACGAAGGGATCGATGTTGTAGATGCTGAGCTGGGGCCGTTTGCACTCCGCGAAGGTGTCAGCCTGCAGAATGGTCTGCTGCGCGGACGTCTGCTGGTGGATGAGAGTGTCGAACTGCTCACATTGCTGACACGAAGCAGCAGCGAGGGTGCGGCATGGTCGGGGAACGCGGTGATGTTCGACAGACGCAGCAACGGGGTTTTCAGCCGTGTTCGCCATCAGGGGAAAGAGGAGCGGCTGGAACGCAGTCTTCGGTTGCCGGGCGGGACGTGGCTGGATTTTGAATGGCGGCTGTCTGACGGTGAGTCTGAGTTTCGTCTGCTGCAGGAAGAGGAAGTCCTGCTGCAGATGCAGTGGACGACTGCGCTGACGACCGCCGGGCAGTTTGGCGCAGCTGTCTGGGGCGGGGAAGTTCAGCTGGACAAGTTATTCTGGTTACCGGAAGGCAAACCCGAAGCTGCAGATAATCCGGCTGCAGTGGATCTGGTCCGCGAGCGTTCGGTCACCAGAGTGCACCGGGATCCGCCTGGCTGGTCGCGCTACGGGGGCGACTGGCGACTGACCGACGCTGGTGACTGGCATGTGAGCCCTGATCGTGGCGGAAAACTGGTCTGGGAAACAGCAGGGTTGTCTGAGGGGGAATTCAGTGTCGAGCTGAAACTGACACCGGGAGCTGCAGAGATCGCCGGGGTTCTTTTGTGTGTCAGTGAGCCGCAAATCGGGGCTGACAACTGGTACGGTTATGAGATCAGCCTGAACCACGGCCGGCAGACGGTGTTTCTGGGGGATCATCGCCATAATTACCGGATGGTGGCGGAGGCAGAAGCGGATGTGCGTCCGGGTGAATGGCAGCAGCTGCGTTGCTGCCTGCGAGGCGATGAACTCCTGGTCTATGTGGATCATGCCGAACAGCCTCAGCTGCAGTTGACTCTGCAGGATCGTCTTTCCGGGACGCAGGTCGGCCTGCGCACATGGGGCTCAGATGTGGAGTATCGGAATCTGCGTCTCACGAGAAACGGGCAGGAACTCACAGCAGTCTGGCCGGCTCCGGAAACAGAACAACTGCCGGCTCAGAGCGATGCTGCAGTGGCAGAGCAGCGAGCATGGGCGGCACTTTGCCGAGTGATGTTCAATCTGAGTGAGTTTGTTTATGTCGAGTAGCATAGCTGAAGAGCGAAGCAGCACTGTGCCGCTGGTGGCGTCTTCAACCGACCGTCGCCGGTTTCTGTGGGATGCGGGCGCAGGCTTCACCGGGCTGGCCCTGGCGGGAATGCTGGCCAATGAGGGGTTCGCGGGAGCTGGCTCGCCGGCAGTCGGATCCCTGTCGACAGCTGCCGAATCGGGGCCGGTGGTGCCACAGTTGCTTCACCGAGCCAGTCGCTGCATTTTTCTGTACATGTATGGCGGGCCATCGCAGATGGACCTGTTTGATTACAAGCCTGAGTTGCAGCGAAGGCACGGTGAGAAGGTTCGGATCGAGCTGCGTCGTCGCGATATCCGGGAGGGGACTTTACTGGGTTCTCAGCGGAGGTTTCGCCAGTATGGCGAGAGTGGTCTGTGGTGCAGTGATGCGCTGCCGCACCTGGCTCAGCACATGGATGAGCTTGCGGTTGTTCGCAGTCTGTATCAGGACTCGTTTGCCCACGGATCGGCGAATCTGCAGATGAACTGCGGGAGGGTCCTGCAGGGCTATCCTTCGTTGGGGGCATGGCTGAACTACGGGCTTGGCACAGAGAACGCATCGCTTCCGGGATTTGTGGTGATGCTGGATCCACGGGGCGGTCCGATACCAGGAGCTCCCAACTGGGGCGCGGGTTTCATGGAGGCACGGCACCAGGGCACAGTGTTCCGTACCCCCGGGCAGCCAATTCTGGATCTGCGGCCAGCGACCTCTGACTCGCTCAGCGTGCAGCGGCGACAGCTGGAGATGCTGGAGCGGATGAATTCAGAGTTTGCGTCTGCTCACCCGGGCTACTCAGAACTGGCCGCTCGGGTGGCCAGCTACGAGCTGGCGTTTCAGCTCCAGTCAGCCGCTCCGGAAGCGCTGGACGTGAGCAGCGAGAGCCGTGCGACTCAGCAAATGTACGGTCTGTTTGATCCTGTTCCTGACCATCGGCTGTCGGTCGGCCCGGCGGTGTTTGGACGGCAATGTCTGATTGCGCGACGATTGCTTGAACGAGGTGTACGGTTTGTGCAGATCTACAGCGGGGGAGGTCATCAGCAGCAGAACTGGGATGCTCATTTTGGAGTCGAAGAGAATCTGGCAATTCATGCGGCGGAGATTGATCGGCCAATTGCGGGGCTGCTCACAGATCTGAAGCGGCGCGGAATGCTGGATGACACTCTGGTGATCTGGGGGGGCGAATTTGGGCGGCAGCCAGTGTCACAGGGCAGCAATGGCGGACGTGATCACAACCCGCGTGGATTCACATGCTGGCTGGCGGGGGGCGGTGTGCGAGGTGGCATAGCTTACGGCGAGACGGATCCGCTGGGAGCGGAGGCTGTCGTGGATCGTCGGCATGTGAGAGATTTTCATGCCACGATTCTGAGGCTGATGGGGTTTGATCACGAGTTGCTGACGTACTTCTGGGGCGGACTTGACCAGAAACTGACCGGTGTGCAGCCGGCAGAAGTGATCAACGAGATCATTGCCTGAGTGAGCAGATTCAGACAGAGGCTGCAGTACGCCAGAGGCAGCGTAGCAACCGGGATGTCAGCAATGCATCTATTGTCATCGATTGCTGTCATCGATTGCATATCAAGTCGGCTGTGACTGCAACAGCACTGCGGTCACTGCGACAGCACTGCTGTCGCACCTCAAATCCATCGACGCGGCAACCTGGAAATCCACGGAGTTGAGAGCCTGCTGGTGACTGCGACGATGTTGTTTCAGTGGAGTTCTTCATCGTCCTGGTGATCAGAGGTCCTTTCCTGGATCATCTGTTCCAGTTGCGATTCATTGATGCCTGCTGTCCAGACCATACGTGCAATTTCAACCGGAGATTTTATGGAGTATCGCCGGGAAATCATGGTGCGGTGATATTTCACAGTTCGTTCGGCGAGATTGATTTCATCCGCAATCTGACGATTGGACCATCCCTTCAGCAAGCCGAGGACAACCTGAAGTTCTCTTGTGGTGAGGTTTTCAATCTGTTGCCGAATCTTGCTCCTGGCGTCCTGAGCCTGCTTGCGACGACGACCGGATTGCATCGCCTTGTTAATGGTTTCCAGCAGGGTGGTTGTGTCGATCATCTTCGTCAGAAATGACTCGGCACCGTTCTTGACTGCTCGGACGGACGTGGGAATGTCACCCTTGCCAGAGATGAAGACGATGGATAGCGTGGCTTCGCGGCTGTTTAATTCGTCCTGAAGATCGAATCCGGACATTCCCGGCATCTGCAGGTCAGTCAGGATAACCCCTTCCATATCGGGTGAGTAAGCGAACAGGAATTCCGTTGCTGAACGGAAGCACCGTACTTTCATTCCGTATGCAAACAGTCGCCGTTCCATGCTCTTCAGGAAGGATTCGTCGTCATCAATCAGAAAGACTACTGATTCCATGAGTTCTCTTTTTCTGTCCAGGTCGGAAACTGAAGAGCAACTACCAGTCCACGTGGTGTATTGGGGCTGATCTCAATAGTTCCACTCTGCTGCTCTGTAAGAGTCTGAACGATAAACAGTCCCATGCCAAGTCCTGCTTTTCTGGTTGTGTGAAAAGGCTGCAGAATTTCCGAGGCACTCTGTTCCGACAGTCCGGGGCCGGTATCAATTACCTCGATCTGAATCCGGTCTTTCCTCATTGGGCAAGGGAACGCTCTGACTGAAATCTGTTGCTGGTAGCGGAAGTCGCCGGGTGTGCTGTTCCGGGCTTCGCTGATTGCCTGAACGGAATTCTCAATCAGGTTGAGAAGTATGATCTGCAGAGCGACAGGGTCGGTCGCGACGCGCAACGGGCGATCGTCGGCGGAGATCCCCAGCTGAATATTGGACAGTTGACAGGTCCTGCCTGCCAGTTGTTGTATCTGCTCAAAGACCTGCTGCAGATCCGTTTCCCTGATGGCAAGTGTTTCGCTCTGCACAATCGCCCTGATTCGACCAATCACAGCTCCGGCACGGTCGCTGTCACGTTCGATATCTCTCAGGATTTCGCGGATTGAGCTGAATGATTCGGAACCCTGAGTCAGGCTGAGCTGGAGCGCGGCGTCGGTATTGTTCAGTATCGATGCAAGTGGCTGGCTGAGTTCATGGGCGAGAGCTGCACTGAAGTTGCCCAGTGTGGTTTTTCTGGACGCCTCAAGGACCATCTGCTGTTGCCTGATCAACTGGCGTTCTGCCTGCCTGCGAAGCACAGTCTGGTAGACCAGAGCGCTCACCAGTGTTACCAGAACAGCAATCACGCCAGTCGAGACAGAGAGCATCTTCCGGGCGAGTCTGGTTTTCTCAATCGCGTAATCGAGGTGAGGTTGAGCTGCGGATGGTCCGATATAGGTAACCGGATGCGATACGGAGAAGTATGTGTACCCTGTGCCCTGCGGCGGATCAGGATCGCTCGAGTTCCACGGCACCTTCCCATTCAGACGGTATATGCTGTCAGGTACGCAGATTAGTGCTGGCGGAGATGGAAGACTTGCAGGTCTGCCCCGCTGCAGATCAGACGGCGCGTTTTTTGCCGCCTGAAGGATTTCTGTCAGGGTCTGATGCACGGTTTGTTGCGGCGAAGTACAGACTCCGAGGCAGGCAAGGCCGCGGGCAATTGCCGTCTCTGTAAAAGCGATGCAGGGGATCTGCTCCTTGTGGCACAGGGGGGCCAGTGTTTCCGCAAATTCGCGTGGGTCACAGGCGTACGGACCGTCCAGCTCTACTGCAAAATAGACCATCAGCGGCCGTTGCATGCCTGGCAGGATATCCCCCAGAATCCTGCGATCTGAATTTACCGAAGCGGCCACGCTGAGCTGTTCTTCGGTGCTCATTGAATAAAACTGCAGGTTGTTTTTTTTGGCAAATTCAGCGACCTGCCGTTCGAGTATCGAGGATGCTGCACCGATCGTCCCGTTCTTGCCGCCGCAGTACACCAGTGTGCGACTTTCAGGAAACGCCTGCAGCCCCATTGGCAGGGTCTGCTGCGGATATAAATCAACAATGTTGACCGCTCTGATCAGCCGGTTGAAGTCGCTACAGGCAGGATCCTGCCGGCAATCACCACGCACGATCTGCACGAACAAAGTGCCGTCAGCAAATAACTGCTGCCTGTAACATTGTGCGGCGTACTCATAGGGAAGTTGCCCATGCAGGATCACATACCGGAAGTGCTGATAAAGTGCCGGATTCAACGTTCCCTGAATGGATCCCCCGGATTCCGACGAGACGACAGACCTGGTACAGCGTTCCGTCGTTATCTCGATTTTTCGACCGCGACGTGCACTTTGTTGCTGCAGCGATCGGACGAAGTCATTGACAATCGGGCGACTGGGATTGGCGAAATCAATGAGCAGTACCGCCAGCGGCTGGTCGGCTGCAGCTTCCGTCTGCTTCTCTGGCAATGTTCTGGGGGCGGCTGCGTTGCCGGTGACACTGCAGCAAAGGAACAACAAAGCCGCTGTCAGTAACCGAAAATGCCCGCTGGCAGGGCCAGCTTGCAGACGATTTGGGGCCTTGATTCGCATGGATGCACGACCAGCTTAACTTGTGACTACAAACGGTGTCGGTGCAAACGGTGTGGCGATCACTTCAGCCGCAGTACCAGCCGCAGTAACAGTAGCCTGAAAGACCACAGAACGTCGTGGGAAGCTGACCCACTGGAGCTGACCCACTGGAGCTGAACTCTGATCGCCGGAACGGACCAGTCAATACCGATGTCAGCAACGCGAACTGACAGTGCGGAGGTGCTGATCTGTTGGTTGTCCGTACGGGCATTTATAATGCTTTGCGTCAGTTGGATCTGCCTGAAAAACGTCAGTGCATACGCGATTTACTGATATTTTCAACAGTGGACCGTTTCTTCAGAAGAGCCGAGCCTGGAACGAAACTGCGCAACGGTGATGCACGGGGAATCACTTCAGAGGCCGAAGCTGCTGCGGGGGCTCAATGTCCGGCTGAATGTTTTGGTGCAGCATCAGTAAGGCTGGTTGAGGGCTGTCTGCAGAATTCAGGTCGCAATCTCAAACTCCTTGTTCACAACGACCTCTTCGTTGCCTGCCTCCACCACTCTGCAGGCTGGCAGGTACACCGTGACGGTCAGCCCCGCTCCTTTGTTCGCTGTGATACGGATCTTTCCGCCTTGTTGCTCAACAAGCAGCTGCACAATGGCAAGTCCCATTCCAAGGCCGGTCTCATGCGTGGTGAAGAATGGCTGGAGCAGTTGCTCGGGCGTACCATCCTGCAATCCGATCCCCGTGTCACTGACACGAATTGCCACAAAACTCGGTTCTGTGGCAGATTCGGAAAACGACAGTCTGATGCAGTCAGCAGAGCCTGCAACTTTGGTTGCCGTGGGCATTTGCCGACTTGACATAATCGCCCTGATTGCATTATCCACCAGATTGAGCAGGATGATCTGGATTGCCACCGGATCGGCATTGGCGTCAGGGCAGCCCCTGGCCAGGCTTTTCTGCAGGGATACGCCTGCAGCTCCGCAGCGGTTTTCAAGCATGGCCTGAACGTCGCTGGAAATGGCACTCAGATTCACTCTGCAGGTCTCCAGAGAACCCCTGCGAATGAAGTCGGCGATCCGTTCAAGGATACGGCGAGCACGCTGATTGTCGTCCAGGATGTCCTTCAGGATTCCGGTGATGTCTGCATCAGCACTTTGTTCACTCATCCTGAGTGCCGCATCGGCGTTATTCATGATTGCGGCCAGTGGCTGACTGAGTTCGTGGGTGAGTGCTGCGCAGAATGTACCCAGAGTCGTCATCGTTGAGGCTTGTTCGATCGCATACTGGCTCTGCGTCAACTGCGTTTCAAGCCGACGTCGCCGTATGATCTGATAAATCAGCGCAATGGAAACAGCGACAAGGCAGCTGATGGCAATAATTGCATTTGACAGATAATAAGATCGAATGACCGCCTCGGCTTCTAATTGATCTGCTCGATCAGAGTATTCCTTCAGTTGTGGGTTCGAGAGGTATTTCACTGGGATTTCCGTGGAGACTCCGGAAGATTCAGGGGCTGGTTGTTGTTCCGGAACAAGGCCACCAAGTTCAAACAGATAGTTCGGATCGCAAAACAGCGCCATTCCCTGGCTGCTGGGAGTATCCTGGCCATCGATGGCCCTCAGCACACGTTCTGCAAGCAATTCTGTGTCTGCACAGACACCCAGGCATGCGGTTCCCGGAGCAATTAAGGTACTGGACAATGCGAGGATCGGGATGCAATCGTCGGAGTTTCCGGTGTTGCAGACCTTTCCCAGATAACTGACGAATTCGGCTGGATCGCAGGTGGATTTTCCGTAAAGCGTGACCGCCCAGTAGAGCACAATCGGTTCTTGCAGCGGCCGTTGAAGAATATCGTTGAGCCTCAGGCTGTTGACTTGCTGGTTGCCGGCAGCGGCGATGCGCTGCAACTGCTCAGGAGAGACGGATATGAATTCCAGATTCTGCAGGTTCGAAAATTGCTTTGCAGCGCGTGCCAGCGCTGCGGTGCGTTCAGCATAGGCACCGTCGAAGGAGCCAACAAAAATGAGAGATCTCCGATCTGGAAATGCTTCCAGCCCTGCCTGCAACGTTTCCTGCGGATAAAGGTCTCCCGTGGCGATCGCCCGTACACCGTCAAAGAATTCCTGATTCTTCGGGACCGGCTCCTGGCCGTATCGCTGCAGCAGCAGAAACTGGGTGCCTGGCAAGAATAACTGCCGTTCGAAACACGCTTCCGCATATTCATAGGCCGGACGTCCGTGCAGCAACACGATCGAGCATTCACGATACACTGACTGATCCAGCCGATGAATTGTCTGCGTACCCTGCTGTCGGATGGACTCCACCACCACATTCCGTCGCTGCCCTGCTCTGCCGCTCAGTCGCTGCAGATCTCTGACAAATTCATTCACGAGTGGGCGGCTGGGGTCACCGTGGTCGATTAACAGAATGGGTGCGAATTCACCCTCAACCGCGGAGGCATGCAGTTCCTGCACAGCTGCTGGCTCTGGCTCATCTGCTGCAGCAACAGGAGCACAGAGCAGGCCCGACAGGAAGCAGAGGGTGAGCAATATACGCCGTGAGCATGCAGCAGTGAGGGAAAACGCCCTCAGAGTAATTAATCGGATGCTTGTGTTCATTCGTCGTTGAGCCTGAATACCCAATTTGTGCGCTTGAGTCATCGCATCGTCTCTGGCAGGCACTGTCAGAATGCAAAGGAAACCGCAGAATTCAAAGGAAAACGGGAACCACGTTGCTGAGGCAGAGCAGGCAATGGACGTGCCAGCCTGCCACACTGGCACTGATGCCTGAGGTTAGCGTTTGTTGAAAAAGGCGTTAAGGTGGTTTCTTACGAAAAACCTGCTGCCGGCTATGTTGTGAGGAGTTTCGAAGGGATTGCAACAACTCCATGATGGCAACGGAATGCGGGGCTGCCTGTTAGGGCAGGTTTGATGCAGATTTACGGGGCATTGAAATCGCTGACAGGAACCGCTCAAAGGAACACGGAGTGCGGCAGGGATGGCCAGTGCCACTGCTGGCTGCAGCAGATTGAAGCGGAATTGTGCGCGGCGACGATGGCGTTTGCGGCGTTGTTCCGCTGGATCACCAGCAGATTCAATTGTTTTTTGGTGGGAGCGGCGGCGCTGCATAATGACTACGCAGGCGATGGTACTCTGCTGTCATACTTGCGAGTACTTTCTGGTAGTCCGGATCGTCGTGGACACTGCGGAGTTCCTGCGGATCCCGCTGCAGATCAAACAGATTCCATTCGCCACTGACCGGAAAGTGAATCAGTTTGTGGTCAGCTGTGCGAACACCGAAATGCTGTGGGACTGCGTGTTCCCCAAGCTCATAGTAAGCGTAGTAGAGCGAGTCTCTCCATTCGACCAGGCGATCCTGCAGGATTGGCAGGATGGATCTGCCCTGAACTTCGGAAGGGACGTCCAGACCGGCCAGCTGCAGGAACGTGGGGGCATAGTCGATGTTCTGGATCAGTTCCTCCGGGCGACGTCCGGCTTTGACGACACCAGGCCAGCGAATCAGGAAGGGCATGCGAAACGATTCTTCAAACATCCAGCGTTTGTCGTACCAGCCGTGTTCCCCGAGGTAGAAGCCCTGGTCGGAGGAATAGATGACGACTGTGTTGTCAGTCAGATCATTGTCATCAAGATATTGCAGCAGCCGTCCCACACTTTCGTCCACCGCTTTCACTGTGCTCAGATAATTCTGCATGTAGCGACGGTACTTCCAGCGAACCAGCTCTTCATGCGTCATGGCTCCGCTGGCAAAGCGAGCGAGGAATTCCCGGTTGTGCGGCCCGAAGTATGCATCCCACTCCCGCTTCTGCTCCGGCGTCATGCGACTGTATTCGGGAGTGCCGTAGCGGTCAGGAGCCGGCAGCACGACATCTCCGCGTTCATCCTTGCGGAGTTTGACGTCGTAAGCCCAGTCGAAGTGCCGGTCGATTTCCATCTCGTTGCCGGCGAGGGTGCTGCTGCGGTTCAGATAGTCATCGAAGAGTGTGTCCGGTTCCGGAATCTCTGCCTCGTGGAAGCTGCCAAGGTGCCGGAGCGCCGGACTGAATGTGCGATGCGGTGCCTTGTGCTGACACATCAGAAAGAACGGTTCGTTACCGTTTCGTGACTGCAGCCATGCAATCGCCTTGTCTGTGACAAGGTCCGTGCAGTAGCCGTTGAACTGCCGCTGGCTGCCATCCTGCTGCAGGAAGACCGGGTTGTAGTAATTTCCCTGGCCAGGCAGGATTTCCCAGTGGTCGAAGCCCACCGGTGTGGAATTCAGGTGCCATTTCCCGATGACCGCAGTGTTGTAGCCACTCGCCTGCAGCGCCTTTGCGACCGTCCACTGGCTTTGATCAAAGCCCTTCGCAGTGTTCCGCATGAAGCCGTTGAGATGACTGTGCTTTCCGGTGAGTACCGTTGCTCGTGAGGGCCCGCAGATGGAATTGGCACAGAATGAATTGACGAAGTAGGCCCCCTCGTGCGCCAGACGATCAATATTGGGGGTAGGTGCGACTCCGGCAAGACGGCTGCGGCTGGCTGAGATTGCGTTGACTGCGTGGTCATCTGTAAAGATGAACAGGATGTTGGGGCGTTTTTTTTCGGCAGACTCCTGTGCCTGCAGAGAGCCTGCAGAAAGCCACATCAGAAGAGTCACAGGAATCCACAGCGAGTAACGGGACATGGCACACCTTCGGAAATCCACGATACGGTCGTCGGAGCGAACTAGGAATTGCAGTGTCGTCTGTAGCAGATACGGAATCCAGCGAGATGAACTTTCCAGTGTTGTCGTGCGGTAATCGGCAATGGTCTGTCAATTCCTGCCGGGGCGTTTTTCAGTGAGTTCGGCAGAGCCTGAATTGATGCTGGATACAGATTGCGAACGGCCTGCGTCCGGCAATATCATCCGGAAACAGCGATTGCGGATGAGGCAGCGTCACACGGGATGAGCCACGTGCTTTGAAGGCGGTGCCGGGAATCCGTGGCTGTTATTCCTGCGGTATCGGGTCAGGGCACAACGACGACTGCCGTAAGCTGACCGTGTTTAGTGCCAGTGTTTAGTGCCAGTGTTTACTGCCCGTGTCCGCTCCTGTTTGTGGCCAGCCACCGGATTTTACAACGTATGTCTGCCTGCTTTCTCAGGATCATCATTCTGATGCTGACAGTTGTCTCGGCGATGGCATCCGCGGATGAGAACCCGCTGCATCGCCGGATCAACCAGTTGCTTCCGACCACGGCAGCTCCGGCAGACGACGCGACGTTTCTGCGTCGAGTGTTTCTTGATCTCGCTGGGCGAATTCCGAGCGTTACCGAAGCGAAGCAGTTCTTGAATGATACATCGCCCGAGCGGCGGAAGCAGTTGATTGATCGCCTGCTGGATTCACGCGATTACCCTCGTCGGATGCAGGAAGCATTTCACATCATGCTGCTGGAGCGTCGTGGGGATCATCAGGAGTGGAGTCGATTTCTGCGGGACAGCTTTGAGCAGAACCGGCCGTGGGATGAGATGGTGCGGCTGCTGTTGAAGCCGGCTGCGGATGACGAATCAGCTCGAGGGGCAGCATGGTTCCAGACCTCGCGGCTGGTCAAGGAAGGTGCGATGGCGGACGTCGACGTTCCGGGACTGACTCGAGACGTGGGGCGACTGCTGGCGGGTGTGGATCTGGGATGCGCCCAATGCCACGATGACCTGGTGATCAGTGATTATCTGCAGCAGGACTTTCAGGGCCTGCAGATGGTGTTTGAGAATGTGGTGGTGCGTACAGATGTAGGTTTTCCGGCGGTCGGTGAAAAGCTGCTGACGGCTCCCAGAGCGTTTTCTTCGGTGTTTGAACAGATCCCCCGGCAGACAGCGATCCGCGTTCCCGGCGCGGCAGAAGTGGCGTTGCAGACGTTCGCAGAGGGCGAAGAGTACACGGTTCCTCCGGATCGCAAATCAAAGTTCCCCGGAGAGCCGAAATTCAGTCCGCTGCAGCAGGTTGCCGAGCATCTGACGGCTCGAGAAAACCGGTTATTTGCAGCCAATCTGGTCAATCGTGTCTGGTTCCTGATGCTCGGGAAGGGACTTGTCTGGCCCCTGGACATGCACCATTCCGGCAACCCCTCGCAGCATCCGCAGCTGCACGATCTGCTGGGACAGGAATTTACAGCGCACGATTTCGATCTGAAATGGCTGCTGCGTGAGATTGCTCTGACTGACGTTTATCAGTCAGATTCAACCCCCTCCGATCCCTCTGTTCCGGTCTCAGTTGCAGACCTGAGTGAGAAACGGATCTCGGCGGAGTCGTTGTTCTGGAGCGTGCTGATTGCCCTCGAGCAGCTTGATCCGTCCGACACCGAACGCAGTCTGGAACAGCAGCTGGCGGAGTCACAGCCACTTCAGGAGCTCCAGAAACAGTTCCTGAAAGTCTTCGCCAACGCTCCGAAGGAACCCGAACTGTTGTTTGAGCCGACAGTGGCTGCGGCATTGTTCGTGATGCACGATGAACAGGTACTGGGGCTGCTGGACGCAGAGTCCAGTCCGCTTCCCGGGAGACTGTCACAGCTGGAGGATGCGGCGGAAGTGGTGCAGCAGGCCAGTCTGCAGATTTACAGCAGGCCGGCAACTGAAGTGGAAACGGCTGAGCTGGTGGAGTTGCTGCAGACTGCAGCAGCAGATCAGCGCAGTGAAACGATCAGTCAGCTCATCTGGGCGATGCTGGCGTCAACAGAATTCTGTGTCAATCACTAGTGCTGCCGCGGCTGGCAAAGGAGCAGACAAATGAACGGCTGTGGTGGAAGTGAGCACCAGTTTTCTCGCCGACAGATTCTTGGAAGTATGGCCGCAGGCACAGCTGCCGGTGGTTTTGGGTCGCTGCTGCAGCACGCGGCGGCAGACGAATTGCAGCAGGCGAACGACAAACAGGTGCTGCTGATCTGGCTGGATGGCGGCATGAGTCAGCTGGAAAGCTGGGACCCCAAACCCGGAACTCACTATGGCGGGCCTTATCGTTCCATCCCGACTTCGCTGCCCGGGATTCATGTCAGTGAGCTGATGCCGCAACTGGCACAGCGGATGGATCGACTTGCGGTTGTGCGGAGCATGAAGACGGAGGACCCCAATCATTCCTCCGGAGTTCCCAAGATTCTGCGGGGACATCCCCGTGATCGCGGTGTGGTGTATCCGTACTTTGGGGCCGCCACCGCACATCTGCTGGGGCCAACGCCCAGCAGGCTGCCACCGTATGTGTGGGTGAAACCGGGCAACGGCGGATTCATTTCCAGTCACGCCGGATTTCTTGGGCCGAAGTATGGGGCATTGGCTCTGGGTGGTGGCAAGCCCCCTCAGAACCTGCAACGCCCGGCGGCCATCAGTGACGAACTGGACGAGCTGCGGCATCGGCTGCGGGAGCGTTTCAATCAGCGTTATGCAGCAGGCCGCCGGCCGCAGGTCAGTGAGGCGGGCAGCCATGTCTATGACCTGGCTCAGACACTGATGAAGAATGTGGATCTGTTTGACGTGGACACATTGCCAGCGGTTGAACGTGATCGCTACGGACGACATGAACTTGGGCAGCACACACTGCTGGCACGGCGACTGCTGGAAGCGGGGGTTCGCTTCGTGCAGGTGACTTCGTATGGCTGGGATACTCACGGCGACAACTTCAATGCACACGCAACACGCGTTCCCCGTGTGGATCAGGCCGTTTCCGCCCTGCTGGATGATCTCCAGGATCGGGGACTGATGGAACGGATTCTGGTGGTGGTGATGGCGGAGTTTGGACGGACGCCACGCATCAATGGGTCCGTGGGGCGAGACCACTGGCCGAACGCGTGGTCCCTGGCCATGGCAGGCTGTGGGATTCGTCCCGGCGTTGTGCTCGGCGAAACGCTCGCTGACGGGACGGATGTGAACTCCGAGGCGTGGGATATCGGGGCATTGTTTCACACCTGGTACACGGCACTGGGAATTAATTCTCAGGAAGCCGAGTTCATGAACGGGACTCAGCCGCTGCCGATTGCTCACGATGACATGCAGCCAATTCCCGAACTGCTGGCCTGAATGGGGGATCCAACAGATGTCTGACGAAGCCGGGAAACCGGAAGCACTGACACAGGTCGAAAGTGATCGCCAGTTGTGTCTGATTCGCGTCAGTCCTTCGGGACAGTATCTTTGCGGTGGCACCTACGATGCTCAGATTCGCTGCTGGAATCCCGCCGAACTTGTGGCGGAGCCGGTGCTGCGAATTTCCGGTCATCATGGCTGGGTCCAGTGGCTGGAGTTTCATCCGCAGGAGGACATTCTTTACAGCTGCGATACGTGGGGGATGCTCGCGGCCTGGCAGCTGCGCGAGAACCAGGCGGAACTGCTGTGGCAGCAGGAACAGGCACACGATGGCTGGATACGTTCGCTTGCGGTGAGCAATGATGGTTCGGTTGTGATCACCGGCGGACGCGACGGACACGTGCGACTCTGGAATGCTGCTGACGGACAGCTCCTGCAGGATGCCATCGCTGACGGACAGGAGGTGTACGCGGTTGCAGTGCACCCCGGAAGTCAGGAGTTTGTTTCCGCTGATCTGTTCGGAGTCCTGCGGCGGTGGGAACGGGGGCAGGAACAGTGTGTGTCAGAAGTTCGGCTGGAAGGGATGCATCTGTTCGAGCGAGATCAGGATCTGGGCGGCGTGCGGCAGCTCATCTTCGCCGACGAACAGACACTTGTGTGCAGCGGTGGGGAACCAAAGCAGACCGGAAATACAATTGCCGTGCCCGTCATTCACTGGCTGAGCTGGCCGGCGCTGGAGACCGCTGAGTCGCTCCGGCTGGGTGATGAGCAACAGGGGTACGTCTTCGATCTGTGTCGCTATCCGGACGATCAGTGGGCAGCTGTGACCAGCGGTCAGCCGGGTAAAGGCCAGGTCATGCTGTTCCGCCGGGGGGATGAGGAGCCGTGGTTCCGTCATACCGCCCTGACAAACTGTCACAGCATCACGGTCCTGGCAGATGGACACTTCGTGGCAGCGGCAACAAATCGCAACAGTCAGGGGAATGGCGCAGTGCGTGACAAGGAGGGAAACTATCTGGGCAACACGACTCCGCTGCAACTGTTCTCACCGGGAAGTGCAGCGACGGCGGAATAGCACCAGGATGCGGTCGGCAGATCAGCGTTCGGATTCCGGGATCCGGATGACACTCAGTGCACAGCAGTCCCATGCTTTGGTCCCCCGCGCTGCATTCCAGACGATAAACAGGGTGCTGCCATCATCGGACAGGACAACGCTGTACGTTCCCTTCAGCGTCAGTCCGTAACGCTGCGTAAAGAACGGGTCCAGGAATGCAATGACCTTGCGGGTTCCTGTGGGAATGTGAAACTGCACCACCGGGGAACCATCACGCCAGCCACCGCCGTGCGCTCCGGGCACGTAGTACAGAAACTGCCCGGCGTGGTCGACCGCCAGGGATGCGATGTATTTTTCATTTCCCACAGCAGCGTCTCCCAGTTCGCGGACCGTTTCTCGCGTTGTGTCGAATTCACGCAGCAGCGGCTGCCCGGAAGCCTGCCCGGTGGAAACGACGTAGACCCGGCCATTGGCCGTTTCATCGCTTGCGGCACGAATGCCGAGCGTGATGCCAAGGCTTTCCGGGGCGATCGGATGCTCCGGGTCGAAACGATGCAGTTCCCCATCGTTGCTGCCCGGCACGTAGTACACTTTGCCGGTTGTCCGCGCCAGTATCATTGCTCGCGCCGGTCCATCCGGACCGGTATACAACGCACGCTGCTGCTGAATATCCCAGGCCAGAAACTGAATCCGCTGGTCTTCGGCGTCAGGTCCTGCGGCAGTGGAGGCGTAGAAGATCAGTCGTTCCGGATCAAGAACACTGCAGGGGAGACTGTGGTCCGGAACCGGAGCCGTCGCAACAATCTCCGAAACACCCTGCCGCGGATGCGTGCGCAGAATCCAGTCACCGCGATAGTGATTCGCTCTGGACGCGGCGGCCGGTGAGCCGCGATGGGTGGCATAATACAACCATCCGTCCTTGCCCATGTCCACGCGACTGTGAATCTTGCCCGGAAGGTAGTGGTCTTCCGGCAGTGGCAGCAGTGCGGCGGTTGCGGCCACGGTCCGCAGCGTTCCCGAGGCGAGGTCATATTCCTGAACAAACGCGTTGCCGCGACCGTACCTGACATTGCCTCGGCCGATGGCATAGTGGTCGCCAATCGCAAACCATGTTTTTCCATTCGCAAAACTGCCGCCACCCCAGTTGGACCACGGGTTGCCGGGATATGTCTGGTTCGGACAGATGAGCAGCGTTACTTCCGGTGGTGTCTGAGCAATCCGGACACCCTCCTGCAGTGTTTCCGCCGGCTGCAGAAATGCTGGATCTGCATGGGTGACTGGTTGTCCGGCTGCCGTCAGCTGTGGCGGCCACGACAGTGATTCAGGATCGACAAAGGTCGGACGCTGAGCATCAACCGCTGACACACTCAGCAGGGAGCAGAACACTGCGAACAGATGCCGTTTCATTGGTGGATTCCAGAAAAAGCCCGAAGGAGTTTTCACGGGCCTGTCAGTCGATGCTGATCCGCAGCAACTGATTGGCGTCGATGCCGGGGCGAACCTCTGTGCCCTGACCGTGCGGCAGGTCGATGATCAGATCCACCTGCTGGTGTTCACCAAGGCCGAAATGAGCGATCGGCTCCTGGCCGGAAGCATATCCGAAGCCGGCGGCGATCTCGCGTGATCCAAGCCGGGCTGCGGGCTGCCCCGCCCTGCCCGCCTCGAACACACGGATGCGAGCACCAATTCCCTGGCGATTTCTTTTTCCGCCGCAGTTGAGCTGAACCTGCAGCCAGTGTCCACCCGCAGTTTCATTTCGCAGCAGCAGCGAAGGAAGCTCCGGCCACCAGCTGGGCATCACAAAGTCCAGGCGCCCGTCGCGATCGAAATCACAGGATGGTCCGGGAGCCGTATAGGTGACTTTGCGTTCTGCAATCATCTTTTCGAAAAACGTTCCGGAGCGACGGATGCTGCGGTCTTCGTCGGTCGGGAAATTGTTGACGCTTTCCGTCGTGGAACGAAATCGCGGGACACCATCTCTGATTCCAAGGTTCTTCAGAATCGTTGGACAGGGCCGCCCGGCGTCAAAACGAACCATGCTGATACTCAGGTCCGGCAAACCGTCATTATCAAAGTCCTGAATCTCAACATGCGGTCCTTTCAACGACAGTTTCGGCAGCCCAGCGACTTCCGTGATATCCAGAAACCGAGGTTGACCGTCTGACAGGCCCTGATGCAGATACAGGCGGCAGGCAACCGGTTTCACCCACGGATCGCCGAAGTGCTGCCCCAGCAGAACATCCGGAAGCAGATCGTTATTCACGTCGGCGATACAGACACCGCAGATCATGTTGTCGCCGCCAGCGTCCGGCCAGTGAAACACATCACGAGTGGAATTCGCCTCAGTAAATCGGCCATTGCCGTCATTCAGCATCAGCAAGGTGCCGAGGGTTGACGTCAGTATGAAATCCGGCCAGCCATCCTGATTCAAATCCGCGGCGGCCACACCCAGACCAGCTGCCTCCATTGGCAACCCGACAGCGTCGGTGACATCCTCAAATTTCAGGTCGCCGAGGTTTCTGAACAGTCGCGATCGACGAGTCGGCGAGCCGCTATAGCCACTGATCGGATCCTCTCCCACCAGCAGATCCAGCAGACCGTCACCGTTAATGTCGCATGCTGTCACGCTTCGACCACCAAATTCGGCAGGACAGGCTCCCGATGTCTGACTGACATCAGTGAACCCGCCTTTCCCATCGTTCTCAAAGAGACTGCATCCGGCAAAGGCGTGACCGTGTCGTTCCGCGAGGCGACTGCCTTCCGGTCCAGGCATACTGCCCACATACAGATCCTGATCGCCATCGTTGTCCAGATCCGAAAACAGTACACCCGTCCCCCGGGTCGAAATCTCAACGGGTGGCATTCTGAAGGGACGAAATTGTCCGCTGTCGTTGAGCAGCAGCAGATTGGCCCGCGAGTTCTGATAATGGAACGTTGCCATGTACAGATCGGGCCATCCGTCACCGTTGATATCGCCCCAGCCGGCGCCGTGCCCCATCAACGCGGCGGCCGCTGGAAGGAACCCGGACTGTTCGCTTACGTCGCGAAAATGAAAATCCTGTTCATCTGCACTGCTGGAGCCAATGCAGAGGCCCAGCACAATCGGGAGCAAAAAAAATCGCAGCACGAATGACTCCCTGATGCAGACGAGACACAGACTTTCAGACGAGACACAGACTTGCAGTCGAGACAAGTTGCCCCGCCCTTGAGTTCCGCCGGGCCGCGAGTTGAGGTCGCCCGCCGTTGCCTAATC
>JALQUR010000325.1 GCA_023260695.1 Planctomycetaceae bacterium
CGGGAGTCTCCCGGGCCAGGGGAGCGGTCCCGGATTTACCCGGAATACAAGGCGAACCGCACAGAGATTCCGGAAGACCTGGCACCTCAGATTCCCCTGATTGAACAGCTGCTGCAGGGCTTCCGAATTCCGGGAATCCGCAAGGATGGCTGGGAGGCGGACGATGTGATTGCCACTGTGACTCGAATGGCAACGGAACGGGACATGGATGTTGTGATCGTCTCCAGTGACAAGGACAACCGGCAGCTGCTTGGACCGCAGGTGCGGATGCTTAACTGCCGCAAGAACGAGTTTTACGATGCAGCGTCTCTGCAGCAGGACTGGGGTATTCGCCCAGATCAGGTGGTCGATTTTCAGTCACTCGTGGGTGACAAGGTCGACAATGTCCCGGGTGTCCCGAAGATCGGCCCCAAAACGGCGGCCACACTGATCGAGACATTCGGCGATCTGGAGAACATTCTCGCGCACGCCAGTGAAGCCCCGGGGAAGAAAGTGCAGGAGAACCTGCAGGAGTATGCCGACCTTGCACGCGTCAGCCGGGAACTGGTGCTGCTGCGTCAGGATCTTGACCTTGCGTTCGATCTGGAGTCAGCTCGACTTTGTGAGCCTGACCATGAACAGCTGCTTGCGCTCTTCACCGACCTTGGATTCCGCAGATATGCGAGCATGATGCGCGAAGCCGGCGCAGGAGCCATGACGGTCGGGGAATCGGTCGGCGAATCTGCAGCAGCCTCCAGCGCGAAAACGCAGCCCGACTGGACATCGTTGCAGGAAGTCAGCAGCAGTGAAGCTGAGCGGCAGATCGGTCTTCTGCAGAGCCAGGATCGGCTGTTCGTGTACCCCATTCTGAGCGGCGAAGGTGTACGTGGACGTCGAGTGCAGGCGATTGCCTGCGGCACCTCGGAATCAGCATGGCTCTGGTCTCTCTCGGAATCGAGTGCGCAGCAGCAAGCGCTGCTGACAGCCTTTGCGGAAGCAACTGCCGAATTCGTCGTGGCCGATGCCAAGCCATTCTGCCACGCATTGCTGAATCATGGCGTCAGTCTGCCGCAGCGCCTGTTCGATCTTTCGGTCGTGGACTATCTGCTCGAAAGCGGTGCTCGCGGTCATCAGCTGAATGACATTGCAGCCCGCCTTGGGATGAGTACAACTGATCACGATGCCGGCAGGCAGCAGCAGCAGCGACGCACGCAGAAGACAATGTTCGCCGATGAGGATGAAGCCCCGCAGCAAGGCGGCGTTTCGCAGCAGGCTGCTCTGCAGGAACTGCAGCAGCTTGCTGCAGTGGATGTGGAACTCCGACGCGATCTGCAGAACAGCGAACTGAACACGCTGTACGAGCAACTGGAAGAACCGCTGATTCGCGTGCTGGCAGAAATGGAGCACAAGGGAATTCGTCTGGAATCGGCAGAACTGCAGCGGCAGAGTGCAGAGATGACAGACATCATCGATCGACTCACGGAGGAGATCCATGAGTCTGCCGGGCGCAACTTCAATATTGATTCCCCGAAGCAGCTTTCAGAGATTCTGTTCAACGATCTGCAGCTTCCGGTCATTCGCCGTACTCAGACAGGATCCAGTACCGATCAGGAAACTCTGGAGAAACTGTCGGAGCAGCATCCGCTGCCACGGATGGTTCTGGAACGCCGGCACCTGATCAAGCTCCGCAGCACCTATCTGGATGCGCTCCCGAGTCTTGTGCATGAACAGACCGGTCGCATCCATGCCACTTTTCATCAGACAGTTGCCGCCACGGGCCGGCTGAGTTCCAGCGACCCGAATCTGCAGAACATCCCCATTCGCACTCCGGAGGGGAAACGTGTTCGGGCAGCATTTCTGCCGGAGTCCACGGAATGGACGCTGTTGTGCGCCGACTATTCGCAGATTGAGCTCCGCATGCTGGCTCACTTCAGCGGAGATCCGGCATTGTGTGCCGCATTTGCTGCCGGCCTCGACATTCATGCTGCGGTGGCTGCTGAGGTTTTTGAGATCGAAACGACCGCAGTGACCTCTGAGCAGCGGCGGATTGCCAAGGCTGTGAACTTTGGTGTGATCTACGGTCAGTCACCGTGGGGGCTTGCTGCTGCACTCGGGATCGACACAGCACAGGCGGCTGCCTTCATCGAGAACTACTTTGCCCGCTATGCCGGGGTGGAGGCATTCTGTACCGCAGTGCTGGAAGAAACAGCAGAGACCGGATTTGCTCGAACAATCATGAATCGTCGTCGCGCAATCAGCGGTATTCGCAACACAACAGGACTGAACAGAAACATGGCGGAGCGTACAGCGATCAATACTGTGCTGCAGGGAACGGCAGCCGACCTGATCAAACAGGCGATGCTGAATGTCGATGTGCTGCTGCGAGAATCGGGGCGGCAGGCGCGGCTGCTGATGCAGATTCACGACGAACTCGTTTTTGAGTGCCCACATGATGAACTCGCCTGGCTGGCGCCTGCCGTGCGGGACTGCATGGAGTCGGCGATGAGCCTGAAGGTGCCGCTGGAGGTTGCCGTTTCAGCCGGCCCGAACTGGCTGCAGCAGGAAGATGTCAGCTGCTGAATCACTGGTTCGCAGTCGGCAGCCAATGCTCAGTTTTCTCCGCCCGGAGGCACTTCCGTGGGCGATTCGGTCTTTACCCCGATCGCAGTGCCGACATCCATTCGATCCTGCAGACGCTGGTCCCAGACCTTCAGATAATGAACATAGGCGGGATGTTCGTCCGCCCGTGATTCCAGCATGTTTCGGGCGTCGGCTGTCAGCGTCTTTTCATCATCCAGTGTAATCCGCCCCAGCAGCACCTGAGTTCGCAGGAAGACGAAGTAGGTATCCAGTACATCACAGCGACAGTAGTCATTGATTTCTTCAACCTGACCGTTGTCGAACATCTCCTGAACCTGCGAACCATCGACGCCGGCTTTGCCCGGTTTGTGAATCAGATTGGCCAGCAGATTCAGACCACCGTTCATGCGAAACGCACTGAAGTTGGTGAGCACATCCTGCAGGTCCAGGTGAGCAGTCTGGTTGTAGCGATTTCGAGCCTGTTCAAAGGAACGGGAGTCGATATTGAACCAGGCGGGAATACTGATCCCGAACCGAAATGCAGCCATTTCCATGACGGGCAGGTCGTATCCTCGTCCGTTGAACGTGACAAAGGTCGGACGACGGTAGTGATTCCAGCCCAGCCAGAATCCTCGCACAATCTCTTCCGGGCGGTAGTGTGGATGATCCAGTACCGAAATATCGATAAGCGACAGATCGGCCCGAACCTTGGCGACCGCAACCGACACCGGCAGAACAAATGTGAGCGGCAGCACATCCTTTCCGGTTTCTTCCAGCAGCTGGCTGCGATACCTGGCAACGGCCTGCCGCGGAGTCAGCTGTTCATCGGGATAACGGATGCGCTGGATCAGATTGCCGTCACCAACGGTCTCAATATCAAAGATCAGGTACCGCACATCGCTCATCGTCGCCACTTTCCAGCCGTCGAGCAGGTTCCGGGAGGGCCTTACGAACACCAGAATTTACGCCCCGGCAATTGGTATCGCCATGCTTCCGAAGGTATTCTGCCAACTGCGGGGACTGAATGTCGCCCGACGACACAACGAAAAGACAGAAGACAGTTATTTCTGTCTGCTGCCCCCAATCTGTGTTCTCAAGCTGTGTTCTCAATCTGTGTTCTTCTGTTTTCTGACAACGATCTGCAGCGGCCAGAACGCGGTCCATCCCCGAGGTTACCCCCGGAAAAGAAGTTCTTCTCCCATCCCGATCGCTCAGGCTTCTCTGCGAACCAACCTGCAGGACAACTGACGCCGGGTGACAACCCAGTACGGCTCAATCTCAGTACGGCTCAATCTCAGTACGGCTCAAACAGATCCGACGCGTCGCGTCTGCTTCTGCCTCTGAATTACTCAATCAGGCTCGGCTGCAGCGTCCGCAACAATTCGGACGTCACAGACGAACATTTCCGCAATGACACAGACAGTACCTTCGGACTCCGCCGATTCCTCCCCTGCTCAGCATGACGAGGCTGCCGAAATCGCAACCGCTGAACAGCAGGCTGTGCAGCAGCTGCAGACTGCGTATGCACAGATGCGAAAGGAAATCGGCCGGGTTATCGTGGGGCAGGACCTTGTGATTGACCAGCTGCTGATCGGGCTGTTCTGCCGAGCGCACTGTCTGCTGGTTGGTGTGCCGGGTCTTGCCAAGACTTTGTTATGCAGTACTGTTGCTTCAATTCTGCAGCTCAATTTCCGTCGGATCCAGTTCACCCCTGACCTGATGCCGTCCGACGTAACAGGAACAGATGTACTGCAGGATGACCCCGAAACAGGACGCCGTGTTTTTCAGTTTGTCGAGGGGCCCCTGTTTACAAACGTTCTGCTCGCAGACGAGATCAACCGTACGCCTCCGAAGACGCAGTCCGCGCTCCTTGAGGCGATGCAGGAACACCAGGTTACGGTTGGTGCGCGTACATGGTCATTGCCGGATCCGTTCTTCACACTTGCAACTCAGAACCCCATCGAACAGGAAGGCACGTATCCACTGCCTGAGGCTCAGCTGGATCGCTTCATGTTCAACATCATTGTCGACTACCCCAGTTCCACCGAAGAACTGGAAATCCTGCGCCAGACCACTGGCAGTCAGCAGGCGGAAGTCAGCCCGGTTCTCAGCGGTGAACAGATCTGTCTGTTGCAGGATGTTGTGCGCAGAATTCCCTGCGGCGACCACATTCTGGTTTACGCTCGCGATCTGGTTCGAGCAACTCGACCACAGGAAAGCCAGTCACCTGCATTTATCAGGGAACTTGTCTCATGGGGTGCCGGTCCGCGTGCGGGACAGTATCTGGTGCTGGGTGCACGAGCTCATGCTCTGCTGCGTGGACGAGGTCACGTCACGACGGACGATGTCCGAGCAGTGGCGGCGCCGGTTCTGCGTCATCGCATCATGACTAACTTTGCAGCGGCCAGTCAGGGTGTCACAGCCGATGACCTGATTCAGCGTCTGCTGCAGGAGGTCCCGGTGGAATTGCACGAGCGGGCACGCAGAAATGTACTTGGTGAAGAATGAGTCGGTCTGCCGGTCGTCTCGATTGGCCGGATGCAGACTGTTTGACAGGCTCAGGTGTGATTTTAGAATTCGGGATTCGATGATTCCCGGCAAATTGATCGTCGGGAGAGCCCGAACGGCGTTCCGGATTGAACAGTACTGTTCCGGGGTGAATGTTTATGAACAACAGTGATTCAGGCAGCAGCAGAATGACAGCAGGCATCGCCTCGGACGTCTTCCCCGATACCGCTGCGCCCAGCAGACGCTTTTTCCTCCGAAATTTCAGCCCGACAATTGCAGCTGCAGTGATTGCTGGCAGTCTGATGGCAGCTGCTGTTCGTGCGGATGAGCCGGAAAAGGTGGTCCTGACGGCCGCTGATCTCGTCGGCAGCGATATCGCTGGGGCCCCGGCAGATTTTTCTCCGCAGGGCCATTTCACAGGCCCGATCGATGTCGCTGAGATTTCCAGATACATGGAACTTCCGCACCGGATGTACTTTGAACCTTACATCACGGACGCAGTCAGAATTAAGGAACTGGACAAGCGTTATCCGGTGCACTCCGCCCGAGTTCTGCAGGAGGCAACTGATGCAGAGATTCAGGAAGTCGCAGCCACTCAGTTGTTCCGTTTTGCTCGCGAAGGCCTTGCCGATATTTCGGCAGCAGAAGGTGCCTTGCGACACGCGATTGAACAGGGCACAAGTCGACGCGTCGTGTCAGCGTGTTACCGGGCAGCGTCAGCCGGGGGCCTGCAGAGTTTTGCTGCGGAGATGCTGGAATTCACAAAAACTGCATCGGATGCCGAACGAGTGATTCTGGAGCCGGTACTGCAGGACTGGAAGTTTGCACCTGCGGCGGCAATGTGGCAGGAGCGTCTGACCAGCTCTGATTCATCGGCGACTTCGCTGCAGCTGGCCTGCGCCGGACTTGCGGCACTGGGAGAGACATCAGCAGTGGACCAGCTGATCAGAATTGCCGGCGATACCCGAGCAGACTACCTGCGCCGCATGGCAGCAGCAAAGGCAGCCGTCCAGCTCGGCCCGGAACAGTCTCACCAGCTTGCTCAGACACTCCTGAACAGGACTCAGGTGGAACGTGTCCTTGCTGTGGCACTGCTCAACACCAGTCTGCCCGCAAGCCTGCAGACCCTCCTGCCGCTCTGTGAAGATCCGGAAAATGCTGTTGCGGCGGCGGCATGGGAGGCGGTCTACGCCAATGACCGTTCACTGCTGCAGCCCTTATTGCCTGTTGGGCGTAAGCATGCCGACAAGACTGTGCGCATGGTTGCTGCCATGGTCATGCGGGACTTTCCCG
>JALQUR010000356.1 GCA_023260695.1 Planctomycetaceae bacterium
TCCTCATCAACAATGCCGGCATCGAGTGCTTCGCGGACCTCGACTCACTTTCCGATGAATCCATTCAGCAGACCATTGCCACAAATCTCACCGGAGCCATTCTGCTCACCAGACATGTCCTGCCGATCATGCGGGAACAGCGGTCCGGACAGATCATCAATATGGCCTCCACCGCCGGCAAGCATGGCCCTGCGTTCGGTGCTGTGTATGGTGCAACAAAAGCCGGCCTGATTGCCTTCACCCAGTCGCTCCGTGGGGAACTGAAAGGAACCGGCATCGATGCCTCTGCAGTCTGCCCCGGATTTGCGACAGATGGTGGCATCTACGATGAAATCGTTCGCGCAACAGGACGCAGGACACCGCTGCACCTTGGCGGCACCACAGCTGCAGCCGTGGCCCGTGCCGTGGAATCGTTGATTCTGCGACCGCGTCCGGAAGTGATCCTCAACTTTCCCTGGCTGCGGCCCGTGTTTGTCCTGCGCGAGGCATTTCCGTGGCTGGGTGAAAAGCTGATTCTCAGCGCCACCCGTCGGTTTCTTCGCCAGGCCTCGCGGCCCCGCAGCGACAGCTGAACATGCAGACACCACAGCTGTCGAAGCAAGCAAAGCAATCCCTGAGAATCAGGCTCTCATTGCAGGGAGATTTCCATTTTTGCAGGGACGTGGTTAGCATCATTCCGCTGGAGTTCCGAAGTTTTCCATTGATCTGCCGCTGCAGACACGCATCCGGCAGGGCTCTGCATTCTGATGTGCAGATTCTCAGCCAGTCCCGCTGAAAACCGGGATGCTCCGCCGCCAGAAATATTCCGTCCCGGAAAATGCTCCGCTGCAACCTGCAGTAATGCAGCCCTGAGCACCACGGGAATGATTCGAACCATCACCATACTTTTGCAGATTCAGCGATTCACAATGAATAAATCTCTTTCTGTAATGCTGCTGACCGTGCTGGCCTGTGGCCAGGCTTCCGCTGCCGACCTGAAGATTCTGTTCGTGGGTGATAATGGACACCATCGACCGGAAGCGCGGTTTCAGGAGCTGGCTCCGGTGCTTGAAGCACGTGGAATTGCGCTGCGGTACACCGACCGCATGGAGGATCTGCAGGCCGATGTGCTCCGGGAATTCGACGGCCTGATGCTGTATGCCAACATCGATCGCATCGAGGATGCTCAGGCGAGCGCGGTGCTGAAATTCGTTGCCGATGGCAAGGGATTCATTCCGTTGCACTGTGCCACCTACTGCTGGCGGAACAACCCCGAGATCGTGAAACTCATGGGCGGTCAGTTCCAGCGTCACGGTGGACAGGTCTTCGGTACCATTATTTCAGTCGCCGACCACCCGATCATGCAGGGCTTCAATGGCTTCGAAAGCTGGGATGAAACTTATATCCACACGCTTCACAACGAAGAAAATCGCACTGTTCTGGAGTACCGGGCAGAAGGTGATCAGGCCGAAGGCCGCGATCAGGAGCCATGGACCTGGATTCGTACTCACGGCAAGGGACGCGTGTTTTACACCGCCTGGGGACACGACGAGCGGACCTGGACAAACCCCGGATTCTCCAATCTGGTGGAACGCGGTGTCCGCTGGGCCTGTGGTGGCGACCCGTCGGTCGTTCCTGACTTTCGTTCACGGGGCCGCTTCGTTGCTCCGCAGATGACCGCAGCTCGAAAGGACGTGAACGAATTTGAATACGTTGACGTCGGTCCGAAGATCCCGAATTACACTCCCGGTCGTCAGTGGGGGGTACAGGGCAAGCCGCGCACGGTAATGCAGCTTCCGCTCCAGCCCGCCGAATCGCTCAAGCACTATGTTTCTCCGCAGGGAACACAGTTGCGACTGTACGCTGATGAAAGCAGTTTCGCCGCCAAGCCGATTTCCATGACCTGGGACGAACGGGGGCGACTGTGGATCTGCGAAACCGTCGACTACCCCAACGAGCTGGGAAAGAATCGCGACCGCATTCGGATCTGTGAAGACACGGACGGAGACCACATTGCCGACAAGTTCACGGTGTTTGCTGAGAACCTGTCGATTCCCACAGCGATTGTCATCTGGCGCGGCGGCGCTGTT